>JAFNIX010000019.1 GCA_017601225.1 Candidatus Brockarchaeota archaeon | reverse complement strand
CCTCTCTCTTTTAAGAGAAATTGAGAAACACCTGTTTAAGGTTAAAGATGAGCTTAAGATGAAGAACATTGTTGAAACCTTGAAAAAGATAAGGGACGAGCTTGTGGGAACGGGTTAAAATGGGAGCTTCAAGCCTCTTTAAAGTAGATTCAGAAGGGTTTATTGTACATCCTTTGATAAGGAGTGGAAAAGTCCGTGCAAGAAGCTATCAGATGAACATCTCGTTAGCCGCCCTCAAAGAAAGTACTCTAGTAGTTCTTCCTACGGGTCTTGGAAAAACCGTGATAGCTCTTCTAGTTGCTGCTGAGAAGCTCCGGACAAGCGAGGGCGTATGTGTTATTCTAGCTCCCACTAAACCTCTCGTAGAACAGCATTATAATTTTTTCAAGGATTGCCTGAGAATTAACCCGGATCTTCTTGCACTTTGGACTGGGGAGACGCCTGTGGCAAAAAGGGTCTTTACCGACTACAGGCTGGTTTTCGCAACCCCACAGCTATTCAGAAACGAGATTCTGAAAGGGAATGTTCAGCTGCCGCGCGTAATACTGATGGTTTTCGACGAGGCACATAGGGCCAAGGGCAATTACGCTTATATAACTATTGCCCAGCGTTATGCTTCAGAATGTCCTTCTCCACTAATGCTAGGGTTAACCGCTTCACCAGGTTCCCATAGAGAAGATATTGAGACTTTAATGAGAAACCTCGGAATGAAAAGACTAGAATTCAGAACTCGGAGCGATAGTGATGTTACTCCATATGTTAAGAGGATCGAGTATCATCTTGTACCAGTGCCTTTAAGCCCGTTGGTGAAGGAAGCCAGATCACTTATCCAAGGGTTTATTAACGATCAGATTAACCAAGCGCTTAAAGCATTCCCATGGGGGAAAAAACCAAGCAATTTTACTGAAATAACGGAGATGATTAATGCGATTAAAGACCGTCCATTTCTGGATAAGCCGGAGCTCGTGGATGCTTTGAAAAACTTGGCTAGGGCAAGGTATCTGGTAATAGCCCTAGAGAGGCTGGATCTACTTGGTCCCAAATACTTCCTTCAATTTATAAGCAGAATAGTTGAGAGAACTAGGAAACCCGGCTCGCCAAAATACTTGTCTCAAATAATCACGGATAAGAGGATACTGGACGCGGTTGAGCTCCTGAGACTAGAGAAGGATAACGCGAAGCTCCTGAAGCTCATCGAGCTTTCTAAGAAGGAGCTTGAATCAGGGGTGAAGAGGATAATAGTGTTTGTAAGCTACCGTATCGCCTCGAAAGACATAGAGAAAGAGCTCTCCTCGGTTGAAGGTTTAAAGGTTACGAGACTGGTGGGGCAAGCTTCTAAAATCGGCGACAGGGGGCAGTCTCAGAAGGAGCAAGACGAGGTTCTCTCCAAATTCAAAAGGGGAGATTTTAATATTCTGGTCGCGACGCAAGTCGGCGAGGAGGGGCTCGACATCTCCTCCTCAGACACGATCATCTTCTACGATAATACTCCAAGCGGGATAAGGTTTATTCAAAGAGTCGGCAGGACAGGCCGCAACGCGCCTGGCAAAGTATATATTCTATACTTTCAAGATACTCGTGACGAACAGTATCTCTGGATTGCTCGCAGGAGAGAGAGAAAAATGATAGAGGAGATGGAAATGATTCGGAGGCAAAACGAGTCTAAGAATGATTCTAATTACGCCCTAACCAAATTTATCCCGTCGGATGAAGCTGGTGAAGATAAAGTGAGCATAATAGTTGACAACAGGGAGTCAGCATGTCCCGTTGTCAATGAACTCGCCCAACTGGGGGCTAAGATTACTTTCAGCCAGCTCGACGTTGGAGACTATGTTCTTTCAGAGAGGGTGTGTGTTGAGAGGAAGACGGTTAACGATTTCACGTCGTCAATAATAGACTCAAGGCTTTTCCAGCAGGCTAAGCTTCTAGCAGATTCCTATGAAATACCTGTTTTCCTGATCGAAGGAAAAGATGTTTATGCACCGTCGAGCAGTATTCGGCCTAGCGCGGTAAGAGGCGCTATCGCAGCGCTCATAACAGGTTATAAGACTGTTCTGCTCTGGTCCAGAGACGCCAGGGAGTCTGCGGAACTTATTTACGCCATCGCCCTAAGAGAGCAAAAGGAGCTTAAGAAGCATCTTCAGGTCAGGGGAGAGAAGAAGCCTGAAACCATTGCCGACCAGCAGGTTTTCCTTCTCTCAGGCTTGCCGCTGGTGGAGAGGACTACAGCAATAAAACTTTTAAAATACTTCAAGACGCCCTTAAGGGTTTTCAACGCAAGCGAGCAGGATCTGCAGCAGGTTGAGGGAATAGGCGACGTTAAGGCTCGCAGGATAAGGGAAGTACTAACAAAGGATTTTGATGAAGAAGATTTAACCCGATAAATCAAGATTAAGCCTACTCTCGACAATTTTAGTCACTTCCCCTAATACTTCTTCTAAGGGTTTTTCTGCGTTAACCATGATTAGCTCCCCATTTTCAACAAGCTTCATGTAAACGCTCCTTATCTTTTTGAGGAGAGAAACATCTTCAAAAGGTCCTGAAACCTTCTTCCTTCTTAGAGCGTTCTCTGGATCTATGTCGAGGTAGATTGCTAAATCAGGCGGGGGAACCTTGTTGTTAATGATTCTAACCCATTCCGGGTCGTTTAAGAGTCCCCCTTGGTAGGCGATAGAGGAGTGAACGTATCTGTCTGAAATAACATAGTAGCCTTTTTCAAGCCTCTTCCTAATCACCCTCTCATAGTGTTCAACCCTGTCTGCAGCAAAGAGTAGTGCCAAGTAGTATTGTGGAGCGTTACGTATCTTTGAGGCATGAAGTCTTATCAATGCTCCAACCCGCATGAATGTTGGTTCAACAGTATAGAAGCAAGGATAGCCCTTCTCCCTAAGTTTCAAATAGAGGTTTGTGGAAACAGTCGTTTTCCCCGAGCCATCTATTCCTTCAAAGCTTATATGAACCCCTTTCACCCTGTCCGCCATACTCCTAAAGCTTATTAGAGGCTCTATTAAAGCATGTCTTGAAGTTTTGAAGTATGTGGCGGAGATAAGGGACCCGATATACAGATACATTCACATAACGGATGTGGAAAGAAGTGTGATTGATACTCCTGTTTTTCAGAGGCTTAGAAGAATTAAACAGTTGGCTGGAGCCCACTTAACTTACCCGGGTGCTGTCCACACGCGTTTCCTTCATTCGCTGGGCGTAATGCTGACAGCCAGTAAAATATTTTCTCACTTGACTAATTATTATCCTGAGAAGGCGAATGAGGATGAGCTTCAGCTAATAAGGCTGGCCGGCATGCTTCACGACATTGGCCACGGGCCTTTTTCACATACGTTCGAAGAAGTGCTTAGCGAGAAAAGGCGTATGACTCATGAGGAAGTGGCATCCATGCTTATAAGCAGGACTGAGATTGCGGACATAGTTTCCAAAACGGGGTTTACAGCAGAAGAAGTTTCCAGGCTTTCCATAGGGAAAGATAGTTCGAGAAGCAAGTGGGTTAACCAGATAATCTCCAGCTACTTCGACGCTGATATTCTCGACTACCTTCCGAGGGATTCTTTCTTCACAGGCGTTGAATACGGTTTAATAGATTCTGAAAGGATCATAGATTCCATGCTTCTATGGGAAGATTCTCTCGCCATCGATGAGGCAGCATTATACGCTCTGGAATCCCTATTCATTGCAAGATACATGATGTTTAAGGCAGTCTACTTCCATAGGACTGTCAGGGCTGCAGTGATAATGCTTTCGAGGGCGATGCTCTTGGTCGACGATGCAGTAGGGCTAACTGGGTTTAGAGACCCGGAGGAATATGTCTCCCTAGATGACTATTCAGTAATACAGAGAATACTCTCAATGGGCGAAGCTACTGAGGAAGCTAGGTTAGCTAAAAGACTTGTAACCGGATATTTAAACAGGTCTTTGTTGAAATCCGTGTTCGAGATAATGATGCACCATGAGGATCCTCTCTACCACTCTTTAATCTCCAGACCATCACTGCGGGGGAGTCTTGAGAATGAAATTGCTGAGGAGGCTGATCTAGCTCCAAGCCTAGTTTTCCTAGACCTTCCTTCAGTCCCCTCTCTGCCATATCATCCCGACTATAGTGGTGAGAAACACAGCGGTTTCGACATAAAGATAATAGGAAGAGAGAATTCTGAGAGAATGCCTAAATCGGTTTTCGACGTTTCCCCCATGGTCCAATCTCTGAAGGGCTTCATGGGTCTTGCTAGAGTATACACTTTTCCAGAACACAGGGAAAAGGTCTTTAAAGCCTCTAAGAGGATTTTCGGAGAGAGGCCATACTCTTTCAAAATATCTCTTTGAGTTTCAAACCCGTCAGGTTGATCTTAGTATTCTGCCCCTCTTAGCGTCAAGAATGATTGTTTCCCCGTTTTTGAAAGATGAAAGTATCCTCCGCATATCCGCTATAACCGCCGGTATTCCGCCAAGTATTGCTCCGGCAGATATTATGCTGTCCCTCTGTCCAAGTATTACCCCTGAGGGGGCGACGCCTCTTTTAGCAAGACCATATATCACGTAGGAGCCTACTGTGCTCCCCTTACTGGAGGGAACTGCGAGAATCCTCCTGCACAGGCTTACCCCCTCTAGGGGATGGTTCTTTTCAACTATCACTCCTGTTAACGGATCTACTCCTCCGAAGAAGGATATTGGCTGCTGGCTTATCAGTAGAGCTCCCCTGGCAAAACCCGTGTTAACGATCTTAACCTTTACAACCATGCTGCTAGCCACCGTATTCTTTAATAAACTCCTTTAAAGACTTCAGGGTTGTTTTAAGCCTGAAGCTTCCACGCAGGTAATATGCTGCTTTAACCGAGTTTGTAATAACGTGTGCCCCCTCTTTCTTTAGGCTGCAATGCATGACGCAGGAGTCTTTAAACACTCTAACTCCTTTTTCAAAAAGCTCTGTCAACAAGCCTTTTCGGAAAGCCTCTGAATAAACGTTCCGAGAGGTGAAAATCCATGCTTCCACGGAAAGCCTGTCTATGCTTCTAAGAGTTTCGTGAAAACTCTTAATCTCCTCCAGAGACATATGGGGACAGCCCGTTATGAAGATCCGCCTCTCACCTTGAAATGGCAAGGCTTCCTCAGAAAGAATCCTCTTCTGCTCCTCAAGCTCGGTTCTATCAATAACTATTTTTCTCCTAGGTTTCTTCACCCTTAAGAATCCCGGTGTGAGGTTCTCTATCCAAACCATAGGTGCAGCCCCACTAGTGCCGAAGCCTGCGAGAAGTTGCTTGTAACAAAGAATGTTTCCAGTGGATTTTTTAATCCGGAGATACGGTATTTCGGCTCCAGCTTTCATCCCCATGACGTATCCGAGAAGCCCGCAGTCAACCTCATCTTTAAGCTCACCATTATATTCGAAGAGAATCCTGGGTTTCTTTCCGTTTCGAAGATGTACGCCGGTTCGCGCAGTGTAACCGAGTATGGCTGAAGCAAGTGCCGTCAGGCTTCCCTCCTTGTTTGTCGAGGCACCTATGATTGAATTTGCATATAGTACTGCGGAGCTCTCCGCCCAAGCTGTTTTCTGATTTTTTCTCAACGGGTTGTCGAACAGGTATGGTGTGCATGTAAGCGACTCAATCGCCCCCATGTTTTTTAGGCTTCGAATTATTCTCTCCTGTTTCTCCATAACCTCCGAGTCACATTTAATGTTTGAGTTGTAATCAACGCATCCGGGATTTATCGTAGTTCTGACCTTAAACTTTAACCCCGACCTGCTTAAGTCTTCGAGGAATTCAAGCCCAGCGTCACCAATGTTCAGATAGGAAATTCCAGAGAGGTGTGCACTAGATATCTTAATGTATCTTTTCTTTCCGGCCTGTATTGAATCAAGTATTCTTTTGAATACTCTTTTGGTGACACGCGTCTTCAACTTACATCTTGCTCCTTAAGAAACGTTTTCTGTCAACTCCAATTGGGAGAGTTAAGTCTAAGCCCCATTTTGAGGTTAACAGCTTCTCTTGGTCGCTAGATGGATCTAATGAGGATCCGCGCATCTCTTCAAAGAAGTAAAACTTCCGTTTATCCTGAAACCTTGTAGCCAGTGCGAAATCCATATCCTCATAGCTCTGTGGTTCTATGTCGTCATCCACCACAACGACTCCTTTAACAGAGCCATGTGCCTCCATCACGAGACTTATGACCTTGAAGGGCTCATCCTCGCGTTTCTTCGAAATGCTTACGAAACAGTGAAGCCATCCTCCTGAGCCGCTTGAAAGCCAGACATCCTTAACATCAACATTGTTTTCAACAAGCTTCTCTCTTATCTTAACTTCCGCCGGGTATCCCATTAGCAGTTTATGCTCAAGCCCTCCCGGAAGTATCGCGTGGTAAATCGGATTTTCATTCCAATAGATTTTATCAACCTCAATAACCGGTTGTTCCCTCGGCTTATCGGGTAGTCCGAGTATATCAGTCATCCATTCTCTAGCGGTTAGATCTATTTTTATCCTCCCTTCGAAAACATACTCAGACTCAATGGGTACGGGCAGGTCGCCACCGTCGAGATACGTGACCTCAAGCGGATTATTGTTTAATGCTCCAGCGTAATCTATCTCCGAAACCTCCTTCGGCAACTGGGTTGAAGCAGATAGGATTATGTGCACAGGCGTGCCGATCAGAACAGCAACTTTCAAATCCCTGCCGCTAGCCTTCTGTTTCATGAATATCTGATGCAAATGCCTCCCCTCAACCATCCTCACGGCAAACATGTTTGAACCGAGATGGAGAAGCCTGTGCACCGACATGTTGACAACTCCATCCTCAGGATCCCTCGCCACAATTATGGAGCTAGTAACGTACTTTCCAGCATCATCCCTATAGTATTTTAATAAGGGTAGTCTGGGAATTATGTCGGAATCAGATTCTCCACTCCAGCAATAGCTCCTCTCCACCGGTTTAATGGGGTTTCGCTTAGCCTTAGAAACATGGTTAAACAATTTTCCTTTCCCCGTTTTCAACAGCCTCTCCACTCTGCTCCGGGTAGAGTATAGGTTTGCTATCAACGGGTCTTTGCCTTCAAAAGGCTCTTTAAACAGGATTGTTCGTGGGTCTACTTCCCTTATAATAATTGGAACCTGAGATTCAGGGTGTTTTTTCAAATCTAGAATAATCTCGCTGCCAAGCTCCTTCACATAGTCTCCTATCCTTGTCATACTAGTTTTATGATAACCATGCTGATTAAAATGTTCCCCGGAGGGTTGGAAAGAGTTTAATATGTTGAAAACAATCTGTCAAGGTAAAGGGTTGAATATGCGGTTTGAAGAAGTAGCCGTAAGCCTGAGCGGTAAGACGGTTCTTCTCTATGGGGAATACTCCAAGGTTTTTCCATTCATTCTCAGTCTCGTTAAGATGAATAAGGATTCTACCCTGCTTTTCTTAGACAGTTTTAACATGCGAACAATGGTTAAAGAAGCGTATTCTTTCAGTCCCCAGGATCTCTCCAGGGTTATTTTTTCCAAGTTTGAAGGTCTTGTGGAGCTTGATAAAGCGCTTGAACAATCCGAGACGATGCTTATTAACAAGGGCTCCTTTAAACTTCTCATCGCGGGCTCTCTTCCGGATATGTATCTTCGCGAAATATCGTTGCACGACTCTTCCTCGCACTCAAACATTCTTTATCTTCTCAACAAGATTCTTGCTTTCTTCTCATTCCTCTCCAAAAAATACAGTTGCATTGGGATTCTTATTGGTCCAGGCGAAGGCCTCAATGGCTCAGTCAATATTCCGGCGAAAAGAATCTTTCTCTACTGGGTGGATTACGTGTTGGAGCTGCGTAAATGCGGCTTTGGCGGAACACTTGGAGAGCTAACTGGAAAAACCGGGGTTAAAACTAGACTTTGCATGCCTCTAGAAGGATTTAAAGAGACCGGTGAAATACTGGAGTGCAGCGAGAATGCTTGTCCAAGAAATGTTTGAACTGGGTATCAGAGGGCTGATTTTCTATTCCTCAGCCTATGCTGCCAATGCTTCCGCCCTCCTGTTCAGGGGCAGGAGACAAATAGACTTTGGAAGAGTTTTCATAGATGGTAAGCCGATCTTTGGAAGTGGTAAAACTTTCAGGGGCTTCTTCCTCGGTCTAGTAATCGGGGCTTTCACGGGGGTCATTGTAGGTAATCCAGCCGTAGTGTCGTTTCTAACTAGTCTCGGGGCATTGCTAGGGGATCTGACGGGAGCTTTCATTAAAAGAAGGCTTTCGATAAAACCGGGTGATCCTGCGCCTATTCTCGATCAGTTTGACTTTATGCTCGGCGCAACACTCTTGTCGCAGCCTTGGAATTATCTGGATCCACGCGCAATCATAATAATCATGGCTTTAACACCAGTAGTCCACTTGGTTTCAAACTTCTCAGCCTTCCTTCTTAAAATAAAGAAAGTGCCTTGGTGAAGCCTGCATACGTTACCTTAAGGCTGTTGACTTAAGGTAATCCAGCCCCACTATCATCAGCAGAGATATTGTTAAGAGGATTATTCCAAATATTATTATCGTGTTCTTCTGGGATACAGATCTTGAGCCTCTGACAAGTAGAATCGTTCCCATTCCCGCGAAAAGATAGGAGATAAGTATGTAAATCATCTCTAAGCCTGTTTGTGAAAGGTAGTCGCCCAATGCCCTAGGAATGTAGAAGTATACACCATAGCCGTAGGATGATAAATCTATCATCCATGGAACCGCTTGAAAGTAAGTGATCACATAGGTTGCTCCCGATAGAAACACTCCTATTGCGACGGTTAAACCTATCAGGATTAGCATGTTTACAAATTCTCCTCTACGGGCTCCACCAGCTTTTTCACTCCACTTCTTTATTTTCTCCATCAGGTATTCCGGCAACAGCAATGGGTTCATATGCCTGGGGTTCTTGGCGTGAAATAGTGATTTAAGCCTTTCCTTCTTAATCCTTTAAACGTTTTTAAACAGATGGGAGAAGGGAACCCGGATGAAAGACAGTTCTGGGAAATGCATAGTTTGTGAGAGAAACGTTGAAACAGGGTCTAAACTGTCTTTCTGCAGGCTTCACTTGGAAGCGTATAAAAATATCGTTGAGAACTATGGAAACTGGAGGAACGCCTATGGTGATTTAAAGCCAGAGGAGTTTCTAAGAAGGCTGGAGAACAATGATTATACTGGTAAATGGGTTAAGGAGGTTGTGCGCATCATGCTTTCAAACCGTGATCTGCTCCAGTTTTTCTTGGACGATCTTTCTTACTCGGGCAGGAAGGGTTGACGCATAGGAGCCAAGGCCTCTTCTGAGTAACAACCCTTACTACAGGCCATCCGCAGGTCTTGCAACTTCTCCCGGTAGCGTAAACCCTGTTAGGATTCTGCGGCAAAGGTATTGTGAGGCTGCATTTCTTCTCAAAAACGTTTGTACATATTCCAAATCTTTTGCCGGTCCTCTTTGAAACTATCATCCTAAGCTCTCCTTCTTTACACAATGGACATTTTCCAATAATATTCTTTCCTCTGAGTATTGATATTATTGAGCTTGAAAGATGTTTCCCGATATACTCCTCATTGGCCTCCACTTCTCTGAGTATTTCAGCCAACTCGGCCTTCGCCACGCTTATAACCTTCTCCTCTTCAATAAGCCCCTTCTCTATTTTCTCCATATCGGCCTCAACTTCCCTAGTCATCTCGACTGAAAGAATCTTTGGTGAAAACCTGTTTAAAGCAGAAACTAGGCTAAACCCTAAGTCTGCTACAACTATGGACCTGCCCGTTATATAGCCCCTCTTATAGAGCGTTTCCACTATCTCCGCTCGAGTCGCCTTGGTTCCTATTCCCAGCCTCTCCATCTCTCTCACGAGGGACGCTGGATTATAGCGGTGTGGAGGATTAGTAAACCTCTCTTCAGAAATAATCTTTCGAACAGTCAAGTATTCACCCTCTTTAAGTGGAGGTATTATCCTCTCCTCAGAAGTACAGTAGGGCGAGTATACTTCCAGCCAGCCTTTCTTAACGATCTCACTACCCCTGAGAATGAATCTTTCACTACCAAGCTTCAAAGAGACTCTGCAAAAAGCCTTTTCAGCCTCCTCGTCGAAAGCCGCTAGGAATCGCCTAGTCACTAAGTCGAGTATTTTAAGCTGGTCGGTGCTCAACTCTGTTTTCTGTTCTCCGGTGGGATAGATGGCGGGATGCGCCGGATCATCCTTCTCACCCTGCTTAGGCGTTAAAACATTTCTAGAAAGTATTTTTTCAACAGTCTTGGAGTAAGCAGGGTTCTCTGCTAGCTTTTCAAGTATTTCCCTGTAACCTATATCGGGGGGGAGTTTCTGCGAGGATGTTCTAGGATATGAGATTAAAGCGTTCAAGTAAAGCGTCTCAGCTATGCTGAGCGTTCTTGAAGGAGTGAAGCCGAAAAAGCTGTAAGCCTCTCTTTGGAGGGTAGTCAGGTCAAACGGCTCCGGAACACTTACCTTCTCAACCTTCTTCTCAACCTTCTCAACCAGGGCTTGCTTAGAATCCGCGTGTTCAAGGATTCTCCTCGCTTCTGCGAGACTATTCACCCTGTCCTTCTCATGCGTAGCCTCGTAGGTCTTACCGTTGATTATAATCTCCGCCTTTAAAACCCAGTAGGGAGTGGGGATGAAGGTTTCTATAGCAATCTCTCTCTCAACAAGCAGGTTTAAAGTCGGTGTTTGAACTCTGCCAACGCTGAGGACATAGGGTGTTCTTACAAAGCGCTTCACGGACCGGGTTAAAGCCCTAGAAAGGTTTATCCCGTAGAGAAAGTCAACTATGTGACGGGTCTCGCCTGCTTTCACCAGGCCCATGTCTAAACCGGGCTTCATTTTTCGAAAAGCCTCCTGAATCTCCTTTTTCGTCAACGTTGAAAGCTTAATCCTGAAAACTCTGTTCTCCTCTCCGGAAACCCTGTAGAGGAACCTTAGAACATTATATCCTATTAGGCTCCCCTCGATGTCATAGTCGCAAGCGTTAACATAATAGTCAACGCCGTTGCCCATAGTGCCCATCTCCTCAAGCCACTTCTCAAGCCTCTTGTTCTTCTCAACGATATGCTTCGGAACCCACTCGTAGTCGAATACAGGATAGGTCAGCCTATTCCTGTTTCTCGTCGTCAACTCATACAGGTGGCCTAGGGCTGTTGTAACCAGTATCTCAGAATCCCCATTCCTAACGAGGAACGAGGGCACGACCCTGCCTATTCTCCGAGGCTTCGACTCGGAGTCTAAAGCCTCGGAAATCCTTCTCGCTGCCTCCGGCTTTTCAGCGATTATTAGATACTTAGACAAGGCTTCTACCCCGTAGGCTGATGTTTAAATCGCTTTGCAAGCTCCGCTTTTAAAAATTTTCACGTTTAAAATAGATTTTTATACCTCCTTCCGAGGCCGAAAATGAAAGGTAGACGGGTAAAAATGATGAGGGTCAGGGAGATCTTTGGAAAAGCCTCGAGATTCAGGCCCAGCATTAACCTTGAATCGTATGTTAAAACATCCGTGTTTATCACAATCATACTCATGTCTATAGCTATAAGGTTCCACAACCTTCCCCTCGGTTTCTACTTGGGAGAGTTCGACCCCTTCTGGCATTACCGCAGCGCAGAATACATAATGGAGAACGGTGTCCCCGCCTTCTTAGAATGGGTTGACCCTTTAAGCTGGTATCCTTACGGCAGGGATGCTGCAGCATCCACACCCATTGGCCTACCTCTGGCGGCGGTCGCCATCCACGCTTTCCTTAACATTCTAGGTGTTTCACTCTCCCTAATGGAGGTGGCAATAATCTTCCCGCCTTTCGTATCGGTGCTGGCCGTTGTCACCATCTTCTTCATGGGAAAGGAGATTTCTGGCGACGACTGGGTTGGCCTGCTCGCGATGTTGTTCCTAGCTTTTAACGGAAGCTTCATCGACAGGACACATATGGGATTTTTCAAGCATGAGAGCCTAGGCATACCGCTTATAGCGATCTCCACATACCTCTATTTTAAATCAGTCAAATCAGAGGCTTTAACCAAGCTAGTTATGTTCTCCGTGCTGTCGGGCCTGGTTCTAGGTTACCTCTGCATTTCTTGGACTGCCTACGTTTACATGATCGGACTTGTCACATTATTCTCAACGCTCGTAGCACTTTTCCTAGATATTGGTTCAACGGAGAGAACGTTAATCTCGTTCACAATAACCATGGGTTTATCAATGCTTATTGCAGTCCAGTTTCCGAGACCCGGGGAGAGCGCCATATACTCAATATACTATATTGCGGTAATCGTAGGCTTCGTAATAATACTCCTGATGAAATACCTTAAAAAGGTGGAGTCGTCGCTGACAATACCTGTTCTAACAGGCTTCATTGCAATCGGCCTGTCTGCAACCATCCTTCTCTTCAACACCGGCTTATTCTCTTCTCTTCTAGGCAAGCTCATGGCTGTGATAAATCCTTCAGCCCGTTTCGAACAGCCTATAGTAGAGTCCGTGGCTGAACACAAGATGAGCACATGGTATTCCCTTTTCCTAGACCACGGGCTTCTATTACTCTTGTTCATGATTGGAACCGTTTTAAGCATTCTGCGAGGGGACAGGCTTAGCAGGCTTTTCATAATATCGGCGGGGTTGAGCTCGCTCTACTTTGCGAACATGATGGTTAGAATAGGCCTAGTTTTCTCTCCGTTTGTCTCGCTCATAGCTGCAGTAGGCTGTGCTTCGCTCATAAGCCTATCCTACCCTGCTGTTTCTGAAAGGATTAGAATGGGCAGAAGAGTCGCTACACCCGGCAGAAGAAGCATCCTTGGAGTAATATTTGCATCCGTCTTAATACTTTACATGGGTTACCATGGTATTAACACGGGCATTGCCCACATGCAGCAGGAGGGCGGCGCATCCCTTCCAACGTCTTCAATCCCTTATCCAGGCTCCTTTCCAGACTGGATTGAAGCGTTAACCTGGATACGGTATAATACTCCTCCCGGCTCCGTAGTCCTTTCATGGTGGGACTATGGCTACTGGATTACCTCTCTAGGTGAGAGGCCGACCCTGATAGATAACGCGACGATAAACTCTACACAAGTGGCGGTTGTCGGGAGAATATTCATGTCCAACGATACTGTTGCAATACCCATGTTGAGAAAATACAATGTTTCCTACATCGTTGTTTTCACGACGCTTCCAATGCACTGGTATATTGGAACATGGGGGGATGAGGCTAAATGGACGTGGATGGCTGCCATAGGGTATGATTTAAAGCCTGTGAACGCTAGCTACGCGTGGATCTCTGACGACTATAGGAAAGGAGGATATGCTGACTTAAACCTCTCTCGAGAAATGCAAAACACTAACTTGGTTTCAGGATATAACGTGAAGTATCTTCCGGCGAGTGTAGTTCTGCCTAGAGGAGACTCAGTTCTTACAAGGCTGATGGTTAACGCATACATGCAGGCTCTTAAGATGATGGGGATTTCACCGGTTGAAAAATTCCAGCTCTCCACCTCTCCATTCTACGAGCTGGTTTTCCTCTCTCCATCCTACGGGTTTGTATCCGTGTACAAGGTGAATTACAACGCGTCCTACGGGGAGGAATCACTAGTCTTAGGCTCATCCCCCGGCGTGGCTTTAAGAAACTCTTCAAAACTCTACTCCCTGCCGCTAATACCCGGCGTTAACATGATTGTCAACATTAAGAGTGTTCACGTGTCCGAGGGCACGGCTGAAGTAGGCAATGCTTCAATAGTTTTGAAGGCAAATGCTTCGCTAATAGTCAAGGTAAACGGGGAGATTGAGAAGATTTACCCGGCTTCCCCGGGAGAATACAGGCTTGCTTATAGGGACACTCTCCTTGAAATAACGGCTAATGGAACACTGATTGAAACCCTTCCATTGCCCGAGGGCGTGAAAAACATTGAAGCAGGCTTCTTACAGTTCGCTGAAGGCGTTGAGGGAGGCAATATAACTAGCTATGCTTTCTCATACGTAGTGTACGAAGTAAGAATAGAAGTTCCCTAACCGTTTAAGTCAGCTTACATAATCCGGAAGCCTGAAGGACTCGGCTATTCTACGTGCCTTCTCATCCTGCATTAACTGTCTAACCTTCTTCTCATACCTGCTTATTATCTCGTTTATTCTCTCCTCCTCACGCTGGAAGTCTCCGATATCCAGTTTAAGGTTCAGGAACCTGTTCAACACGTTTAAAACTTCCCTGGAGCCCTCGGCGTCTGGGCGTATGCTGGTTGTTTCCCCCAGTATGCACACCGCATCAACCCCCAGTATGCTGCTTAATCCTAGGATTATCCCTGACAACCCGACGACTGGGGTTCCGATTTCAGCCTTCCTGCAACCTGCTTCTTCAAGCTTTTTCAAAAGCTGCTTGCTGCTAGCGAAACCTATTGTCTTCTTGGATTCTGAGGCGGAAACATGTCCCCCCGCGGTAACTATCAACTTAACTCCCCGCTTAACCAGGAATTTCAACATTTTCATCGCAACATCATACTCCCCCCAAATGTTTTCCAAATGCTCGTCAGCTGTAACTATGAGGAGATCGGAGCCGTTAAACTTGCTTTCGCTCTTATATATTTTCACTGCTGTGATTCTTGCAACACCGTTTTTACTCACTATCACTTGGTTGCTGAAATATGGGGATGTAACTATGCCTACAAGCCTTGTATTAAGCTTCCTTATTAGGTATCTCGATATTATTCCGCCGATCCTGCCTAGTCCAGGTAGTCCTATTACAACAACCGGTTTTTCAATTATAGTGTTCCTCCTAACCCAGATCCTCGTCTCCATAAGCGGCATATCTTTCACATAAATTCTTGTCCACTGCTTCTCAGACATAGTTTCCACTACTTCTGCTTAAAGTTGCTTAATAAATCTAAAGCTTGCATTGCTCAGAGAGAACGGGTTTACCTATTGACACAGACTTGTTCCGGGGAATAGTTTAAATTTTAAAAACGCTTATAATGTCACGCTCTTGACTGATACTAGTAATGGTGGCCAAGAAACTACGTAAATGCCCAAGATGCAAGAAGTACATGCTTGAAGAGGTCTGTAGAAAATGCGGGGTTCATGCTCATAGTCCTCACCCCCCTAAGTTCTCCCTGGAGGATCCCTTCCTAGAGTATAAGGCTAGAGCACTGCTGGAATCCTTAAAAACATCCGGCTATAGCACTTAAAAACATCAGGGTTTCACTCAAGAGTCTTGAGAATTCCTCCCTCTCTAGCTGCTATTTCACCCAGTTTCACCATGATCTCGTCTGACAGTTTCTTGATTTTTTTAGGCTCGCTGGATGAAAGCGTTATAGAGTATCTTGGAGCAGCAATCACCTTAACCTCCACCGTAACGTCTTTAGTACCCATTTTTTCAATCTCTCCGAAAACCGTTTTCAACTTTTTTAAACCATGTTTATCAATAAAGTATAGTCTCACCAGCATTTTCTTCTCAACCTTCTTTTTAATAAGCTCCTTGGCGGCAAGCTCATATATCGCGTCCCTAGCGTCGCCGCTAATTTTCGTTCTGGCTAAAGTGTTCTCCCCCTCCATGATTGCTATTCTAAGCGCCTCGGTCAGACTACCATATTTCTCAACAAGCTTCTCCTTAGTGTCCTCTAAAACATCGCTGGGTATTGAAAACCTTGCCGCAACCTCGTTAAAAATCTCTGAAGCCTTCTTCTCCGCCCTCCATTTCCTCATGACTGAACGTGCTTCCGCCTTGTTAAGCTGCTTCAGCGATACGAAGACTCTTTCACCAGTCCTGCTTATCTTTATGACTTTCACAGCGATCATTTGGCCGATCTTAAAGTCCTGCAGGCTTCTCTCCTTAGGGATCTCTGAAACATGGAGGAAAACCTCTCTGTCTTTGATATCCTCGTTTTCAAGAAGCAGCCCGAAATCAGTTATTTCCTTAACCTTGCAGACAAGCAGATCCCCGGCTGAAACTGTTTCCCCCGGCATTCTAACTGTAAACCTCTATTATCTCGCCGAAAACCTTGCCTTTTCCACCGGTGCTTTTAACTATTGTTTTGCCGCACACTCTGCACTTCACGTTTGACGCAGGTCTTTCGAAAACTATTTGCTCATTGTCACACTGGCTGCACTTAACCTTTAGAAAACGAGACCTCGGCTTAAACAGAAGCCTCTCCATTTCACCTAACCACCTCCAGCTTTTTAATTCTTATCCCTCTTTTCTGAATAACATAGCCGCACTTTGAACACTTCAGCTTTAAAGTCTGTTTTTTAGTCGTCTTAACAGGTTTCGCCAAGGGTGCCTTCTGACCACCGTAGCCGTGTCTATCAACCCGTTCATGATGTCTTTCCCCAGCAGCCATCTTCCTCCTTCTGCCTGTTTTCAGCAGGCTGACAGAGTGCTCCGTATACTGGCGGCACTTAGGACAGTACGTGTTTATCTTATCGGGAATCTTCATGCGTCTGCGTGCTGGGGGCCTTAAGTTATAAAGATTTCTTCTATTATGCCCTTCTCCTCCAGAAGCCTAGCTACATAGTAAGGTATGTTAACCAAGCACCCGGCTGGATAAGGGCCGTATTCCCTCCCATCTTCCCCCACGAACCTATCAACATCCTTTAAAACTATTGCTAGAGCCTTCTTATCCCTATTTTTAAAGGGCTGGGAAACGAAACGTCTCAGGTCGAATTCCTCGGGGGCTGCGGTTAAAAACTTTGAGAGGCTGTTCAAATCCTGTCTCGCCATTTTTTCCAGGCTTTTAACGTTTAACAACAGGCTTTTTATCAAGCGTGTTTTAACAGTGTCTTCAAGAATACTTTTAACAGCACCATAATACCATTCCAACACTACTCTCTTGATTGAAGTCTTATCCACCAGTTGAAGCTCACTTCTTATTAACGATAGCAATTCTGTCAAAGAATCTATGTCGGGACTAGGGTAATCCTGCTTCTCCCTGTTTATCCTCCATGATTCTATTAGTTTCTTCAAAAGGATGTTATCTTCCGGCATATTCCCCCAGCCCTTTGCATACAATATATACGGCAGCGTAAGCAGGCAGCTCAACCTCTTCATCCTTAAAAGGCCCGAAGGTTTTACCCCCTAGGCTGAACCTAGGCACTATCTTTACTTTTAGACAGGCTTCCTCATCGCCGAAAGCAATAGCCTCCTCTAAGGGTTTGAAGGACGGCAAATCTTCAAGCCGAATTCTCCTCTTAACCATGCCGCTGCTACTGTTAATGCTTTCAGGCATTCTCATCAATCTGTGCATGTCGATGGTTACAACAGGGTCGATCCTCACCTTAAGCTCTTCGACAGCATTCACAAGCGTTTTTAAAACTGTTTCCCTCCCGCTAGCTTTAAGTTTCTCCATTGATCCGGCTTTTTCAAGAATCCTCATGTACACTCTTCTCTTAACCCCCTTAAAGCTCACGCCTTCAATATTAGCTCCCTTCTTTAAAAAATTAAGCAGCTCTTTCTCATCCAATCCCTGAATCAAAAGGTAGTCTACGATCTCCCTCCTGCCCTCTCCCGTTATGTTTAGAAAGTCTTCTTGATTTACATGCACATGGTATCCTCTGTTTCCACTATAGAAAACATGTATGTTCTCTGGGGCTATTCCAAAGTCTTCCGTCAAAACATGTATCAGCTTTTCAGTTTCCCTAAGAGCTTCCTTCAACTGTTTTTCACTAACCAGCCTAACCAGCTCTGTTGGAGAGTTGCATGAGGAACATCTGTCTATCAACCCTATTCCGTATTGGCCGCATTTCTGACAGATCCAGGCCGACTCCTCCTCGCTAACAGCAGCAACCGATTCTGCATCTATGTCGAAGAAAAGCTCTGCATTAACAAGTTTTTTCTCAGACATATCTCTATTACCCGGGTCCTCATAGTTTGCGGCGGACACATAGATGTCGAGAGGTATTGCATTCAGAATGAACTCATGAAAATCCTTAAGACTATTGAAACACTTGTGTCTAAACATCCCTCTTCCTTTTTCCAAGAAGAAGCCGAACTCCCTGCTTCTTATCGGCTCCGGCGGTACCAGTCTACTGATATTCTCATAGTAATATTTGAAGAACTCTCTCTTAAGAAATTCTAGGCTCGCCTGCAACATTCTTCTCACCATATCTTAAAGGGTGTTTAACCCCTTTGCAATACTCGTCAGGATAGCAGAGCCCATTGGTGAGTATTGTCCTACAGCTGGGCACAGAGTATTTTTTACCTCCTCCCCGGATACCAGCTAAGTGCTCAACTTGGTATTTGGTAACACTATACTTGTAGTCAGGCTGTTTCGAGAAGAATTCAATTATCTCTTCAATATTTCTATTTCTAGCGATCATGAAGGTTGCTACAACAAGTCTCTCAAAGTGTGAAGCATTCTCACCATTCTCCATCCTTCTAATTATCCTGCCTATGCAGGGGGGCGTGTCCTCCCTCTCCTTTAAGGGAATGCGGCTAGCTTTACCTGTCTCAAGCCTATTCCATAATTCAACTATTTCATCAGCAGCTTTCCTAAAGATGTCGGGAACGGCTCCCGGTGGAACAGGTTCGAGAGTCTTTTCATAAACATAATTATTCACCTCAACTTGGATAAGCCTCGCATACTCTGTTTTCCCCATGGTGACGTATCCATTATTCACGGCTCTGTTCACAAGCTTCCAATGGGGTGCGTGAAAAGAGTATGCCAGCCTCAAATACGTCGGTATCTTCACCCTTATGGTGTTCTCATCTTCCAGAACACCTCCCACCCCCATTTTTTCCCCGATGTAGAGCAGTGTCTCAACACTCTCGTTCAGCATCCTCCTGTAGGCACCCCTGCTCTCTCCGAGAGCATACATCCTCCTCACGTACTCGTTCATTATCATTGAAACAAGTATGATTGCTATCGGGAAGGACAGCATTTCCCTCACATAGTTCAACTCGTCTAACGCAGTTACCTTAACCTCCTTGAAAATAAGAGAGTTTTTAACCCTTTCAACAGCCCTTTTCAAGGCCGCTTCAGAGCCTGTTTTCTCCAGGCTTTCCAGCGACAGGTCGATGTTTCTAGATATGAATTCCCTAGCCTCCGGTAGAAACGGATATCTCGCAGCCCTAAGGACGTTCTCACCCATCATTTTTCAAGCCTTCTCTAAGACTGTCTACTCGTGAAACCTTATTAACATTAGGGTTGCAGCATCCGCGAAGCAAGCTATATAAGGAGTCTTCTAAGCTATTACTAACCAGTCATGTCGTCTCAAAGCATCCTTGCAAGGCTCGTGATAAACGACGCCAGGATTATTCGTAAGGCTCTTAAGGCAACAGCTTCTCTGATAGATGAGGCGCCTGTTAAGATAAGCGATGAGGGTCTCTCCATAAGGGCTCTCGACTTGGCGGAAGTATCTATGATCGACCTAGTGCTTTCGAAAGAGGCGTTCGAAATATTCGAGTTTAAAAAACCGCTTAAGGCGAACATACGTTTAAGCGACGTGCTGAACCTCCTTAAGTTCGAGTCTAAGTCTGAAAGGCTGGAGATGTCTTTCACGGAGGACAGGGTAAGCTTTAAAGTTAGCAACGATTTCACAAGGATCTTCACAATCCCTGTTTTCTTCTCTGAGGATAAGGATCTTCCTCTTCCAAAGGTTTCTCTCGGAAACTCTTTCGAGACAAAAGTGTCAACAATAAAACATCTGCTCGACAGCGGTAAACATATTTCAGACTACGTTTCAATAAGCGTGGAGAACAATGCTGTCGTGCTCTCCGCAAGAGGGGAAATCTCAGAGTATCAGGTTATTCTTAAAGCTGAGGAAGGAAATCTCATAAACCCTGTTTTAAAAGAGGGTTCAAAAGCCTCTTACGATCTTAAAAGGCTCAGCAGCATAGTTTCCTCCCTGCTCTTCGGAGAAAACATGAAGCTTGAGTTCGACACGGATCTTCCTATGAAGATAACCCAGAGCATCGAGGAAGCACCTAACAGCACGGTAACCTTCTTCATAGCGCCTAGAATGGAGAAAGCCTGATCCTACTAAGAATACTCTCTCCAGGTATAGCCGCGCGGCCCTTATTAGATCAACTTAGAAGAAATACCCTTGCTGGCAACACAATTAGACAAAATGGCGCGCGAGCCTCCCCTTGAAATATATACATGGGTATACATGGGAATACAAAAACGCTAAGAGATAGCGCGTGCTATTAAAGATTTGCAGGCGGGAATGGATGGTATAACTTTAGTTGGGCGCATAATTCGAGTGAGTGAAAAAAGGAGGTTGAAACAAGGTTTGGAAAGAGCTACCTTGCGGTAGCAATACTCGAAGATGAAACGCGCGCGCTAATATTATATTTTGACTTTTAAAGTTTTTAGGTCAATTAGCGCACATTTAAAATCGTATTTAAACAATCTTAGGGAAATAAAAAAGATACTATTAAGCAGTTAGCGCGCGCTTTTCTTAGGGTCAGGAAAGCTTGAACAAGCGTTGTAAAGAGTGGTTGGAAAAAGGCAGGAAATAGTTTATTGGATGCGTATCATAGGTTCGCTTGAAAGTAACTCGTAGAGTGGATCCATTTTAAACTTGAGGCCGAGAGCCTCGTTAATCCCCTCATCAATAATTCTCCTTGTATTTGGGTTGGCGAATTCTTCTGGAAGTGGTTTGAACTCTGATTCCAAACCTTATCATAAAGTTTTAGAAAATGTTCTCTTGCTTTATCACTTAACTTTCTAATATCTAATATAGGCATCTCCTGAAGAGGCTCCTTTTTCAAATCGACCCATGGTCCTTGGGTCACTTCCGCTATGGACATTAATAGAAAGAAGCCAAACGTAGAATTCAACCAGAGAGCCAGGATCTTAGCTTCCTCATCCCCGATCTTAACGGGCCACCATACATTGGATAAAACCTCTTCCTCCAGGTATGTTGCTAAGACGGTGTATGTGTTTAACCGTGCTCGTTCAACAAGCAGTAGCCTCCCGCTTCTCCTCCAAAGCTCACGTGCTTGACTTGCCTGCCGCTCTTTTGGCTCTAATGCTGCATCTGGTTTTTGAAGGATAGTTTTAATCACATTAGAATCGTAGCCCCAAAAGGCCTTATAAGCAGATCCTCTTCTTAACTCGCCTATTTTAAAGGTTGAATGAACCTGTCGTCTATCAGGGCCTATTTCTGCTCCTAGATTCGATAGAGTTGTAAGAGGAATCATCTTGTCTATTACGCCTTCCGTGGGAAGATACATCATTCCCTTTCTTAGTAGAGCAACTACCCTATTAAGCTCCATTTGTGAGAAAATATTATAGATGCCGAAGTTATTCTCTGTAAGCTTAGCGGAGTATACTTCTCCCATCTTCCTTCCATGCAGCTTAAGATGGTATGGTGATGCATTGGAGTTCTCTATATCATATAGTTTGGCATTATCATAGAGTTCTCGTAACTGTGTTCCTACATATATCGACTCCATTTCATTCGACGGCCTTTTCCAGAGGTTGACGAAGAAGGTATACCCTGATTCCTCATCCCTCCGTTTCTTTCTCGCCACTAGAAGAACCTCGCTGAGATCCGTGTTTTCGCTAAAATTCCAGCCGTTTGGGGTCTCATAACTCGTTATTATATACTCAACATGATATTTGTCCATAAGGAGTTCTCTCACTTTCTTCCAAGAAACGCCAGATAAGACGGCCCTTGGCAATACAAGTCCGATCCTTCCACCCTCCTCCAAGTATTCATCCGCAAGAAATACGAATACGGCTCCAAGACCAGCTTGCCCTATACCAGAAAGGTTCTTCTTACTAAGAATCTGACTAAGCTCCTTTTGCAATTGAATTCTTTCTCGTTTAGGCAATGAGCCAAACAGTAAGTTACCCCCCACACTCCTTGTGAAAGGAGGATTCATTATGCAAACGTGGAAGTTTGGAAGCAAAACCTTCTCCGTTTCCTTTTCTTTGACACCTATCTTCTCTCCTCCTCCTACACCACGTTTTTCTTCAAAAGTTATCTTGGGGGCAATCTCTCTTGACTTTAAGAAATCCACGCTTCCTAGGTATATCATATCCTCGCTTGCTTTGCCTAGAGGAAGAGCATAGAGCCTAGAAGTATCTACCGGCACAGGGTTATGTAAAGCTAGAATAGTTGCTGCCAGATGAACAGCGTGGTGAAGAACATCAAATCCCCATATCCCTTCTTCTATAAGATACTTGTGTAACTCATCAACATTAGGCTCTTTACTTTCAATCCTATACTTTGCATCGATTTCTTTATAAATAGCTGAAAGAAGTGTTCCTGAGCCACAAGCAAAATCTACGATTCTAAGAGGCTCATCGTTGTATGTGGGAGGCACATTTTCGACAACCAGTTTAGAAGGAAGGTTTACTAAGAGTCTTGCTAAAAGTCTTGCCGCGGGTATGGATGTGTAATATGTTGCATAATATTTTACCAGTTTACCCAGCAATAGAGTATGGTATATCCTTCCAAACAAGTCGTGTCGCAGCAAAACCTTTGAGGAAGCTATATCGTAAGCTAAATTGAGAATCAATCTAAGTTGCTTGTCCAATACAGGGCTTGCAGGCATACTTTTGAGTATTTTTAATGCGATATCCATAACAGGCTCGTAATTTATGTTTTTAATTATATAATCCCAAGATGCCTCCAGCTCCTTTTTAACGTTCCGAGAATCTATTAATACGGAAAGTGTAGGTACTTTTTTATGGAATGCTGCTATGACTTCTTGAAAAACCATAGCATCTAGGAGCAGTAGTCCGGCAGTTGATAATAACTTCTGGGGGTCTTCCTTGTTTGTCACTCTTCTTCCTCCTTCCCCCTTAGTTCTAAAACTTCTTTTAAGCGTTCCAGATTGATGGCCATCAAAACGTTGTTAGAGAACTCTCTTAGAACATCCTCCATCCTTTCTACCACAGGCTCGATTATATCCTCCTTCACAACACGCGAGTAAGCACTCATCAAATATGTGAGCAGTTCGTCAAATCCTACATTTTTATATTGCTCCGGCTCCGATTTAACCCCAATCCATCTACCTAGGCCTGCCCTGTCTATGTAAGACAGGAAGCCGACGTTAAACCTACCTCTCACGAGAGCCTCCTTTATACTTCGCTGATCTGGCATTGTAAAGTCGTATATTTTTCCCGTTCTTACATCAAGATATTCAACCATGACGCATAAATCACATATATTGTTATCCAACCTTTCCTCGCATTCTCGAACAAGTTCATCCCACTTCCCTGGTTTCTTACCCTCTATTATTATCCTCACTCCATTTAACACGATAAGAACATCAGGCTCCGGTCTCCTACCGCGTGATTTTACAATTGCTTCGCCAAGGGCCTTGAGCCCCTCTCTGCAAGAAGTTCAGCCAGCATCACATTCAAATTTTCCTCTCGTATGCTTGAATCCAATATTTCAGTTCTCATATCGTTTTTGACTCTATGAAATATAAACTTTTCCGGAATTTTATTCTACTCATGCTCTCCCAAATTCGATTAGAACTCTGTAGTATGCTATATAGGCAGCCCATAGCATATGCTATTCAATGTATCAAAACCAACTTACAAAAATAGAAGAAAGCAATATCTAGAGCGAGACATAGTGTGCTTCGGACTTAACCTTTTATACTTGGAAAGCCGAATAGGAAGAGTATGAATGTTTGGGTTGCGGCAGGTTCTTCCCTTAACCTTAAGACTTCTATAGAGAAAAGTAAGTGGGGCGTGAACAGGAGGCTTAAGAACACTTGGGAAAGGGTTGCCAAGGGCGACCTGCTCCTCTTCTACGTCACTAGCCCTGTCCGCGGGATTATCGGCATCGCCCGTGTCGAGGGTAAGGCTGAGGAGAACAACATTCTCTGGCGTGACGAGGCTGTGGTAGGCAGAGCCATCTACCCCTACAGGATACTCTTCAAACCAGTTTTCATACTCGACGAGGAGAAGTGGGAGACGGATAGAATCGCTGTGAAGGATCTTAACGTTAGCGTCAGGGCAGGCTTGAACAGCTTGAGGAACAAAGACACTGCAGAAAAACTATTGAACAGGATTAGGGGCTCTTGGGGCGTTAAGGTTTAGGAAAACCTGTTTTCTCCTCTCAAGTGTTTCTTCACTCTTCAACTATGAATCCTTCATCCTTCAGAAGCCTTTTACAGTCCTTACATAGAGATTTCAACCATTTCGCTAGCAACATTCTCTCCTGCTCCGCGCTTTCAATCTTCACGCTGAAAACCCTGTCGAACTTCCTCCTACGCTCTTCACACACAAGATCATACTCGGAGGAGCACATTAGTTTCCAATGGTAAGCGGGATGATTTAAGTGTTTGTTGTCGGAAACGGTAACATGTTGCACCCAGCATCATTAATCCCGTCTGAACAAAGATGAGGATTCCGGTAGCATCTTGACCGAGAGATAAGTGTTTGATAAGCCTCTTGACTCTGACCACTTTCACCTAACCCTCTCCCTCAGCCGTTTACCTACTTACGGTTTTTAAAAAGAAGCCTTCGAAAGCCGATTTCAGAATGGCTGGCGAGCATGAGTTGGAGGATGTTGAGGGCGTTGGGCCCGCGACGGCGAGGAAGCTCAGGGAAGCAGGTTATTCGACCGTCGAGTCCCTGGCTGTTGCAACAGCCTTCGAGCTCTCCGAGGCTGCTGGAATAGGCTACGACGTCGCGTTAAAAATCTCCCAGAGGGCTAGGGAGCTTGTTAAGATAAACCTGGTTACTGCTGACGAGGTCTACAAGAGGAGGCAGCTCGCCCAAAAGATAACCACTGGAAGCAAGGCCTTGGATAACTTGCTCGGGGGAGGCGTTGAGACTCAAGCGATAACTGAGCTTGTCGGGGAGTTTGGAACGGGGAAAACTCAGCTCTGCCATAGTCTAAGCGTAAGCGTGCAGCTTCCGAAGGATAAGGGTGGGCTTGGGGCGAGTGCCCTCTATATTGACACTGAGGGAACCTTCAGGCCTGAGAGAATCGTGCAGATAGCACGGAGGCATGGCCTTGATGCTGAGAAGGTTCTCAAGAATATTATTTACGCCAGGGTTTACAATTCAGATCACCAGATCCTGCTGGTTGATAAGGCTTGGGAGGTCTGCGGGGAGAAGAGCATCAGGCTTATCGTCGTCGATTCTTTGACGAGCCTCTTCAGGGGGGAATACTTAGGTAGGGAAGCTTTGGCGTTGAGGCAGCAGAGGCTCAATGCTCACGTTCACAAGCTTCTCAAGCTTGCTGAGGCCCTCAACCTGGCCATAGTGGTTGAAACGGAGGATGGTCGCTTCATAGTCATAGAGGTTGAAGCGACGAGAAATTCAGATCCAAAGGTCATTAGGGACCGTTTCAAGGATGGCGTACGCCAGATTAAGGATTACATGAAGTTAATCGAGCAGTACGGCCTTGACTTAAGCAAGATGGGTAAGGAGGAGCCGATAAAGAATGTTGACTCCTGCTGGGTTTTCTTGCTTTACTTCAACCTTGAGAATAAGACGACAAGGGTGATCTATAGAGCATTACCGAGGGATTGACTCTTACCCAAGCTATAGACTTTGTATTTAAAGCCCCAGCCTCTTTCCCTCTTAAGCTTTTGGGCCTCCTCCCTCGTTAGCATTACCACTATTATCATCTCGTCAGATAGCAGGTAATATTGGTACCCTGTATCTTTGATGATCCCGTTCAGCTCCTCAAGGCCGAGGTCCATGAAGTAGTCGTGTTCCAGAACGATTTGGATGACATATCTCTTACCCTTGAAATCGAAACTGACTTCCTGCACCGACCACTTATATTTCGGTTCGGTTGTCCATCTACTACTTACGTTCGTAGGTTGGAAAATGCCCCTGGATATCTTTGCGAGCCTATTGAGAAGGATTATGCCCATCTCCTTGGTAAACATTGCCGTCTCCGGATCCTCCTTTATAACCCTCTTGGTATCGAAGGGAATCATGTAATAGTCTATCCTAGTATCGTTCAACTTCATCCAAAGACACTCGTTCTCCTCTATGGATCTCTTAGCAACTACTCCCCGCCTGCGGGCTGGCTCCTCCTCTAATTCCTCCCACCAAAACGTATAATTTATCTCCCCATTGAAAATCCTTTCTAGTATCTCCTCTGAAGATATATTAGAGTAATCCTGGAAGAAGTCCATTTTGCGAAGATACTCAATCGAATCAACGAAGCGCTTTCTAAGTTCAGGCTTCATCACTACTATTCTTCAAGATAAAGCTTTTAAGCATAACTGTAACGAAAAGATTTATTTACCCCCTAAAGAATTCTACACTCAGCCCTGGTGGTGTAAAGGTTAGCATTGGAGGCTGTCACCGTCTATCTAAATATATAGATATATGGCAGCAGACCCTCCCGACCCGGGTTCGAAAGCACCAAAAAGTGCCGACAATCCCGGCCAGGGCGTTCTCACCGCATTAACAATGAATAGGGCGGGATTAATGGCCTTATTCCGTGAAGATGAAACAAAGCATTTCCTTTGTAAAACATGGTCTAGGCTTGTTTAGAATTAAATTAGAGCGAGGCCGCTATGTTGTCCAAGACGCTTTCAAGATACTTGGCTAGGTTTTCAGGGAGGCCTGTAGGCTCGACGCTTAGGAATCCTCTCACTATTATTGATCTGGCTTCTTCCTCTGTGAATCCTCTCGCCATGAGGTATATGAGCTCTTCCTCGGCTATTCTGCCTATGGCTGCCTCATGGGTTAGTTGAACGTCCTGTATTCTTGCCTCCAGCTCAGGTATTGCGTCTATCCTGGACTCGTTTGACAGTAATAGTCCTCTACACTCCACATGGCCCTTAACGTTTGGAGCCTTGCCGGCGACCCTGGCTCTTGCTACTGTTATGCTCTTGTCGAAGCCTATTGTTCTAGACAGTATTTCGCCTGAGCATGCGGGGGCGCTGAGTTCCAAGGCGCCGCCCACATCTATTTGAGACGCCCCCCTGCTTATTATGATGGATGACAGGTGGGCTCTGCCCCCGTTTCCGTTTAGATGGGCTGCGGGGTGTGTTTGGAGGGAGGCTACTGGCGAAGTGTTTATGTAGTGGCTTATGAAGACACCATCCTCCTCAACGTGGGCGACTGTCCTAGGCCTGACGTGAATCTCCTTACCCCAGCTGTGGATCATTGTGAACGTTAAAGTGCCTCCCTTCTTCACGTAGAACTCGGATATTCCGATGTGGAGGCCAGCCTCCTCCCTCATAGCGGCGCACCCGGTTATCACATGTAGCTTAGAGTTCTCGCCGACCACCACTATGTTGTGTGGAGCCTGAATCAAGCCCGGTGTCCTTAAGAGGAGGCAGGCTTGCACCGGTGTGTCAACATTAACACCATCATCCACCTTTATGAAGTATCCTTCTTTCTCCCCTAGGAAGGCTGCGGCAGTATACTTGTCGGTGTTGACTGAAACAGCCTTCCAATAATAGTCTAGGTTTTTAGGGTCTTTAAGGGCCTCGCTCAACGGCTTAACCGTTAGCCCGCTATGCCTAGCTGAAGCGTAGACTGCTCTGTTATCCACCTGGTAGTAGCTTCCAGACCTGTTCCTCTCGCCCAAGTCTATTCCCACGGATTCCAGAATCCTCTCCGAGCCTTCAACCCCTGTTGCAAAGCCTGTTCCAAGCTTGAAAACTGAAAGATTCAGGTCTAGCCCGTGGGGAGCCGGTTTCGCCAAGGCCTTTTCAGCCTTAGGCTTGAGGAGCCTTCTAGCCTCCTCCAGGTTCACTGCTTAGCCCTCCTGCAGTTCACACATGCTTCGAAACCATGCTCCATAATGTTTGAAACCATTTCCCCAGGGTCTCCGCTGCACACTATGCGTCCGTCGATCATAACATGTGCTTCAGAAGCCTTGACGTGTTTAGCAATATAACCCGTATGGGTTATCAGTATTGCCGCCCTCCCGTTTGAAGAAAGATAGCGGGATATTGCTGAACCTATGAGTGCAAGATTCTCCACGTCGACGCCGGAGTCAGGCTCGTCAAGAAGCAGGAGGCGAGGGTTTTGAATAAGGGTTAGCATCAGCTCAGCCCTCTTAGCCTCTCCGCCGCTGAAGCCCACGTTGAAATCCTTGTCTAGAAGACTCTCCATCCTCAGGAGCCTCGAATACTCTTCAAGAACCTTTTCAGCCTCATCGCTTGGGAAGCCTTTCTTCTCAAGAATTCTCAACGCTAGGCTCCTGAGCCTGACTCCTTTCAGCCTCGGCGGGAACTGGAAGCCTAAGCCTAGGCCGAGCCTAACCCTCTCCTCCATCGTTAAGCCCGTTATCTCCTTCTCGTCGAAGAACAGGGCTCCTGAAACCACTCTACACCTTTTATCCCCTACTATTGCGTGGAGTAGCGTGGATTTTCCGGAGCCGTTAGGCCCCATAAGGAGGGCTAATTCCCCACGATTAACTTGAAGGTCTACGCCTTTAATCACGGTTTTGCCACCGAGCTCTACTACTAGGTTCTTCAAATAAAGCATTTATATTACCAGCTTATTTTTCGCCTGAAGACGGTTTAAAAAGGTTTCCGTGCTTGTTCAGGCAACGCTGACGTTAAGGGCGTCTACGTTAACAGTATCGAGAAGAAAATGAAGACTTTCTGAGCGAGTATGGCGAGCTTCCTGACGCTCAGGTAGTTGAACGCGCGCGTTAGATAATGAATAAGGAACCTCGGTGGATTTTAATAACAGATGTTTGCCAGAGGCAGGGTGGCTCGGGATCAAGGTTGTCCAAGTAAGCGAGAATAACACCTCTAAGCTATGCCATAGATGCGGAAATAGAGGGATTCGCAAGGGAGGCCTCTTCAAGTGCCCGCACTGCAACTACACAGGTAATGCCGACTACAACGGTGCGATGAACATCATGAAGCGGGCATGGGCTATATGCCTACGGCAGGGGCTGGCTTGACACAGCCCATAATCCAGTGGGATGAGCTTGTGGGGGCGATGAACTGGGAACCCCTACTAAAGTAGGGGAATGTCAGCCTCAGAGTAACTCTGAGAAGTCATGTTTTCTCCTGCAAACACCTTATCCTCATAGGCTGGAGGGTAAGACCCATGCTTGAAGAAAAACTTTATCTTGAGACGCTTGACGCTTTAAAAACGATTGATTAGGGCGATGGAGGCGTTCAGAACCCTGGGAGGAGTTTACGATAAATGTGAGAAAACCCTAGTGCAACCCAGGGTTCTCCATGCTGTTTAAACCTGAAAGGAGGCTGGTTTAAAATGAGTTTTGCAAAAGGTAAAAGAGTTTTCGAAGAATACGGTTACGTTATAGACTTCTTGGAGGAGGGCAGGGTTTTAAGCAGGGTCGGCAGGCCTGTTCACACGCCGTATGCACAGCTTCTCGGCGAGAACTATTTCACCCTGCTGGAGGTCTCTTTATTCCCCCATGTGAAGCTAGGTCTTAAGGAAAGGGTTTTCATAGGTAAGGGTGACAGGCCTCAGGTTAAGAACGTGCTTGGACGAATAAGATACGGTGAGCTGACTCCTCAAGCCAGGTACATGCTTCCGGAGGTTGCAGAATTAATAATTGTTAGGAATGAGCCTAGGTTTATAGATCTTTTAAACAGTCTCCAATCCATCTCGCCGAAAATGCATGCGATAGAGCTTCTCCCAAGCATCGGCAAGATGAATGCGAAAAAGATTCTTGAGGAGAGAGCGAGGAAGCCTTTCACGTCTTTCGAAGACTTTTCCAGCAGGACTGGAGTACAGGGTATTGCTAGGCTCATGGCGCAGAGGGTTGTGGAGGAGCTTTCCACCGAGGTTAAATACCGCATATTTACAAGGGATTAGGCGGCTTCCTAGATATTTTGAACACGATAATTTTCTCGAAAAAGAAGCTCTTGCAGGAGGCTTCTTCAACAAGGAAGCCTTTCTCCTCCAGAGTCCTCTTCAAACCGTCTACGTCTGAAAGGCTTGACTGCACGAGGAACAGTATGCCAGCATCAGCCATCAGGGGGAGCACGTTTTCTAAAAGCCTTCTTGAGAAGGCTGCGTCTTTCCCAGCAGCCCATGATGGATCCTCGTTGGGAGATTGCTCAACCGGTAGATAGGGAGGATTGCTAACTATCATATCGAATCTAACGCCATCCCTGAACGCTGTCGCAAGATCCCCATTTACAACATGCACAACCCCCTGAAGCCTGTTTCTCTTGAAATTGGTTAAAGTGTTTCTACACGCCTGCATATTGACATCCACCGCAACCACCTCCGTGTTTCTGCGTACAAGAGCCAATGAAACTATGCCACTCCCACAGCCTATTTCCAGAACCCTTTTGGCTTCAACCTTTTCGACAATATCAAGAACTATGTAGGAATCCTCTGAGGGAGGATACACGCCAGGGTAAACTGTAATTCTTAAGCCATTGACAACTATCTCGTCCGTAGCTCAATCACATCCCCGTCTAAAAGCTTGAAAGAAGAGCCTACCCTCAACGGCTTAGACGTGAAACCGCCTCTCCACAGTCTGGCATACTTCAGGTTCTCAGAAAGATCCCTATGGATTCGGGAAGCAAGCTCTTGGACAGTGGTTTCCTCATCCACTAGCAGCGGTCTACTGGAGGGTGAAACAGCAGAGGGGGGCTTCAAGTACACTCGGATAAGTCCTGAGGCTTTGAAAACCGTTTTTAAAACATCATTCTTCAAAAGTGTCTCCAAGCCGACTATATAATCCTCTGAAACTCCTAATTGATCGGCAGGTAATCCGCCTTCATGGTTTTTCACTACTATTAGAAAGTTTTTCCTCTGCAACCCTTTTATTGAGCTTTCAAGCGTGTAGAGAGATGTAAACTCAGAGAGATATATAATCCCGCTTTCCACACCTCTTTCCTTCATAAACCTTTTAACTTCCTCTTCGGACAGGAGTCGAGACTTATTCACCACCGTTATCCCACCCGTTCCCAAACTTTTGAAAACCGCTACAGATTTTTTGGAAGCAATATAGATGCCGAACCTCTTGAGCATTTCTTTAACCAGGTTGAACTCTTCGTAAAGATTCTGGAAATTTAAAAGCATAATTATTAAATCTGATTTTAAGAGTATTGTTTGAATAAGCGAGTATTTCTGGCTGCCCATCATAGACGGGGACAGGGGTACGAAGCTCAGAACAATATCCTCGAAACCAGTGCTCAAAGGCTTAAGCTCATTCAAAGACTCCAAGATAAGGTTTTCATCGAAAAATTTTACGCAGGCTAGAAACTCGTGAAGCAGCTTTTTATCTTCAGCCAGTATCGCTATCAATACGGTCGTCTCGCCTTTTTCGAATGTTGCCTGCCTAGTGCTACGCTTCTTTCTTTCAGCAGTAATCTCTTCTTGAAGCCTAGATATTTGCCGTTTAACCTGAGCCCTAAGCTTCTCAGTACCCTTGTGCTCGGGTATCATCGACAGGAATATCCTTAGGTTCTCAAGTTTCTCCTCCTTGCTCTTAGAGGCAATAACCCTCTTGTACTGCGCCTCAGCTTGTGGAGGAAGGTTGGTAACCATTCTTTTCTAAACAGTGTGATAACGCTGTTGCAACTGTTTTAAAAAGCTATCTTTCCCCCTGCTCCCTTTTCAACGCGTCTATACCCAGCCTTATTTTTCTAAGAAGCCAGAGGATGCTGCCAGCCTCCTTTACGGAGGGGGCTGAACGCCCAATGATGTTCCTCAGAGACCTTAGCACAACGTTCTTCTTAACCTCAGGCAGGTTTAAGGCGGAGAAAATATTCTGGGTTTCAACATAAATCCTGTTTATTATCTCCCTGTTTGCCGGCCTTCTTAAAGACTTTACCCTTGCTGCAGAGCCCATGTACACTTCGTACATGAGTATTGAGGCCGAGACGGCTAGGTTCATAACGCTGTACTCGCTTGAAGCAGGTATGTGGACAACATAGTCTAGCTGCGATAGCTCCTCGTTCTTAAGCCCAACATCCTCCCTGCCGAACACTAGTAAAATTCTCCCCTCCAGCGGTCTGCAGAGTTCAACCATCTCCCTGGGGGAAACATACTGGCGTAGAACGCTTTTAGAGGCTTTCCGGCCGGAGGTGCCGATGCTCACGGAAGGCTTCAACTCCCGCAGGGCCTGCGAGAGATCCTCGTAAACCAGCTGTTTTTCAATGATTGGTGCACCGTGGGCAGCGTAAAGCTTCGAAGAGTCTAAAACCTCTTTTCTAGGAGAGATTAAAACCAGTCTCCGGAGGGAGAAGTTCATCATCGTCCTTGCGATTAGGCCCACGTTTACAGGATATTTTGGTTCAACCAGTACGATGTAGTATTTCTCGCCTATTTCCAAGATTAGGATATTCCCCTCTCAACAGCCTTTTATCTTCTACTGGAGGGGGAAGCTTTTTAAACCGGCCTGTCTGGAAGACAAGCGGAAGGTCAGGATAAAAGTTGAAGCAGATGCCTTACACTAGGAAGGAATACATATCTAGAATACCCCAGGTTAGGGTGAGTAAGTTTAAACTGGGTAAGGCTGAGGATTTCGAAGCTGTTTTCCGGCTCAGGGTTAAGAAGCCGGCCTTGATAAAGCAGGAGGCTCTTGAAGCAGCCCGTGTCGCAGCCAACAAGATTCTTGAGACAGAGCTGGGTGAGACTGGTTATGTTCTAAGGCTGATCCCGTATCCCCATGTTGTTTTAAGAGAGCACAAGATGCTGACTATGGCTGGTGCAGACAGGCTTAGCAAGGGTATGAAGAAGGCTTACGGGAAGCCTACTACGCTTGCCGCTAAGATAGAGGCGGGTGAACCCGTTATGGAGGTTTTCTCAAGCCTTCAGCATGAAAACATTGTTAAGAAAAGCCTTAAGACAGCCTCTTCTAAAATTCCTGTTGAAACCTTTATAGAGAAAGAAGTTATGAAGGAAGGGAGTGGGGTTGATGAAGGAGAGCCCGAGTAAGCTCGTCCTCGTGGGAGAGCCTCTTGCAACCTTGGAGGAGTTTTTCCCGGGAGACGGAACCTTTGAGAAAGACGGAGTAATATATTCGAGCAGGATTGGAAGAGTCAGTGTTGACAAAGACAGGCGGGCGCTTCAGGTTGTTGAGCTTAAGCCTCTTCTCGTGCCCAAACCCGGTTTCAAGATAATCGGGAGCGTGACAGGTTTTTCAAGCCATTATGCCAACGTTAGAATATTCTACGTGAATGGGAATAGGTTGAGCTACGAGTATACTGGTCTCATAGGGAGGGAGAGCTTTGGAAGAAGCTATCCTCGCTTCAGAACTGGAAACCTGAGAAACTACGTTAGGGAGAACGACCTTATTTACGGTGAAATAATTTCAACTGTTAATGTGAATCTGATAGATCTTTCGGCCAAGGAGTACGGTGTGGTTAAGGCTTACTGCGGCAATTGTGGAAGCCCCCTAGTGCTTTTCAAGAAATACCTAACCTGCCCCTCCTGTAGGACAAGGGAGAACAGGAAGCTTAGTGTTTTCTACGATGAGCCGGTTGAAAGGCTGGTGGCCAGAGTATGAGAGTAGTTTATAGAAGGGTTGGGAGGGACAGCATAGAGCTGGAAGTATACGGGGAGACCCATACTATACTGAACCTTCTGACGAGCTATTTAAACACGAAGCTGGCTGAAGGATACTCTGCTTACAGGGTGGAGCATCCTCTTAAACAGGATGCTACGCTTTACGTAAACACAGGAGGAGGAGATGCTAGGGAGCTTCTTTTAGAAGCTGTCAGGAGTTTGATTGAAGAATTGGAGTCCCTTAGGAGAAAGCTCGACACAGCAGCTGGAAAAGCCTAGTCCTAACCGCATCAGTAACATTTATAATGTGGCGGTTCACCCAATTAGAACCCCTATGCAGATAAGGTTCTGCCCAAAATGTGGTACTAAGCTCCAGATAAAAAGAGGCAAGGATAGCCTGCTTTACTCTTGCCCTAAATGCGGCTACGAGGAGCGTGCACATGTTGTTGAGAGAAGCGTGGAGACAGCTAGGAGAAATGGTGCCATAAAAGTTGTGAGGAAGACTACGGATCTTAATCCGCTGCCTATTACCTCTGCTGCCTGCCCGAAGTGTAAGAATAAAGAGGCATACTGGTGGATAACGCAGACTAGAGGTGCAGATGAAAGCGCAACCCAGTTTTTCAAATGCACTAAATGTGGCTATACCTGGAGAGAGTATTCTTAGAAGGTTACCTTTCTCTCATTCTTCACTCTCCTGTAATAATTGGAATAATTGATTTAAGACCGTTGTAGCGATATCAAGAAACCTCTCTCAACTCTAATTTAGCTTATCTTCCATGTATTTTCAGATCAGAAAATAACAGTTACGTTTAAAAAGCCCCAGCCTTATGGACGTTACAGAGACGGTGAACCAGAAGATCAAGAAGCGCCTCGTAGATTCCCTCGATTACCTTAGGAGAATGAATTTCTTCAAGGATTATTCCAATTTATCATCAGAAGAAATTCTGGAAAGGATTTTCAGGAACGAAATTAATTATGCATGTAGCTGGTGGTTTGAGGAGCCTAATCCTTCTTTTTCAGAAATATCAAAACCTATACCGCATGGGTTTTATCTCTTAGAAACCACAGAGGAGGATTGGAGGCACTGGATGAAGAAGAGTGATTTCGAGATAGATCGCTTATTGATTCCTTTCGATACTAAGAGGGTTATGGTAGAGGATGCAGAAACGATGATAAGCAACGATATGGGCACTGCAATTCTTAAGAGACTTGTAAGGATATCCAGGGGAATTTTTCAGCCTACAAATGTTAGCAACAGATGGATGTTCCAAGAAAGATATAAATGGAAAATACAAGAGGTTAGTTTCGATTTTAAGGGTAAGAGGCATTGTATTCAAATCGTCCTGTGCCATGATTTCCTCGAGGACATCGGTCTTAGAGAGCTAAACGAACTTATCGAAGACACTGGATACCAGTATTACCGAGTTAAAGATGACTATATAACTGTAGTTATATTGACAAAAGGAGAAGCCGAGAAACTTGAGAAGGAAAGAGGTTGGAAATTCGAATATATTCATTAGCTATTTCTTCGGTGATATTTTTGGTAATATAAATCCCATTCTCACTTCTTCGTTCACCAAATCGAAGACAACGTAGATCACCATATAGATCTCAATATCATTCGCCTCCTTAACGCCTAGGCCCTTTTCGCTCAGGTCAATGCCATACTTTTCGATCATCCCTTTATAGTATTTTAACTGTCTTGTACCTTTTTCAAGACAATCACTTATATAATTGGGATTTCTAGTCGATTTGACTTCTATGATTACGAGATGATTACTCTTCGTCTTGAAAACCAAATCAATTATCCCCTTTTCATCTCCACTTCCTATCTCGACCTCCTCATCTACGAATTCCATCTCCTCCAACCCAGCAAGCTGACCGGTTTTTATTGCGTCTCTGGCTATATCCCTTGCATAATCCCCTACTACTCTATCAGAAGCATTCTTTAACCATTCAACCTTTTCGTCGCTAAGTGTCTTCGAGTATGAGAACTTATGAATTATAATGTATTCCAGCACCTCAGCTCCCTCCGGTATATTAATCGTAAGTTCTCTAGTACCGCATATAGCGAACTTCCCTTTATCGAAGTACGCTATGATCTTCAGCTCCCCCTCATCAATCTTCTGTCTCAATTCTTCGGTATTATAGTATCCGAATCGTTTCCTCAACTCCTTAACTATCCCAACACCCTCCCCCTCTACTCGGATATTGAGATCATACCTTCTTCCCACCTCCCACTTTTCTACAATAAGTGGGACTGTTGCTTTATACACCCTAGAGCCTTCATTGTACTCTATTATCAAGAAGTTTCCCTCAATTCTTAATGATGCAACACCATATAATGTTTCTTTTTTACCGAAAGTAACACCAACGTCTCCATCTTCGTATAACACGAGGTACACTTCAACCCCATCTATGCTTCTCTCCGCAAGCTTAACTGTCATTGCCGCTCTATGTTCCACGCTCCAAGGACGCAGTTCGAGTCGCCCGATCTTTATCTCTCTCCCCTCTATTTTCAATCCTTCCATCGGACTAAAGGAGAAACTGGAACCCTCTGATTTAAAATGCAACGAATAATCGTACTTCAGGATCATGATTTCCACTTCCTTTCCTACCAACTCATTCCGAAACCTCTCTGGAATCATGATGGAAAAGTGGCCAACTTCCTTTTTCTCAGATGACCACTCAAATACCTTCCCGTCATCCGTCCTTAACACCCTAACCAAGTAAAGGCCCTTCTCAAACCTTCCACCGTACCATATATAACCTGACGCTGGTATTGTTTTTTCAAACCTACTGATAATTATCTCCTCGCCCTCTGAGCTCAGGATTTCTTCAAGCATCCTCCTCAGAATCTCTTCTTCAAGCATCATCAGTTGCAAGACCTTCGTCGAGGCCAGCCTGCAGCTATGCATCTTGCTCTCAGGATACTCAAACACTTTTTCGACCACGCTTCTAAGCTTGGTATTCGCGAGCTCCCTATTGCCCTGGGATTGAGTCAAAGTTCCATAGTAAACATCCCTAAGGAGGCCTAGGAGCCACTTCGTAGCATCGGGCCCAAGCGTGTTTAAAACGTGCCTCAGAAGGTCTTCAACCTCGTTCGCGAGCTGGGCATCGGGGATTGAGCTGCAGAACCCGGTTATCTCAAGCTTAACGCCCTTAACGAATTCCTCGCCCTCCCTCTCAACCCTCTTTCTGGCCTCCTCAGCAGTCTCCTCCCTCTTAACGTAATCCGCTATCCTTTTGACTATGTCTATCGTCTTCTCGTCGCTGAATGTCTTAAGCCAATCGAGGTTTCTAACCAACTCATTCGCTACGTCTAAGGCTTGAGAATCCGTAAGGCCGCTTAACAGCAGTGTTTTAACGAACTCCTCCGCGAATGTCCTTCCAAGCGCGTCTCCAAGTATTTCGCTTATGCTCGTTATCTGACTATAGAATTCCCTCTCGTTAATGCTCGTCCAAGCTATCCTAGTTTCAACAGCCTGGACTCCAACGAACGCTCCTGAGAAGTATGAGAATGATGGTATCTGGAGGCTTCCGCCCGTGTAGATTAACGTGGATGTTTCCCCATTCGGGTAAACGACGTTGAGCAGGCTGAAGTCCTGGATACCTCTCACTAGAAGGCTTTCCCCAGCTATCGTCAACGCTTCACCACTCGGCTTCGCAAGCAACCCTAGTTGTAAACCTAGGGAACTCGCGGTCACTACAGCGGGCAAATATGCTCCGCCTTGGAACGCAGCTACGCTCCCCTCCTCACCTATTGTTACGCTCGTTCCACCTATGCTTCCCTGGAAAAGCATCTTGTTAATCATCCCGGTCTCCAACGGGTTCTCGCTTGGGACGAGCTTCACCCCAGGGTTCTCAAGCCTCAGAACCATCCCGTCGCTGAACCTTACCGAGCCATCCATGCTTAGCCTGCCCTTATCCAGGGTAAGCTTACCGTTTGAAAAGCTGAAAGCGTTGAAGCCGAATGTTTTCTCAGCCTGCTGCCCTGGTATTGCCTGAAGGTCCTCCTTCAGGAGCTCGAAAATCGCTGGGATATGCTCCTCGGCCTTGAAAGCGAAGACGAGGTATTTGGATTCTCCGAAGGTCCTTTCCTCAGCGTAAGTTAAAAGGCCTTTGAGGACGACGCTTCCCCTCGCGAACTCGAATTCTACGACACTGCCCTTCTGAATACTCGGGTATAGCTGACCCGCTAAACCCTTCTCAACACCGACCTCTATTCCATCTGGGCTCCAGCTGAATATCCTCACCAAGTCTGGTTCCAGCTTGGAGAGCTGCTTGAAGGCCGCCTTGAACTCAGCCATGCGGATCATCTGCAGAAAGTCTCCGCCAGCGCTCTGGGAAAGTTGTAGAGCCTCTTCTGGGCTGAGCTGGAGCAACGAGCTGAGCTTGCTCCTCAACAGTGGGCTTCCAAGATACTCCATTATGTCGCCGGCGTGCTGGCTCAGGAATTCTTCGCCCATCTTCGACGCCCATTCAAGCATGCTGGCGATGTAGAAAGCGTCCTGCCTGCTCGCCAATGCGTCGCTCAGAATCGTGTTCACCAGGCCCTTCGCATCGGGTACGTCGATGCGAGAATACAGTTTCCCTATGCTTCTCGCTATAGCTGATGCTATTCTGGTCCCGTAGTTGTTCTCAATCGCGTAGAGCTTCCCATAGATTCCGGGGTCGCTCCTCAGCTCGCCTGGCATCCTCAGCATCGCGACGTCCAAAGCTATCTTTTCTCCCACGAAAACCCCTAACGGCGCTCCTATCATAGCCCCGATTATTGAGGCCCTAGCATTATCATCCATCGTCGGGTCGGCTAGGGCTCTTACTGGGGCGAGGATGATTCCGAATGGGCTGACGGTCAACGCTTCCTTAGCGTCCCTGGTCTGAACGTAGATTGAGAAGGCGTTTATGCTGCTTAGCGCTAAACCGGCTAAAGCGATAGCTGTTCCAACAAGGGGGTTAGCGATGGATATAGCCGTTACAGCCGCGGTAGTGCCGAAGCCTATTAGGAAGCCGCCTATGGTTTCGAACGGGTGCCTAGCTATCGTTTTCCCAACGTCGAAGTTCTCAAACGTTTCAAGAATTCGTTGCTTGGCGACGAGCCTCCCGTTTCTCAATACTTTAACCATGAAGCTGCAGGTCACTTGGCCAGTAGGCCAGTATGCGCTATTCGTGCTGGAGTTGCTGTATTCTCTCTCCTCAGTATTTCTAATCCATGCTGTGAAAACCAGCGAGTATGGAGCTCCACCAGGCGGGACAGGGAGGAGCCAGCGGTTCGGCTCGGCGACGGGAACCATGGTTATCCTCTTAATCGCATCCGGCCCATGTGGCTGGTCATCCGGGGCTATCCTTTGAACCAGCTCCTCGTTCTCAGCCTCAAGCAAAACCTGGTAGGTTAAAGTATCGCTAGATGGGTTTGCTATGGTGACGCGGAGGGTGTTCTGCTTACCCAGCATGCCGAGCTCGTTCCTATCTATTGATGCCTGTAGAACCCTCATGCTGAACCCTATCGGGTTCGATGCTGAAACCTTAGCGCTTTTAACCACGTAGCCCTCGTCCTCATACCTCTTCGCGAGGCTCTTATCGAGGGTGGTGCAGACGGGCTCGAGCGTTTCCCCGCTGTCAACGACCTTTGGGACGATGTAGTATTTAGTCGGATCGCTATACTTTGCTTTAACGACGCTCTCGGGAACGTTGGATTCGACCAGGATTCGTTGGCCAACGTCCATCTCGACTTTGTTCTCAACCATAACCCACTTTGCTCCAGTCTCCTCCTTCCTTACGACTATCGGAACCTGGTATTTCTCCCAGTGGAAGACCTTG
>JAFNIX010000018.1 GCA_017601225.1 Candidatus Brockarchaeota archaeon | reverse complement strand
AGCGTCAGGATTAATTGAAACAGAGTCGATACCAGCCCTCACCAAGAACTCGGTGAACTCAGGATAGACTGAAGGAGCCTAGCCCCGCGCTAACTAGGTTAAACATATTTTCTACAGTGGTGGCAGTACCATCGCCGGTATTGGGGAACGTAGGTTAACGGGTTGCCGCATGTGGGGCAAGGGTAGGCGGGTTCCGGCGGCGGGGGCGGAGGTGGGAGTTCCAAATAAGGGGTTTGCCGTTTCTTTGCTCTTACGAAATAGAGCAGTAGGATAGTGATAGCGAGTATTAACGCGAATAAGGGTAGAGACCATAATAAGCTCGACCAGGCGGAACTTTCCTGTTGACGAGGCGGGTAACCCGTTACAATAACATATGTTATGTCTATTCGCTCGCCTTCATAGTAGAGCTCTATTTCTAAAGTGCCAGTTACCTCACTTAAAGTATCAACCGTTATCTGGAAGGGGAACACTGTTTCATAAGAACTACATGTCTTTATTACTCCTTTTGGCTCCACCCTAAAAGGTGGCGGAGCCTTCACCCTTACCTCTGCCTCCCGTGTTATAACCTGTTTATTAGTAACAGTAACTTCTAAAGAAACCCATTTACCACTCTCTATCCTTTCTCCCGTTCCCACACCGCCTAGAAACAGAGCTACCGGAGGTGCAGTCTTTATTGTAATATTGGTTTCTCCAACCAACACTTCAACAGTCGTACAAGTTTCCAACATAATTACTAAAAGAAAAAACACATTAGCTAAAAATAGAAGAAGTGCAGTATCTTTTATCCCCATTTCCCATCCTATTTAATCCGATGCCAGAATTTAAGTTTTTCAAAGAATAGTTCTACATACTGTTTTCCATTAACCTACTTAATTGATGGGAGAGTATGAATTGGTTTGCAAATAAAAGCTTATATCCAACTTTTTCAATTCTTACTTATGAGGGAAGAGCTCAGAGGAGCCATCGTGAGCTTTATTGGCGTAATCGTTTTTATCTTAGGTGGTGCACTTATACTTGGTGGCTTAATAGGCTTGCTTTTCATCATTGGATTACCCGCCCTCATTTTAATAATATTTGGAATCATTCTACTTTTTATAAACTGGCTAATTGCAGAAGGGGGTAAGCGAAGAAAAAAGACTGAAACAACCCCACCGCCGCCCCCTACCTGATGCTATTGTTATTTCCAGATAACATGGACTATTCTCTTCGGTCCTGGAAATACTTGGACTATGCTAATCCTAAAGCAGTGTGTGTCCTCAATAGCGCGTGTTCCTATCTGCTTATCCACGAAACAAATTCTGAAAGGCTGTTAAATGATTTATAGATGGCTTCGTTGAACACACAATCCACATAAGTGAATGCATAACCTGAGCTTTGCCAGTAACGCAAATACTCTTTTATCGCCTCTTCCGCAGGGCGGGCAGTAACCCACCTAATTAAGAATAATTCTAGCCCCGTCACGTATTTTCCAGCCGGGTCGAATATTGCGATCTTCCCTCCTGCAGCAGGCACCACTACCGCCACGTGGCTTGATGTCTCGCTTGGACCGCTGATGCACATGGCATAAGCACTATAAAGCGTTCCGACGCAATACTTGAAGTAGCAGCGCATCATGGATAATAGTAATATCGCTTGGTCCTCGCAGTCACCATGCTTATCATCCAGCGTTTCATTCGGAAACCTCCAGAAGTCTTTCCTCCAGTATGATACTGACGGGTACCTTAAGACATACTCTCCCGATGAAAGGTACAGGTAGCGAGTGACGAAGGTTAAAGAAGGAGAATAGGTGTCGTAAGAGTATCCGATGTTCTGCACAACCCATCCTTGGAGGTTTGACAAGTCGCGCCAAAAATCATCATTGGTACCGTCCCACCCGTTGGTTATGCTTCGAACCAAGCTTCTGACCTGGGGATCATCAATGGTTATAAACCTGCAACATTCCTCGTTGTATGGGCTACGGACACCTAGCGTGTCGTACAGTTTTTGGAGGGAATAGTTTGTTGAATCCAACGCGTCGAGAAGTATCTCCCTGTCGGTCTTAACCCTGCTGTAGGAGGACTGTAGGGCTACGTAATCGCTTTGCAGCCGGTTGTAAGAGTATTGAAGGGAGTGATAATCGTCTTGGAGAGAGGAGTATTCACGCTCTAGAGCATCATGCTCTTGACGCAGAGCATCGTAATTCCTCTGCAGAGACTCATGCTTGGCTTGAAATTGATTATAATCTACCTTGAGATTTAAGTACTCGGAGTTGAGGCTCCAATACTTATCATTAAGACTGTTATAGCTGGTGAAGCTCGCCAGAAACAGGATTAAGCAGAGAACCGTTGCAACCATGAAAACTATGGAAATGTTTCTCCATCTTTTCTCCGGCGGAGGAGGCAACCCGTATGCTCTAAATCTTGCAGCAGGCTCCAGCCTCTCCTCTTCCCTCCCACCCAGCATGAAATAAATTGGCATAATCACATTTATAAATTATCCTCCATACGCTTGTTAGCAAGCATACGAGAGAATAACGGTGTTGTAACTTGATTAAATAGCATACTGCCAAAAAGTTTATTAGTAAAAACAGGAATATCTTAAAAGAAGGATGAATGGAAAGGCATACTTCTAACTATTATGCTTTTCATAATAATTGTCTCAAGCGATTCATGCTTAAAAACGTATGCCACTTTAAGAAAAAGGGCATTTGAAAGTGACTGGTTCGATACAAAATTTAGGATATCTATCGAGAGCGACGATACTTGGTATTTGCCCAATGATTATAATGTAAAACTCGAGATTAGTGTTTACTGGGTAGGGATGAATTATAGAATATGGATAAATAAGATCAATTTAGGTTTGGGTGATCCGAATTATCCTCTAATCGAAGAAGAGAAAATAGTAGATAGAATGTTAAGTCGTGTGGGTGATACATACAGTACAACTGTTACCCTTAAATCTCCTTCTACACTTTACTATTTTGAACCCGGAAAGACTATAACGGGGAGTATTTATATTTCAATAGAAGGGTGGGCAGAAGATGAACATGGAAACCGTTGGCCTAGTTTCACTTCTAAAAGTTACGACATAGATATTAAAGCTCCCCCTATATCAATTAATACAGGTTACGAATTATCTAAAGAAGCTATTTATGTTGGCGACCAGTTTAGTCTCGATATTTTAGTTGAGAATGACAACGATTTCCCAATTTTTAATGTAGCGGCTGAAACATCTCCTTTGTTTACTTTAGTTGTTGGATTAAATAAAAAGTCTATCGAGAAGCTGGAGCCGAGGCAAACAACGAAATTTACATTTTATTTTAAGGCTGAACAAGCTGGAGAAGAAGAAATAACTACTTATATTTCTTACAAGACCAGTTGGGGATACGAAGCTCTTGGGTATGAGAATAAGCTAGAAGTAAAAATTAATATTAAGGAAAAAATCAACGAGACGTTACTATTAATAGTTGTAGCCCTAATAATAATTATGGCAGGATTAGGCATGATATTTTATTTAAAGACAAAAAGGACAAAAGCGGTTCCATTATTGCCTCCACCACCTCCTCCTTGGTAAAGTCCTAGCGCGGGACATTTAAACATAGCTTTGAAAAACCCGTTCTTATGGTGGCCCAAAGGCTATGGCGAGCCTCATCTTTACGAGGCTAGGTGTGAGCTTATTCGTGATGGCGAGGTTCTTGACGAGAAGGTGGATAAGATTGGGATTAGAACAGTCCGTTTAGAGAGGACGGAGACCGCTGAGGAAGACGGGACTTTCAGGTTTATAATAAACGGTGTTCCATTGAGGCTGAGAGGAGCCAACTGGGTTCCTCTAGACGCGTTCCACTCTAGAGACAGGGAGAGGACCATACCGGTTTTAAAACTGTTTGACGACCTGGGGTGTAACATTATTCGCTGCTGGGGAGGAGGTGTTTACGAGCCCGATGAGTTTTTTAATTTTTGCGACGAGCATGGAATAACGGTTTGGCAAGACTTCATGATGGCCTGCGCCAGGTATCCTCAAGACGAGGAGTTCCAGACGGAAATAGCTGAGGAGGCTAGGAAGGTTGTGAAAAGACTGAGAAACCATCCGTGCCTAATTCTCTGGGCTGGGGACAACGAATGCGACTATGCGTATGTTGCGGAAAACCTACGTCCATCAGACAACATGCTTACCAGAAGGGTTTTACCGCTGGTTTGTAAGCAGCTGGATCCTCATAGGCCGTATCTCCCATCTTCCCCGTATCTTTCAGACAAGGTGGTTGAACAGAGCGGGAAGTTTTCTCCGCCGGATGCACATTTATGGGGTCCCAGGGATTATTATAAGAGTAGTTTCTACGTGGATAATAAGGCGTCTTTCATAAGTGAAATAGGATATCATGGTTGTCCAAGCCTGGAAAGTTTAAAGAAGTTTATCCCTGAAAAATGCTTATGGCCGTGGAACAATGAGTGCTGGAGGTCTCATGCAGTAGACCATTGGAAGTCGAGGAAAAGGGAGTATGATAGGATTGAACTGATGGCCAACCAGATTAAAGAGCTCTTCGGATTTATTCCGGATGATGTTGAAGACTTTATTTTTGCAAGCCAGGCTACTCAAGCAGAGGCGTTAAAATTCTTCATTGAGAGGGCTAGGCTCTCCGACAGGATCTGGGGAATAGTCTGGTGGAACGTTATAGACTGCTGGCCCCAGATTTCAGACGCGATCGTAGACTACTACTTCAACAAGAAGCTTGCCTACTATTATGTGAAAAGAGTTCAAGAGCCTTTCTGCATAATGGTGAGCGAGCCGAAAGCGTGGCATGTAAACATAGTTGGGGTAAACGATACTTTCTCGGAGAAGAAAGGCAGTTACAGGGTTTTCGACGTGGAAACCGGTGGGGAAATATGTTCCGGAGGTTTTTCAGTTAAGCCTTACGCTAGGGCAATATTGGGAAGCATAAGGGTTAGCAGGGGAGAACAACGGTTCTTCACTATAGAATGGAAGGTGGAGGGGGAAACTTTTCTTAACCACTACCTTCTCGGCAACCCACCGTTCAGCTTGGAGAAATATAAGAAGTGGGTGAAACCCTTGGTTTCAATCGCGTAGATTATGAGTTAGCTGCGAAAATACTCTACGCCCAATAGGTGGGTGCGTGTTATTATGGTTTTTCATGGTACGTCTAAGCCTTTTCTAGGTTCCCTCCTCATAGGTGGAGAAGGGTATCCACATGCCTTTCTCAATAGTGACGAGCGTGCTATAGTTATGAAGCATCCCGTAGTTATGGCTGTTGACAGCATACCATTTTATCTTCCTATTCTTGGCGAGGGCTTCCCTAATCTGGTCTACAACCGTCACGCTATACTTATACTCCGAGTGGATCTTCTTAATTATGTAAAACTGGTCTCTCTCCGTTAGGAACGAGTATATGGGTGCTAACGCATACTCGTCCGCCATCTCAGCTAGGTCCTCAGGGTAAATAGTTTCATCGGACTCTACCTCTATGCTGACTATGCTCAGCTGGCCGAAAAGGCCTCCGGGCTCCTCTGGCACGGATGCTGGGTATGTTGTTATTATCGGCGCGTCGATCTTGAAAATGATCCTGGGTTTCTCCCTCAAGGCTGTGGCTCTTCCGGTTAGCGAGCACATGTATCTAACGAGGCACTTCTCCTTGTCGACAGGCGTCAGCTTCTCGATGAAAAACGGGTAGTCGAACCTCACTTCAACCGAGCTGGCGTTCGTCTCTCTCTTAACGTCTTCAAGGATCCCCCTTATGTTTACGCTGGCTTAAGCCGCTTTAGCAGGGCTGAAACTATTGAGTAACCGCGAGCCTCCTTAATCCTCCGGATTTTTTAAGGCGTCGGAAGCATGTTTAAACCCCCTTCAAACCCATTTTTCAGCAGGATTAGGCTGATTCCTAAGACTTTATCGATTTTAGTCAAAAAATTTAACCCTTTTCCCTCCAAAAAGACTTATTAATCCGTTTATTTACCTCAAAGAAGGGTAATTTAAATGTCGGAGGAACTGTCCCTAGCGGCGATGTACAGGATTCTCCGAAAATCCGGAGGAGAAAGAGTAAGCGAGGAGGCTGCTGAAGAACTATCCAGAATACTTGAAGACATAGGCACGAGAATCGCCAGAGACGCGGCGCAGCTCGCAGTCTTCGCCAAGAGGAAGACGATTCGCGCTGAAGACGTTAGGATGGCTGCTAAACGCTACATGTCTCAGATTCCCGGCGGTTAAGCCAGCGTGAATCCGACAGGCCTGCAGATCCGCGTCGAGAAGGTCCAACAGTCATCCTGCTCTTTTGAGGATAAACATGATAATCGCCATAGTGAAAATTTATAATTGTCCCGAGTGAATCAGAAACCTGGATTTTACTCATGAACGATTTTGAGGTCGTCGACATCAAGGACGAGCATTTTCGAGCAAATCGTCAAGATGATTACTAAATTCGGCGTGCAACCGGAGCTAATCATTTTGAAAACGTTGAGAAGCTCAAAAAGTACATGGAAGAGGATGAGAAACGGGGCAAAGTTTCTTTAGAGAGTCGTTCAGGTGAACTCGTCGGTTTCATCTTTTACTGCTTGGGATACGTATGGCCCTTAGAGGCCTTTATGAGAATCCTGCTTTGAGCAGTATCATGCTTATTTTCCTTGTCACAGGATTCTGATTCCTTCCTTATCTATTGTTTTAATCCATTTTGAATCCTTGATTTCCTGATACTCTTTTAAGGATAGGATGTGCAGTTCTAGTCTCGGCAGCTTAATGCTCTTCATTAGAATCTTATACACATCGTCCTTTGCACATCGCGTGTCATCGAAAACCACGAGAAGGTCAATATCGCTTCCCGCAGTGTACCGCTTTTTAGCATACGAGCCGAAGATCACAACCTTTTTCAAAGCCAGGCTTTCAGATAAAAGTGAGACTACTCTGCTCACCTCTCTTTCAACGTCCTCAAGGCTAAACTTTGGAAAGAAGACTTTTACAGAACTCGAGTATTTCTTCTGCATACTTAATCAGCCTCTCAGCCTCTCCTCTAGTATATCGTCTCCTCGGTGAAGAGGAAGGGTGGGCATTAGGATACCTCGTTGGAATATAGGCTTTATCGAGCTCCAGAGAATAATCTAACAGCATAGTGCTAACAGGCTCTTTCTCCTTAAGATGTATCAGAAGATCGTAGACCGAGTGTCCCCATGCCTCAGCACCCAGCTTTTGAAGTGCTGCTTTAACAGCCTTCTCAGCCGACTGCTGCGCGGAGAAACAGGCCCAGTCATAAAAACCGGATTTCAAATCGTGCTTCGCATGCTCCAAATCACCCTCAGCCTGGTCGATCCAGTCCGCGCTTCTCTCAACCATAATGGATTTTAGAAGCCGAGAATATACTTAAGAATTACTAGGAATGATTACATGCTCCTTTAAAAATCTAAACAGTGGAGTCAAGCTATATGTCTAAAAGAACCTTAACCCTTGCACCGCAGGGTGATTCAAATATCTCCATGTCATGCAGGGTTACTGCCTTAACATGCGTGCCGCTGGTGTGCCGCCCAGGCTTGAACCTTTCACCCTTCATAACGGCTTTGAGAAAATACTTGCCGTCCTCCTTCTCTATTTTAACGTTGAAGACTGAGAAAACCATCTGCTCAGCGTCAAGCCTAACCAGTATTGCTTCCAGCCATTTGTAGAGAAGCATTTGAAGATCCTCAGCCTCAACCGTTTCCTCAACAGCCTGCTCAGGCCTTATCAGGGAGATATCGGTTATCACGCCTGTTAATCCTAGTGCTGCGTTTTCAAACGCTTCCTCTAAATCCTTCCCATATGCCTGAACATAAACGTCGGAAGTATGTTCAGGATAATCATACTTGCCAGGGCAGGGCTTCACGTTTAGGAAACTGGATTTTTAAAGATAAAAAGTTTTTCTAAGCCTCGTCTTAAAAACATTCGCGAGTCTTAAGAGCCTCTTTCAGAATCTTTATTGCGCAGAAATTTGAGCACATGGAACATGCTCCTGAAGACTTAGGTTCTACTCTAGTATATATTGATACGGCTTTCTCAGGGTCAATGGAATTCCTAAACTGTTTATCCCAGTCGAGTTGAGCTCTCGCCTTAGCCATTTCCAAATCCCTAATTCTAGCCTTTTCCCCGAGTTTAACAATGTCAACCACGTGGGCAGCTACCTTCGTCACTATCACTCCTTCTTTAACGTCTTCTATGCTCGGAAGACCAAGATGCTCAGAGGGAGTGAGATAGCAAAGAAAGTCTGCACCAGCTAATCCAGCCATAGCCCCACCTATGGCTCCAACAATATGGTCGTACCCGGGTGCTATCTCGGTTACAACCGGCCCTAGGACGTAGAATGGAGCCCCCCTGCAAACGGCCTTCTCAAGCTTCACGTTGACACTTATCTGGTCTAGAGGCATATGGCCTGGCCCCTCAACCATCGCTTGGACACCCGCATTCCTAGCTTCATCCACTAGCTCTCCTATCGTCAATAGCTCCCGTATTTGAAACCAGTCTGAAGCGTCGAATATGCAGCCTGGCCTAAGACCGTCGCCAAGGCTTAAGGCAAAATCGTACTCAGCAGCCATTTCAAGAAGGTAATCGAAGTTTGAATACAGCGGGTTCTCTTTATTATTGTGAAGAATCCATGCCGCCAGGAAAGTCCCCCCACGGCTTACAATACCCATTAACCTGGGGTATTTACTGATTTTCTCAACTATTTCGCGAGTAACCCCGCAATGAATTGTCATGAAGTCAACACCGTCTTTAGCATGTTTTTCTATTACGTTAAATATATCGTCCTCAGACATGCTTACGATAGAACCCTTTTTACTCATCGCTTCGATCGCAGCCTGATATATAGGTACTGTTCCAACAGGCAAATTAACCTCCTCCAGTAGCCTCCGTCTAACATCATCTATACTGCCGGCTGTGCTTAAGTCCATGACTGTATCGGCACCGTATTTGACTGCAATCCTCGCCTTTTCTATTTCAAGGTTAATATCGCAAAGATCCATGCTCGTCCCAACGTTAGCGTTAACCTTCGTTCTCAACCCCTCCCCAATGCCTATGGGATGTGCTTCTTCACGCCTATTGTTACGGGTTATTATAACAGTGCCCCTAGCTATCCGTTGGCGAATCTTCTCAGGGGGCTCATCCTCCTCCATGGCAATCGTCTTCATTTCCTCAGTTACACGACCCTCCTTAGCCGCCTTCATTTGAGTCGTCATAGGTGAAACTCAACCTTCTCAGGGCTTTTAACCATTCCCCCCAAATAGGGAAACTGTTCTAAAATAAGGCTACGGCTAGGCTTAAAACCCTGAGTACGATTCCCCCTAACGCTAATGCAAAAAGTATTTCGAAAACCGTTATGAAAAAAGACTTTTTCCAACCGAATTCCTTGACTAGGGTTGCTATAGTAGCTATGCACGGTATGTAAAACATTGATACTACGGTGAAAACCACCATTTGAACAGGCGTTAGTGCTTTAGACAGGTCTTCTGCTCCCAGAAGGGTGATTAGCATTATGAGCGCAAGCTCCTTCCTTAAAACCCCGAATAACAATGTTATCCCTGTTTCCACGGGGAGGCCGAGCCATACTACCGTGACGGGGGCCAGCAGACCTGTGAAAACGCTAAGAATGCCTGTGACCTCTAGAAGCTTAACAGTGAAGGTTGAGACAATTATCAACGGGAATGCTATTTTCAGGAATTCGAGCAGCCTAAACCATGTTTGGCTTAAAACAGTCTTAAGGTGCGGCAGCCTGTAGTCAGGCATCTCCATTATCAGCCCAGTGGGCTCGCCAGGCAGGATTCTGAAAGCAAGTCTTCCTAGAAGGAAGACAACAAGCAGGTTAAACGCGTAGAGCATCAAGGCCCACTGGATTCCTATGAATCTTCCAACCAGGCCGAGAATAATGACTGTTCTGGCGGCGCACGGTACCAGGGTTGTAACGAAGGCTGCGATAAGCCTCTCCCTCTGAGTCTCCATTATCCTGCAACCTATGCATGCCGGAACGTTGCAGCCGTAGCCCAGCATCAGGGGTATGAAGGCTTTCCCGTGAAGCCCCATCTTGTGCATTATGCTGTCCATTAGGAAGGCTATCCGGCTCAGGTAGCCGGAGTCCTCCAAGAAGTATAATGCTAGGTAGAACGGAATAACGTAGGGAAGCGCTATAGTGGCTCCAGCTATTAGCCCTTCGAAAACTCCTCCCCAGGCAAGCTGCCCTAGAAAACCTGTTCCGAAAAACCCTTCGAAAAACGGTTCTAAACCGTAGAGAAGATCTGTTAAAAACTCTGAGAAGATGTTTCCAACGCCGAAGACGAAGAAGAACATTGAGAGAAGCGTCGCAGCCATTACTAGGTATCCGGTGACCCTGTGCGTGGTCAAGTTGTGAATCTTCTCTCCCAGGGTTGGCTTCAACGGTGGGGTGAGCTTCTGCACTTCTCTAGCTATGCAGTTAGCAGCCTGGTAGCGTTCAGACGTTATCAGGGTTGGGCAGGAGTGGCCGTGGAGCCTTTCAAGCTCCTCACCTAGCATTCTAGCAAAATCCACAGCCTGAGGCTTCGCTTTTTCAACCTCCTCCTGAATCTCCCTATCGCCCTCAAGGAGTTTTATCGCAACGTATCTCGCGGGATACGGGAGGCCGATGTCCATAACTGTCTCAGCAAGCCTCCCTATTCTCTGCTCAACCTCCTCGCCGTATTTAACCGGCTTCGGCTTCGCTCTAATCCTTCCCTCAAATATTTCAACACTCTTCTCCAAGAGCTTGAAGATTCCCACTCCCTTAACCGCGATCGTTGGAACAACCGGCACACCGAGAATCTCCTCAAGCTTCTCAACGTCTATCCGGATGCCTTTCCTTCTGGCAATATCCATCTGATTAAGGGCGATGACCATCGGCGTCTCCAGCTCCATTAGCTGAAGGGTGAAGAACAGGTTTCTTTCAAGAACAGAAGCGTCGACAACGTTTATCACCACGTCAGGCTTCTCGACCGCGATGAACCTTCTAGAGATGGATTCCTCTATCGAGTAGGTTGAAAGCGAGTATATGCCTGGAAGGTCGACAACGTCCACAGTGTACCCTTTAAAGTGGAGAGTCCCCTCAGCCTTTTCAACAGTCTTCCCCGGCCAGTTGCCAATATGCTGATGTAGCTTCGTTAAATGGTTGAATATTACGGATTTGCCGACGTTCGCATTCCCCGCGAGGGCAATAACCAGCCTCTTCCCCCTCAAGCCTGTTTCCCCAGCTACTTCTCAGTGCAACCGGCCCGTGTCTCCTCCACCTTCACGAAGATCCTCTCAGCCATACCCCTGCCGATAGCCAACCTATATCCTCTGACGAGAACCTCAATGGGGCCGTGGAACGGGGCTGACTTCACAACAGTGATCCTCGTGCCCGGCGTTACACCCATGTCCATAAGCCTCTTCTTAAGCCCCCACGCCTTCCCGTATCCTGATTTAACTGAGACAACCACCCCCGTCTCCCCCTCCTTCAACATTGCTAAAGGAACTTCGCTTCCCCGCGGCTCACCGGTGCCGCTCATTGCTCCACCCCTTTAACACGTATCAGTGATGCTAGGCTGAGGCTCAACACCCCTTTCTCCCCGCCAACCTCGAACCCGACCTGCTCGTCCGACGAAGCTTTAAGAACCCTCACCACGGCTCCTGGAACAAGACCCTGCTTCTTAAGTCGGATTAGAAAATCAGGCTTCTCCTCAACAACCTTAACGATTACTCCCTGCTCGCCCTCAGCCAGCTCAGATAATGGTTGCGTTTCCTCCTCGAAAACCCTGCCCTGCTCGTTTGGAATAGGGTTCCCATGTGGACACGTCCTAGGATAGTTCAGGGCCTTCTCCAAATGCTTAACAACCTCGTCGGTCAGGCTGTGCTCCAGCCTGCACGCTGTCTCGTGAACCCTGTCCCACTCCATTTTCAAAATATCCACTAGAAGCCTCTCCGACAATCTGTGTCTCCTGACGACTTTCAGCGCTATTCTGCGACCCTTCTCAGTAAGCCTAACACCCCTGTAGGAGACGTGTGTGACAAAGCCGTCTTTCTCCAGTTTTTCAACGGTGTTCGTAACCGTCCCAGGTACTACTCTGAGGCTTTTAACAATGCTGCTGGTCCTAGCCACTCCCTCCTTCTCCTGAAGCCTGTATATGCATTCCAGATACTCCTCGACAACAGGGGTTACTTCTTCGCTTGACGTTTTCATGACCAATGCGAATCTTAAAATTACGATTAATCGTACTTTTAAACCTTATGATTCGCCTATCCACCAGCGTGAAGCCTTAATAGTGGTTAGCACGCCGCATCATAGGGTCGTTGATCGAGAAAGAAATGCGTAAAAGAAGGAAGTGAGTTTCACTAAGTGATTCTAACAGTAATAGATAACAGTCATCTTAAAATAAAACTTAAAAACATGCGTCTTAACCTTTCCAATTGGACAGGTGGTGTAGATGCCCCGCCAATTTATCGATCGCGGAAAACGAGCTTGAAGAAAACATTAATATACAGACTGGTTGTTGATCCCGTGGCATTACTCATAACATACATTATGACAGGCGAGCTGTCAGGCTCCATACTTGCAGTAATCCTGATAGAGGTATTTTCAACCATATTCTACTATGTGCTTGACAGACTAGTATAAAGTTAGCCACTTCCCTATATCCGCGAATTCTAATTACAAAACCTCGCACGGCTATAATGCTGACATGCAATACGCTCTTCTTTTTTCCAACTATTCTCTTAGGCATAGTGTCAACTCTGTCCCAGCATCATTTTTGCAACATAGTCTAGCTTCTGTCCATACTCATCGGGAGCCACTCCCATTAATATCTAAAGCTTTATTAATAATATTTTATTTAAAAAATAGTATGATTGAGAATGTCAAAAGAAACCGTGGAAATCATTATGTCTAAAGAGGCAAATTCAACGGAGAAGTTTGCAGCAGAGGAACTGGCCAAATACTTGTCAAAAATGGTTGATGAGATTAGGATTAACATTGTTACCCGGCAGAGAGCTCGAAAAGCTATTTATGTTGGCATGCTACCCGACGATTTAGATAGTGAGACTTTCGGCGGTAATATTTTGAAGGAACTTGACGAATTGGATAATGATGGTTTCATAATAAGAGGAATCGGTGAAATATTGCTTATTTTAGGAAAGACAAGTAGAGCTACACTATTCGGAGTTTACCATTATCTTCAGATACTTGGCGTGAGATGGTATTTCCCCGGAGAGGAAAATGAATATGTGCCGAAGAGAAGAGAAATACTGGTAAAAGGGATTAATATTAAGGAGTCGCCTGCATTTTCTAAGAGAGGAATAGTTATCGATTTCGACAACACGGCGCTCTGCGACTGGATAGATTTCATGGCTAAAGTTAAGCTTAACACCTTAGCGCTCCATATTCAGGATATTAGTCCAATGCCAACAAAAGCTATGGATTGGCTGAGAAACAGGGCTAAAAATATAAAAAGGATTCTTAGGCTTCTTGAAAAGAGAGGTCTGGACTTCAATATAGAAGTGCATTTCTTCGGCTCTAAATTTTGCACCCTTGACGTGAATGAACTAGAAAGAAGTAAAAACCTTCTACAGGAATTTCTGGAATTAATACCCCGGGAAATCACTGATTTCTTTCTATGGCCTGCTGACAGGCCTTTAGAACGTTGTGATTGTCTTCAAGACCATGATCTTTCCCTATCGGATCAGGTGCTAATTTTTACGAATCGAATGCTGAAATCGCTTAGAGAGATTAGACCCGGTGCCAGATTATCCTTTATTCAATACTTTAGCACCTGGCAGCCACCTAGAAGTGTTAAGCCACTAGATGGGGTTTTCCTGGAAATAGCTCCGATTCATCAATGCTTTTCACATTCTGTCTGTGACCCTGTTTGCGAAATAAATGTAAATGACGTGCTTCCTCAAATAGAGGAAGCCCTTAATTCTTTTAATCCAAAAGAAGCGCAAGTACTTGGCTACTGGCTGGATTCCTCTCTCTTCGGGAGAGGAGAGTTTAAAGAATTATTTGGAAGATTACCCCAATTCGGAGGCATCATAAAACAGGATCTTAACTATTATCTTAAGAAAGGCATTCGGGCCATAACTACTTTCGTCGTAGGCTTGGATAAGGATTATTTTTCCACATTTACTTCTCCAACAGTTTTTCAATACGCCCAATTGCTATGGAATCCTCAGATGGATTTAGAACCCGAACTCGTGGTTTTCTGTGAAACTTTCTATGGTCGAAGCGACTTGACCCGGGTGTTTGAACTATATGAGCAGATAGACCCTAAGGATTTCCCAGACTTAACATATATAGATAAGGTTTCTGACTCCATAGAATTAGTTAGAAAAGCCTTGATGGAAACAGAATCTATAGCAATACAGACACGTCTCAAAAGGCTACTGCGAGAATTATACCTGTTACGGTGCTGGTTAAAGTCTATCGGAAAACCTCCGAATCACTAAATTTAATCGTACTCATTCCTTCTATACGCTGAAATTTTTGCAGCCTTTAAGTTCAAATGATATCAATGTAATACACACTTCTTCGCAGCACCTACTAGGCAAGCTAGCGTAACGCGCGCTTTTTTGCATAGCGGGTTTACACCAATCATATTCCATATCTAAGGCCAGAACTACACATCGTATTTAAATTCCAAGGCGTACTGTCCGTGAAAACCGTACCCGCAGGGTGTTAAAAATGAAACGCAAATAGACGATACGGCTATAGCTCATGTTAAAAATTTATATAGTATTACTAAAAAAAGCAAAAGTAATACTGGAGTGATGCGGGATGGCGTACTTCACTGTCCGCGATATCGCTGCGATAGCGCTTTTCGCAGCACTCTGGGGAATATTGAACGCCACTATTGCACCGGTAATATTCACAATGTTCGGCATACCTGTTTTCTGCGACATGGTTGGTTTCGCCTCTCTGATTCTAGCCGTCTGGTGGGTTAGGAAAATCGGGGTGGCGAGCACAGTAGGCCTCGTCGCAACAATCATAAATTTCGTTTTAAGACCAGGTGCGACGCACTTCCTCGGTTTTACGGCGGCCAGCGTTGTGTTCGACGCTTTAACCTGGGTTTTCCGCTACGGTAACTGTTTCGGAAGGAGAATCGTCGGCTCAGCGCTTCTACTGGTTGCCTCAACGGCTTCAGCAGCAGTAGCAGGCTTCATAATAGGAACGTTCTTCATGGCTGCTCCCCAACTAATCAAGTGGGGCGGGGTGCTAGGCTGGGTTCTGCTCCACATGGCTGGCGGCGCAGTAGGCTGGGTCATCGGCGTGGCGCTTTTTTTAAGCCTCGAGGCCCGGGGGCTGCGCAAGCAGGGGATGAGCATCTAGATGCTGACGCGTGTTCCACAGGATCTTTTAGAGAGGGCTGTCAGCCTCCATGGTCATCTCGGCCCGTTTCTAGTCCTGGGTTTGAAAATGGGTTTAAAGGCGTGGAACACGATAGGCAAGCCTGTTGCGTGCGAAGTCACTGCCCCCGGAGAGAAGCCATACTTGTGCGCTGTCGACGGCTTGAAGACAGTGGTTGATGGAAGCATTGCCGTGAAGAACGGGGACGGCTTATCCGCCTGGTTCAGAAGCGCTAACGGGAACCAGCTTATCCTAAGGGTTAGGGCTAGTGTAGTCGGGCGGTATGCTAGGAAATATGTCGGCACCCCATGGGAGGGATGTGAGCGGGACGCTTTTGAAGTCGCGGAGGCCAGTGACGAGGAGCTTTTCGAACCCTAGCATGGGAAGCCGTTTAGAACCGTTCTAAACGCTTAGTATTAGAACCGCGTCCTCCATGAGCGGCGCTGTGAAGACTCTTCTCCAGCCGCCTTCAACCTTCTCCTCGCCAACCGTTTCCCCCGTGGCCGGGTGGAGCCACTCAGCCCTAAGGCTCCCCCTCGCTCCTGAAAGGTCAACCCAGATGGTCAACGGGTATTCTCTCGGAACGTATACAACGTACTCAGCTCCAGGGTTCGCCAAGCAGTAGCCTGTTTGAGCAAGCTCCGGCCGGGGGGTGAGCCCTGCAAGGTTCAGCTTCTCCGCCAGCGTGCGCGTGCATCCCATTGCTCTCCGAACAGGCTCCCACCTTGGGTCGATTCTTCCAGTGTTTTTCAACCCTAGGCCTGTGAGCCCACCCGCATTGTAGCCGCTGTCATATGGGTCCATGAAGACAGGGTTATAGCCTCTGGTGAAGGATTTCCAGACCCAGCTTGCGTCTCCGCCAATGCCCCAGAGATGATCAGTATCCAGGAGGACAACCTTCGCGCCGTCAGCCGGAGGCGGATCATACCTGTAGCTATAGCCGTTTCCAGCAATAGTGTTAGGCGAAACCCATTCCGCTGGGCTTCTGAAAAGATCATTATTGTCACCGGGGCTTCCTGGAGACCATGGGACAGTCATTCCAACAGGATGCTGTTTCCCCAGTGTTTTCTCAAAACCATGTATGAGTCTAATCATGTGGTACTGCCACTCCACGGATTCATTGCTGCTCTCGTTAGATATCTCGTAAAGAACGTTATCCAGGTCGTTAACCGTTTCAACAACCTTCTTAACATAGGCCTCCTGCAGGAAAGTTATCTCTGGAATCCTGACCGTGTGGACTAGGCTTCCCTCCCCAGTCCCATAAGGGTCCCCGTCTACACCGTTCACATTATTGTTCCTGTTGAACGGGTGCTGAGTGAACGGGCTTATCCCCCTACCCTTGCTTTCAACATCCCACCCCTGGAAAAGCATTATTGAAACATAGATGCCACGTCTCCCGGCTGCGATAACCCTTCTGCGCAGCCTATCGAAGAACTCGTCATCGAACTCTTTCAGGTTAAACCTTCCAGACGGTGTACGCCTGTAGGGAAGCGGTTTAACAAGCAGCTTATCCTCACTCCATCCGTGTAGCCATTCTCCTCCAGTCCCGCATTCCCATGTCCACATCCGCATGAAGCAATGGTTATGCTTACTCATGAAGTCAAGGTAGGCTTCATAGTTGAACGGGGATTCGCTTTCAAACTCCTGCAGGTTGCTCCAAGTGTGGGAGCCAGTTAGGTAAATCGTTTTACCGGTTGAATCGCAGAAGTATCGCGGGTTAGCTGGATGAACCCTTAAAGGACCAGGCGGGCCGGATGAAACCATGCTTCGCATTAAAACTATTCAGGGTTATACTTAAATCTAGAATGTTACGGTTATTGCTTTCTGCGGACATGCTTTAACGCATTTGCCGCAGTGGGTGCAGAGCGAGAGCCAGACTGGCGTTATCTGCCAGAACTGCGGATCGTAAGGATTATCCTCCTTCACGTTGAAAGCCATGTGTCTGACGAAGACCGCTGGGTCGCAGACCTGTAGACACTTGCTGCACTGCCTGGGGTCTATTCCTCCAGTGGCGTTTCCACATTTAGAGTAGTCTATTATTATCTTAGTCTTCCTCACGCCGGCTTCACCCCGGGGCTAATACTTGCCGCGTAAAACCGGGTTCTCATCCCTCGGCACCAGTCTTATCGCGTCGTGCGGACACCTGTCCCTGCAGAGCCCGCATCCGAAGCACTTAGACTGGTCTATCAGGACTCTTTTAAGAGTCGGGCTGAACCTTATTGCGCCAAACTGGCAGCCTGCAATACACGTCTTGCAACCCTGGCATAGGTCGGGGTCTACCTCCGCATAGTACTCCGCCTTGTAAACCGTGTGGAGGCCGAAGTCCATTCTTAAACGTAGGCCGCCGCATTGAGGGGCCTCGCAGGAACATATGGCGCATATGTATGGCACAGGCTGGAACCAGACGGTGGTTACGCGCCCCTTCCTGTTCTGCTCCTCTAAGACTGCTGCTGCCTCCTCCCTGCCTAGGCGCACCTTAGTGTTCTCAGGGATGAACCTTGGCAGTTTCTCTATCACCGTTGAGAGAACTCCGAAGTTGATGCAGCACACGTCTTTAATCCCCTTCTGCATCATGCGGCACATGCAGTAGTTCTGAATAATCGGTTCAGCGGCAAGGTTCAGCATTATCAGCTTAGCCTCCTCAATAGGTATTACTTGGCCGAAATGCCCGTCTGCCCTAACAGGGTTCCGGTTCCTGCTTTCAGAGTGGATCATTCTCTCGGCAGACCACCGGAGCACGCGGCCGATAATCGGCATTCTAAGCTTGTAGCCCAACCCTATGGAGGAAATACCCATTATCTTCCTAATGTAGACCTGCTCGAAGTTTTTCCACTGCTCCTCCAAGTAGGCTTGAAGATTCATGGATTCCGCCAGCTCGTAAGAATAGTTCCTAGCGTTCAAATACCATTTTCCACCGGCACCATGCTTCATGCACCAGTCGCACATGGCTTAGCCCTGTTAAAACCATGTTAATCAATATTTAAGTCTTCTCGACGCTACCCGTTAATATTTAAATCGTTTGCAGCATTCTTGAAACAGGGCCGATTGCCTTCAAAGAGCTACGTGGTGGATTTGGAGAACGTCCGCAGAGAAGACTGGGTTAGGGTCGGAGGTAAGGCTGCTAGCCTCGGTGAGCTGAAGCACCTGGGTTTTCCTGTTCCAGAGGGCTTCGTAGTCACTATTGAGGCTTACGATTATTTTCTATCCTACAATGGTCTTGAAGAATGCATCGAGTCTTCACTGGCCAAGATTAACCCTGGTGATCCGGCTTCGATAGAAGAGTGTTCGAAAGAAATCAGGGAGGCGATGAGTCGCTCCAAGCTGCCGGCGGAGCTGGCTGAGGATTTGAGGAGAGCCTACGACGCTCTGCCTGTTAAGAGTGTTGCAGTCCGCTCCTCCGCCACCGTGGAGGACTCGCCGCAGGAGTCTTTCGCAGGCCAGCTGGAAACCTTTCTGAACGTTAAGGGTTTTGAGAATGTTGAGAGGCTTATTGTTCAATGCTACTCCTCCCTATGGGGCAGCAGGGCCATCGCCTACAGGGAGAGGAACAGGGTTTCCCACCGCAACCTTAAGATGGCCGTTATTATCCAAGTAATGGTTCCCGCTAAGAGCGCCGGCGTGCTTTTCACCGTGGACCCTGTTTCCTCCGATGCTTCACAGATGATTGTTGAATCCAACTTCGGCCTAGGGGAATCGGTGGTTTCAGGCCGAGCTATGCCAGACAGGTTCGTCATCCACAGGCCTCTGAAGGAAGCCGGGGAGCCGTTTAGAATCGTCAGCAGAGAGATCGGGGTGAAGAACCATGTGGCGAAACCTTCTTCAACAGGTGTTGAACACGTTGAAATCCCTCTTGAAGAACGTTTCCAGCCTTCGCTGAGCGACGAGCAGGTTCTACGGCTTGCTGAAATCGGTCTTGCCGTTGAAAAAGCGTTCGGATGCCCCCAGGATGTTGAGTGGGCTGTCGACGGGGACAATAATATCCTGATTCTTCAATCCAGGCCAGTGACCTCTCTAGCCCAGCCTGCTGCCGAGGACGAGGTTGTCTGGAGCAGAGGCTACTCTGACGACTACTGGAACGATCCTGTTACACCCTTGTTCTTCGAGCTCCTTGGAGACCAGCTTACGAACATTGTTAACGTTGAGCTCAACAGGATAATGGGCTATTCTCAACCCGGCTCTAGGAAGACAGACCAGTTGCTTAAGCTCCACCATGCGCACGCATACTTCAACCTTGAGGTTTTGAAGAGGAAGGTTGAGTACGAGATCCCGCCGTTCCTGCGAAACGAGGATATTTTAAACTATTTTCCAGACGGGGGCGGGCCATACGGCAAGGAGACGATTAGGAAGCTGCCCTTCAGGCTTAGGAAAAGAATAATGGCTGAGCTCCGCGTAATGCTTCACGATCCCAACGGCTCCGTGACCAGGACGGCATCAGCCTACGAGGAGTGGACCCGGAGAGTGTTCAACCCTTTCTGGGAGCAGTTCGAGCAGAGAATGACGCTGCTTAGCGAGGAGGCGAGCATCAGGCGCTACGTGGAGCTCGCCGAGGAGCTGGATGAGCTTATGACCGGCCACTTCCGCCTGGTTAGATACGGTATTCCTGTTCACAACATCGGCATGAACCTGCTCGCCCAATACTTGTTGAAGCGTTTCCTAGGCGAGGAGGAAGCGTTGAAAACCTATCCTGCCCTAATCTCCGGCTTAAAGCATAAGACTAGTGAGACAAACGAGAGGATTAGCCTACTGGCTTCCGTCGCAGGCTCCTCACCCGAGCTTAGGAGGATTATCCTGGAAACCCCTTCCGAGAAAATCCTGGAGAAAATAGGGGCTTTAAACACTCCTGAAGCGCAGAAATTCACGGAGGAGTTCAACCGTTTCATAAGGGATTTCGGAGCACGAGGGTTCACCAGGGAGCCGTACTACCCCCGCTGGTATGAGGCGCCCCAGTATGTTTTCAACCTTATTAAGCCTCTCGTCAAGGAGGCGGGGAGCAATACGGCTGAGACTGAAGGCTTAAGCCAGGAGGAGGCTTTGAAGCATGTTGAGCGGAGGATCAAGGCTCTGAGATTCGGCTGGTTTAAATGGAGGCTTTTCTCCACCATCCTAGGTTTCGCGCGCAAATACATAGTTTTCCGGGAGAACCAGCGTTTCAACCTTGACCGCTGGATCACTATGAACCGGAGGATCTACCTGGAGATCGGGAGGCTTCTTCAGAGACAAGGGGTTCTGCAGGAACCCTTGGAAGTTTTCTTCCTCAGGAAGAGCGAGATTAAGAGGCTTGCCTTCGAACAGCCCACTCCGGAGGAGCTCGCTGGGATCCGCATGCTGGTTAACAGCCGCAGACAGGAGTTTCTAAAGTATGAGAACACTACTCCAGCCAAGTTCATACAGGGCTCCAGGGAGTTCAACGACCCCCCGCCTGAGCCGGGGCTAGTCTTTAAAGGGATTCCGGCTAGCCGGGGTGTGCTCACAGCCCCGGTGAGGGTTTTGAAAAACGTTGAGGATATTTGGCAGGTGAGGGCAGGAGAGATTCTTGTGGTGCCGCGTACAGACCCGGGTTGGACACCGGTTTTCAGCAGGATCGGCGGCCTGATAACGGAGACAGGCGGGATGCTTTCACACGGCGCAGTAGTCTCCAGGGAGTACGGTATCCCGGCTGTAACGAATATTCAGAACGCCTGCAGGGTTTTTAAGACGGGGCAAACGGTTACCGTAGACGGGAACAGCGGCATGGTCAGGATCGAGGTGGCGTCGTGATGGAGCCTTTGAAGCATAGTCCGAAGAACCATGATGAGTGGAACGAGTCCTACTATTTCGTCTTCTACGATGCGAAGCAGAGGCTTGGCGGAATGACTAGGCTGGGCTTCAAGCCGAACAAGAAGGAGGGCATGACTTTCCTCTTCCTCTTCCTGCCGGACGGCTCCGCAGCAGGCTACCAGGCTGTGGAGGAGACTGGGGACTATATGATGCAGGACCTGCGAGTCGGCCACGTGGCTCACAAGCCTCTTCCCAGAGGAGTTTGGAAATACTTTTTCGAAGGAAGGATGATTGCGGCCAAGAATCCTTTAGACCTGCCTAGGACGCGGGAAAACCCGTCTCTGGCTTCAGGCGTGTTCCCAGCCAGGCTGGAGCTTTCATTCACGCCCATCAGCGAGGTCTACGAGTATAGTGCGCACATGACTCCTGAGTCAAGGGAGCTTGGAAAAAAGTCTGGGGACGAGCACTGGGAGCAGATCGGCATCGTCGACGGGCAGATCCACATAGGCGGGGAAACATACCGGGTGGAGCAGTCAATGGGTCAACGCGACCATACTCACGGGGTTCGCGAGTGGACCAGCGTAGACTACTGGCTCTACTACGTTGTCTGGTTCTCGAGAGACCTCGCTGTCAACCCTGCCGCGATAATAATGGATGACGGCAGGGTTTCAACAGGAGGCTTCCTTTTCGAAAAAGGCAGGAATATTCCGATTGAAAGAATCAGGGTTCTCGAGCAGGAGTTTCGCGACGAGGTGCTTCCAGTCTGCTCAAGACTGGAGTTTTTCGACAGCCTCGGCAGGAGACACGTGCTTGAGGCTAGAGCCGGGCCGATGATCCCTGTTCCCTTCACGGACAGCCGGGGGAACGTTTCAATACTTGTTCAGTCTTTCGGCAGCTTTAAGCTGGACGGCTTAGAAGGGGGCTACGGCAGTTTCGAAACGCTCAGGAGGAAGAGAAAGTAGGGTTCGCCGCGTCACTGTCCTGAAAAGCTTGTGGAAAGCCATTCTAAGAGCCCTGTGCCCGTCTCCCCGTTCTCCCCGAGACGGTGGACAGCCATGGCTTCAACAAGCTCAGTAAGCCCTCCTGGAAACCTGCGGGTGAACCTGGCGAAGCTCGAGGCCGATAATAGTTTCGAGTGGACAACATACTCTTTACCGTCTTGACAAAGTATTCTGGTGAACGCCCCGACGGGTATAGCTGCTCCGCTGTACTCCGCCCTGGCCTCAACGTTTGAAACAGGGATGCTCCCCCCGGCTGTGGAAACCCCGCCTGAGACGGTTGAAACGCCTTTCACAATGTCCATTCTAAGCCCTATGGAGAAGTCTCTGAACTGGGCGTGGAAAGCATACCAACGGTCTATGTGCCACTGCCTAGGCCCCCAGCTCTTATCCCTCTGCCCGAAGCCACTGATGCTTCTCTCAACCCCTCCGATTCTTATTCTCCCCGATACTTTGCAAGACTGCTCGAAGTGGCCCTCCCAGGATGTTCCACTCCCCCGGCCGAAGTTGAACGCGGGGAACCTTCCTGTCCAAAGGATCTCTGCCTCAAGCCCCGGGCTTGAGAAAAACACGCGCCAGCTCTTCAACGCTTCAACAAGCTGGAAGCGGAGACACCCGTCGTCCAGACACTGTAGTGTTTCAAGGCTGAACGGCGACTCATGCTCTTTAAAATAAATGTGTCTCTCACCCTCATGGAAGACGGCGAAGACAAACTCCCTCTTGGGCAGGTTTGGGTAGAGGCCTATTGTCGTGAAGCCTGAAACCATGTTCTCCAGGTCGACGAAGTTGAAATAGTAGCTTTCCCTCCAATCCTTTCTTTCAGAGGGCTCATGGTTCTCCTCATCCCTGGGGGAAGGAGTGCTCATCATTTTCAACCGGCTACTCCGGAAGGTAGTATAGCACCGGGTCCCTCTCCCTCAGGAAGGGCAGGGCCTTCATCTTTATCGCCTTCATCTTGATGCGGGCGAAAGCCGGATCCTCGTCGTGAGTCATGAAGTAGGGTAGGTACTCCTCCTGCACCCCGCGGGATATTTTCCAGTCTATCTCATCAGTCACCCCAACAATATCCGTGTACCTCATGAAACACCTCCAGTATGCTTCAGCCCCGGCGAGAAGCAGCTGCCTCCTATCCATTTCCGCAAACCTCATGTAGAGCTCCATCTGAGCCGCGTCAGCGGCCTCAGCGTAGGCGGAGAGCTCGTCGAGCTGCAGCGGCACAACCGTGCCGTTCCTCTTAGTGTAGACAGCTATTTTCGTAACCAGCCTGCTATAGTCAGCAGGCTCAACAATCATCGTGCCGATGTCGTTGAACGTCGCCCTAGCCCCCCGGATAGCCATCGCAACACCCAGGGTTGAGCTGGGCAGCTTGGCCTCCGTAGCAGACCACGGGTGCCAGGGGCGCCTCCCGTCGTAAAGATTCGTATACTCTGAGATAACCAGTATCTCATCCCCTCCGAGAGGGTATGGACCGTGGTTAACTATTTTAGCACGGGCCTCACACTCGTCTATGAAAGCGTAAAGGTCTACTGAGCCTATTGCCCGCCGCGCCTTGACAACCTGGTTCTCGCCTACAGGCTGAAGATTCTCCTTAACCCAGTTTAAAGCATCATCGTTGAGCGCAAGGTTAACCCCGCCGGATGCGGCGACAGTCGGCTTCCCAGTGTTGAAATAATTGGTTGCGAGACGATACCAGTGTTCAAGCATCCACCTCCACTGCTCCCTTTTCTCAGCAGGCTCCTTCGAGGGGTCTCCCCCATGCTTATTGTATATTGTCCCCATTCTCGCCAGAGAATAGTAGAGCCAGAGATAGGATATGGAGAGAGCCTGAATGGGGGAGAGAAGGGTCTTGCTTCTCACAGCCAGCTCCTCCGGGGTTATTCTGCTCCAAACCCTCCTCATAACGTCGTAGAGATGATGATAGGTCTGGTAGAAGCCGACGCATATGTATGCGTTGACGGGGAAAAGCTTAGACTCCAGCAGGGTTCTCTGGGTCACGATGTTCAGGAAAACGCTGCTGAGATGAGCTATCTGCTCGTTTACCTCAGCCACCCGCATGGGCATGGGTTTCGGTTTCTGTCGAAAGCTAATAAGTTTTTAACGTAAGACATATAGAACCTTCCAGCTGTCCTCAGCCAACCGGCTGAAGGAGGGGGCAGGCTTGAAAATAGTGGGCCGCGGCCTGATCACGATAAAGACGAGGGCGGAGGGGGAGCTTCGCTACGTTAAAAACGTGAGGGACGTGCTGGCCCTGTTGAAGGAGGGGGCTGCTGGCAAGATAGCGATGGTTGACGACGCCGGGGTGACGATGCTTGGGCCAGTGCTCCCTAAGCTGGCTGGCGTAGTATGCTTGTCGGGAGGCTTAGGCTCCCACCTCGCCATAGTAAGCAGAGAGTTCTCAATCCCTGCTTTAATGGGCACCAGGCTTGAAACAGATAAGCAGCTTCACGGGAAGAGGGTTGTCATCGAGCCGCGGGACGGTGACAGCGGGGTCCTTATGGTTGACGAGTAGCTGAAGCAAGCCTAAGGCTTAAATATCCTGTTGAAGCAGGCTATTGGAAAACTGGTTTATGATTAGCAGGGTACTCCGGTATTGCTACGAGCTTTCCAGGAATCAATGGCTAAAACCCGGTGAATTAAGAAAGCTCCAGGAGAAGAGGCTGAGGGCTATCGTTAGGCATGCTTATGGAAAAGCCCAGCTTTACCACAGTAAGCTCAACTCCGTCGGCCTTAAGCCTGAAGACATCAGGACAATAGAGGACCTGAAGAAAATACCGTTCGTAACTAAGCAAGAAGTCAGAGACGGCATACCTGGCCGGAGCATAGCAAAAGGGTATGGGCTTGAAAACTGTGTGCAGGCATCTACCTCGGGGACAAGCGGCGGCCCCATGCCCGTTTTCTACGACAGGAGGTTCCTGGACTACTCTGTTGCAAACTGGTATTTCAGAAAAATAGTGGCAATCGGCCTCAGCCCCCTGGACAAGATGGTTTCAATAGAATACGGCACACCGGAACCCAGCGATGTTAACAGAGAGAAGACTATGATGAGCCGGGGCGCGAAGCCGAAGCCAATGGGAAGGGTTGCGCTCGGGCCGGCCGCATCCATGTTGAGCCGTCTTAGAAAGAGAATCCGCATCACGGATAATGCTGAAGAAGTTCTGGCGGAAATCGTCAAGTTCCAGCCGAAGCTGATCGACGGCAACACGTCGTATCTCAGGGTCGTCGCTGAGACGATTATCGATAAAGGTGTTAAGGAGGTTCATCCGAAAGCCGTTAGGGGTGACGGTGAGGTTCTGGACGGGCCTACGAGGAAATTCCTGGAAAATGTTTTCGAATGCGATGTTTTCGACGAATACTCAGCCTGGGATTTCGGACACGGTGCTTGGGAGTGTGTTAGAAGAGAAGGTTACCACATAGATGCTGACCTCCTCATCATGGAGATTATTCGTGACGGTGAGCCTGCTGCACCAGGCGAACAAGGCGAGATTGTTGTAACAGGATTGTTAAACTATGCGATGCCCCTGATACGTTACAAGGTGGGTGATGTCGGAATACTCGGTGAGGACGTGTGCTCGTGCGGAAGAGGCCTCCCCATTTTAAAGTCGGTTGAGGGAAGAATGGTTGACTGCTTCAGGCTTTCCAACGGTAGAATCGTGACTCCGAAGACCATAATGACTACAATTCAAGACTGCCCGGGTGTGTCAAGGTATCAGGCAGTACAGGAGGGAACGAACAAAGTCACGATAGAGCTCATGAGGAGAAAGGATGACCCAGAGGTTTCTGTTGAAGAACTCGTAGCGAGGTGCCGTGGAATCTTGGGGGATGATGTTAAAATAGAGGTCTTTAAGGGAGATAGGAAGAACCTGAAGGCCAAATTCCGGCCGGTCGTCTCGAAGCTAACGGTAAGCGGCGAAACCAGATGGACAAGAGCACGCTCTAATAAGCCCGTTTAAAGAAGCGGAACGAAACTGAAAAACTGGAAAAACTTTTCCTAAGGTCTTACGGGGGGATAGGCAGTATCCATGAGCCTCCTTCGCCACCTTGGATCATTATGAAGTTTATCTTCCCTCCTGTTTCAGCTATCTTCTTCAAAGCCTCAACCGTTATGTAAAGCTGGGCTATTTCCCTGCTTGAAACATTACACCTCTGAGCTATACTGTTTATAGCGTCAGCCGTTCCCTGAGCCCTGATTATCGTCGCGTTCGCGTCGGCGCTCGCCAAGATCAATACTTTAGCAGCCTGGAAATCCGCGGCCAGCTTCTCCTGCTCGGCTGCCATTTTCTCCTCAATGGCGCTCGTAAACTTGGCTGGTAGACTAATCTCCCTCAGCTCAACACCCTCAAGAATTATTCCCTCGTGAAGAGTAGGGTCGGCCCTCAGCGCCTTCTCTATTGAAGCGGTTAACGCCACTGCGATCTCCTCCCTCATCGTTATGGTTTCCATAGCCGTATACTTGCTGCTCACATCCCTCACCGTCTCCCGGATAATGGGGATTATTGTTCTAATCTTCCAGTCGAGCTCAGGATACTTTTTAAAAAGCTCGACCACCGTGGAGGGATTGATGCGCCAGCGGACAGTGACGTCGAAGTCAACCGCCAACCCGTCTTTCGTCAAGCAGCCTATCGCGGGAAAGTCTCCTGTTCTACCCAGCTCGGTCCACATGTGCACAGTGTCAACCGCGACGTACACCTTCTTAACGTATGCCCACGGTGCCTTTGGAAGAAGAACCATTGAGCTGAAACCCCGTCTCCCTTTACAGATATTGACCCGGCTAACGGGTCTATGATGATCGTGATATACCCCACTTCCGTGGTTACAAGGGTAAGGTTGAACAATCCCCATCCGACAACTATTAACGACGCAGCGGCAATCATTATGACTATTGCTTTGAGAATCCTCCTCCAAGGAATCCTTCTCCTCCTCTCATACTCCTCCAAGCCTACTCGCCCCCGGCTTCAAAATTAGAATGAGAGTAAAACCCCCTGCCCCCCTCTTTTCTAAAAAGATTTGTCTCAAACATTATGCTACACCGAAATACGTGTGCAATCCTGACTTATTAGTTTTTTACTCCTGCTCTGAAACATCGGGCTTAGGAGATTGGTAAAATGTTTAAAAAATTCTTAACTTATGAGGAGCCATGAGCATTAGGAAGGCGCGGATCGGATTCATAGGGTGTGGCAGCCACGCCACCTCATCCCTCTACCCAACTATCCACACTATTCCACAGGTTGAGCTCACCGCTGTTTGCGACCTGAAGGAGGAGCTTGCAAGGAGGAATGCTCGAAGCTTCGGAGCCCTACGCTGGTATACTGACGCTAGGGAGATGCTTAGAAGGGAGGAGCTGGACGGCGCTATAATCGTCGGCCCTCCCCAGATGCACTGCGAGCTCGGGAAACTCTGCCTCGACGCTGGCCTACCCATCCTCGTTGAGAAGCCTTCCGCCGTCTCCCACAAGGAGGCTGTTGAACTAGCCCAGTATGCTGAGGACGCTGGACTATGGGGTGCTGTCGCCTACATGAAGCGCTACGCAGTGTGCTACCGGATGGCGAGGAAAATAGCCTTCAGCCAGGAGTTCGGAGGAATAAGCTGTCTTGAGGCAAGGTTTTCAAACGGCCCCTACCCGGCGATCTGGGACATAGAGGATCCGGCTAAAGCATTCCTAATAGGGCAGGTTGTCCATATTTTCAACCTAGCCAGGTTCTTCGGCGGGGAGATCCGGGAAGTATACGCTAAGCTTCACCGTCTTAACCCGAACATGTTTGCCTACGCTATCGCCGGAGAATTCGAGAGCAGCATCCCATTCGTCATGAACCTGAACTCCCTAGAGGCTGGAGACTGGAAGATAAGCGAGAGGCTCGCCCTCTCGGGAGACGGCTGCTGGCTGGAGGTTGAAGACATGCTTCGCCTCAACTATCATCCTAGAAACCTACCCCTGCAGGAGTTTAAAGTAGGCGGCAGGACGCAGACCCTAAGCTGGAGCCCCGAGTGGACTGAGCTCATGGCTACTAAGGCTGAAGGCGCCTTCGGCTACAGGGGTGAGATTGAAGCATTCGCGAAAGCCTGCCTGGGGGAGGAGAAGCCGGAGAGCACACTCTGGGATGGCGCTAAGGATCTTCAAGTATCCGAGGCGGTGTGGGAGAGCGCAACCCAGCGTAGGCCCGTGCAAATAAGTTAAGGGGTGTAGGAGGATGCTTAAAATAGGCATTGTGGGAGGCGCTAAGCATTGGCACACCAGGAGCTTCTCCGAGATTTTGAACGGCTACGACGAGAACCTGGCTAGGAGCAACGGTTTCCCGCTTTACAGGACGAGGCTTGAGGGGGCAAGGGTGACGCACATCTGGGATCCTGAAACAGGGCAGGCGGAGCTGGTTGCGAAAACATGTCGAATAGACAATGTCCTAAGCAGCATGGAGGAAATGATCGGCAGGGTTGACGGCGTCATAATCTCGGACGACACTACGATGCAACACCAGAAAAGAGCCTTCCCTTTTCTAGAAGCAGGCCTGCCTACCTTCATAGACAAGCCTCTCTCACCCTCAATCGAGGAGGCTCAGCTGATCGTTGAAACGGCGAGGAAGCATAATGCTCCCCTAATGTCCTGCTCCGCCCTCCGCTACGCTAGGGAGGTTGAGGCGTTTCTCGCCGAGAAAGAGAAGATTGGGGAAATACTCACCGGCATCAGCGTCTGCAGCGGCGACCTTGTTTTCTACGGTGTTCACGCCTTGGAGCAGCTTTACGTCTGCGTGGGAGGAGGCGTGGAAAGCGTGAGGAACGTCGGCGAAAAGGGTAGGGACATGGTGATAATAAGGATGAGAGACGGGAGGAGATTCGTGTTAACAGTCTACAGGGATATCCATTACCTTTTCCACATGAGCCTCTACGGGACAAGGGGCTGGAGGGAGGTTAGGGTTGAGGACAGCGACTACTTCTACTCAAACATGCTCCGCGCATTCCTGCAAATGGTTGAAACTAGGAAGCCCCCGTTCCCGCCGGAGGAGACCCTTGAAATAATCAAGACACTAGTCTTGGGTAAACGCTCCGCTGAAAACGGGGGAACAGTCCTCCGTCTTGATTAAAACATGATTATCCGAGGTTTCCCCAGGTATAGGCTTTAGCATGCGTTATGCTGGAAGACGCGCTTGAAACGGCTTAAACCACTTAACAGTCAAGTGGAGAACCACGTCTAAGACCATCCATGACGCGATGCCCGTGAACCCAAGCCCCAGCACTATTTCCCCAAGCTCCCTAGGCAGCCTTGTTGCAAAAACGGTTAGCCCCCACACCGCGTTTATCGCCCCATGGAATGATGAAGCCGGTAGAACACTCTTCCCCGCCCCATCTGTCAGAAGGAGCTGGGGGTACGTGAAGAGGATCGTGAATGCCGTGAACAGCACTATTCCCGCCACCCTGTTGACCTGATAATTATGCCCCAGGAGGAGTATTGATGAAGCATGCCACAGCCCCCATATTGTTCCTATTGCAAGAATGGTTCTGACCGTCGGCCTAGAGCCAAGGAGATCATAAAGATAGCCTCTCCACCCGATTTCCTCACCCAGGGTGAAGACGGTGTTGATCGTTATCGCAGCTACGTATGTTGAGGCTATCTGAGTGTAGGCCGCGACGGTGGCTAAGCGCACCGCCTGCTCCTCAGCCAGACCAGAGGCCTTAGCGATCTCTTCAGCCAACAGCTCCACGTAGGCGTTGAAGTCGAACAGGCCGAGGGAAAGGCTTAGAGCCATGTAGACGCCTAGAGCCGCGTAAACTATTAGAGGCGACAGCAGGAAGAGCTTAAGAACCCGGGTGGAGCGCCCCAGGTACTTCTTAAGCGGTGAAGAAACGCTCTCCCTGAATACGGCTAGACAGAGAACAGCGGATAATGCGGGGCTCCACATCCTTAAGAAACCCCAAAGCATTAACGGTAACCATCCATACAGGGCGGCAAAATCAAACAGCAGTGCAATAGAATATGATGATGCGGCGAAAACAACAACCCTTCCGTTAAACCAGCCTTTCAAGCCCAGCCTCCCCTACTGCTAAGCGAGCGCAACATACCAACATGCTTCCGACAGTATTAAAGCTTCTGATTTTTCCAAAACACTGTTTTAAAACCATTCTGCTGAACGTTCAGCTCGCAATACTGCGTCACAGTGTTGGAAAACGTTTTCAACGGGGGAAGCGCCGGGGAAGGGATTCGAACCCCTGCGGCCCGCATGGGCCACTGGCTCTCAAGGCCAGCGCATTACCACTCTGCCACCCCGGCTCGATAAAAGATTCTAATATCCATTTTTATGCTTTCTGTTAAAGATTAGGCTGCCTACTGGTCGGTTGATGCGAGAGTAAAACCTTTTCAAGTCCCTAGGGGTTCAATCAAAGCACTAAAGGTTTTTACCGTATTATTGCTGAGACGAGCCTAGACCAGGTAAGTGGCCCACGTGCACCGGATTACCCTATGAGCTAGGCTTATCCAAAGCCTTTCTTATCCTCCTCAGCTCCTCTAACATTTCTGAGAATACGTCGGGAACCGTAACCCCCGGCGTAGTGAAAAGCGGCCTCCCCCTCACGAGCCCGATTATCGTGTCCCTTATCTCCGTGAAGTTGGGAACCCCCCAGATGCAAGCCTCAGCACCCCTGGTTCCAGGACCAGCTGATCCCCCGGCTGGACCAGTATAGCCAGCTGTATGCACATGGACAGAGCCGACGCCGAAACGTCTTGAAATCGGTCCCTGAATGATGTCGACCGACATTACGCGCGAATAAGGCACCACGTGCCTCATCTTCCACCAGACACCCCTTTCCACCACAACCTCGTCTTTTTCAAGAACATAGGTGATGGAGTCATAATACTTGTTAATCCAGTAGACTATGAAGCCGATGATCATGAGCACTGCGATCAAGGGTATGAAGAGGTATACTCCAGCCTCACTCCACACTTCCGGGGCGAAAGTAAAAACAGCCCAAATCGGCAGGACTGTGGAGAAAAGCATGGGAATAGCGGTGAGCAAAAGATAAACCCCGTAAACCTTCTTCAAATTCGGATGCGGTTTAAACTTTTCACCGATTTTCAAACTTCCCCGTTAATTTGAAACCCGGGGCTCTATTAAGTTTTTCACCCACCCACGTTTAAAAGCAGTTTCTTCATGGTGGCACGTAGCTTATCACCGGGTTTACTCGAGCAATCAAAGGGTCTGGAAGACCAGCAGGCTAAGCTTTTCCGCTCCGATCAGGCTTCAACGATGCCGGTGGAAACTGGAGGCATGATCCCGTTAAACACTCTGAAACAGTTTGCGACTGTCAAGCGCTCCCCTTCACCGGGTGGAAGCCGATTAGCTTGCGCACGACTATTCTCGGCTTTTTCGAGAAAGAAGATCCTGGTACTCCGTGTTTACTCTACCGTGTTTCCCCTTGATGATTCCGCTGATTTTATGCCAGTCTTGAGCTATTTTCGGCCACGCCTCGCTGGTCATCAAATGTTTCACCACGTATTCCTTCAACGATTTTTCCCGTTTGATCGCTCTCAGGCGCCACTCGAAGCCTATGAGCCCTGCACGCTTCAAGTACTGGATTACGTGGCCTACTTGATGATGGTCGAGCGGATACTCCATGCTTCGCTCCAAGTCTTCAAGGAGGGAGCCAACGGGTATTTCGTCTTCTGGGCGAAGACAGATGATGGCTATAACGTGTTGGATAAGCTTTGCAGTCTTAGACGGGTATATTCCAATCTTCTTGGGAGGGATAAGAGTTTGCTCCAGCCGGTAGCCATACCTCCTGTAAAACCGGCTTTTAATGACTTCAGCTAATGCTACATAGGCGCCGAGAATCGCGGCCAAGGCTACGAAGAAGGCTGCTGGAGGCTTTACAAACCTGAAAACCGCCCCTAGTGGCGTAAAGGGAAGTATCAGCGCGAATGCTATTATCGACATGTTGCTAAGTAGCAGGAGTCTACTCGGCCTGCTCCTCCAGAAAGGCGTCCTCTTTGTTCTAATGGCAAATATTACAAGAGTCTGCGAGGTTAGGGATTCGATGAACCAGGCGGTTTGAAACAGCGGCTCAGAAGCGTTAAAGATGAAAAGCATTATGAAGAAAGTTAGGAAGTCGAAGAGGGAGCTGACGGGTCCAAGACACACCATGAAAAGCCTAATGAACTGTATGTCCCATCTCTTAGGCTTTTCAACATACTCCTGGTCAACCTCGTCCGTAGGTATTGTCGACTGGGAAAGGTCGTAGAGAAGATTGTTAAGCAGTATCTGTATGGGCAGCATCGGCAGAAAAGGCAGGAACAAGGATGCTCCGGCCACGCTGAACATGTTTCCAAAGTTTGAGCTCACACCCATCATGATGTACTTCATGGTGTTGCCGAAGGTTTTCCTACCCTCTAAAACCCCGTCGTGAAGCACCCTTAAATCGTTCTGTAAAAGAATTATGTCCGCGGATTCCTTCGCCACGTCAACAGCGTTGTCTACAGATATGCCTACATCCGCCGTTTTCAATGAGGGAGCATCATTTATCCCGTCTCCCAGGAAGCCGGCAACATGCCCATTGTTTTTCAAAGCGTTTATTATCCTGTCTTTCTGGGCCGGTGTAACCCTGCAGAACACGTTGGCCTCCTCGACGATTCTCGCCAGAGCATCATCATGCATTTGTGCAATTTCGCTTCCGGCGACAACCCCCTTAATGTCGAAGCCCAGGTGCTCGCAAACCTTCCTCGTCACCAGCTCATTGTCGCCCGTGAGGATTTTCAACTCTATGCCGGCGTTTTTCAGAAGCTGTAATGCTTCCCTCGCCGTTTCCTTCGGCGGGTCGAGGAAAGCTATGAAGCCTAAAAACACCATTCCTTCCTCGTCGCCCACGGTGTAAACAGGCTTATCCTCTCTTAAACGCTTGTAAGCTACGGCTAAAACCCTGTAGCCCTCGGCGCTAAGCTCAACATATTTCTGCTCAATATTTCGGTTCACTTCATCCGTTATATCGGCTATAATCTCTCCAACCTCGTAGAAGGAGCAGACCCTGGCCACTTCTTCGGGAGCACCCTTAGTAATCATGAACCGTTGATTTTGATGTTCAACAACTATGGAGAGGCGTTTACGTACGAAGTCAAAGGGAACCTCGTCAACCTTCCTATACTCCTTAACATCCACGTCTCTAAATCTTAACACGGCCTCGTCCAGAGGGCTTTTAAGCCCAGTCTGGAAGTAGCTGTTAAGATAGGAGTAAAGCAGAACCTTATCGTTTTCATTACCGTCTAGATCCACGTGTAGGACAAGCTTTATCCGGTTTTCGGTTAAAGTCCCCGTTTTATCCGTGCATAGAACATCCATGCTTCCAAAATTCTGTATGGCTGCTAGGCGTTTAACAATGACGCCCTTCTTAGCCATTGACATTGCTCCTTTAGACAGGTTTACTGAAATAATCATCGGCAGAAGCTCAGGCGTTAAGCCCACGGCCAGAGCCACAGCGAAGAGAAGCGAGTCAAGCACGCTTCGCATGTAAAGGGCGTTTATGAAAAACACGAATATGACAAGCAGGAAGGTTACTTGCATTATCATGTAGCCAAAGCTTCGAATACCCCTCTGGAACTCCGTCTCAACCTCTCTTTCAACAAGCCTCTTCGCAATCCTCCCATACTCTGTATTGCTACCGGTTTTCACGACAACGGCGGTTGCTGTCCCGCTTACAACAGAAGTCCCCATGAAAAGATAGTTGCTCCACTCCATTATCGACGGGTCGTAAGACTTCAGCGGCAGGCTGGTCTTCTCAACGGGGAAAGGCTCACCGGTTAATGCAGACTGGTTTACGAACAGGTCTTTCGCGCTCATGACTCGAGCGTCCGCAGGCACAATGTCACCTGCTGAAAGAAATATTATGTCTCCGGGAACAATCTCCGCGAGCCCAATCTCTCTTTTAACCCCGTCCCTTAAAACGGTGGCTGTCGTCGCCACCCTCTGCTTCAATGCTTCAGCCGCCCTTTCAGCCTTAGACTCTTGGTAAAAGTCTAAGATTACGCTGAGCATCACTATGACAAAAATGATAACCATGTTCACAACCTCTCCGAAAAAGCCGGAGATCAGCCCGGCGATGAGAAGAATTATTGTCAACGGGCTTTTGAAATGAGAGAGGAAATCAATGATGGCTGCTCTCCTCTTCCTCCCGACAAGCTCATTATAGCCGAAAAATTCGAGACGCCTCTCCACCTCCTCGGAGGAAAGCCCGCTCGGTGAAGACTTTAAACGGGGAAGAAGCTCTTCAACCGGCAAGGTTAAAACTTCTTCAGCGCTCGGCAGAGCCCAGCCTAAAACCTCGCCAGCGCTCGACTCCTCGAAATCCTGAACCACCATCGTCTCCACCATCCATCTCGCCGAACGCGTGCACGCTTAACTATTATCTGGTTAATAATCCTTTCTGAATAAGCTCAGCGCATACTACTCATCACTAAGTCTTTTTCAAGATACTTAGCAGTATGCTGTGGCTGAAATTCCTTTGAGAAAGAATATCGATTAATCCCTATGCCGTGACCCCCGCACGCGGCACGCTTGCGCGCGCTTTTCACCGCTTCACACGTGTTTATTTCTTTCAAAAAGGCTAAACACCTAGCCTCCTGTTTCGGCGTGTGTTACAGCACGTGTAACCAAACATTTAAAAATTCTCAATGTTGTGGAAAAACAGGGAGAGGGGCGGGTGAAGCGTGCAGCTCTGCACGCTTAAACAGGGCCGTCGGAGGAAGGGATAGCCCGATGATGATGGCCATGATTTTTATCAGCATTATTCCAGCGTTTGACGAAAAGCTTTATCTAAAACCTACGCCTTTCCTATCTAAAAACATGGTTAAACGTGCCTGGCTGGGGGGCCTGCTCGTTTTAATTTTCCCAGTAATGCTCGTCTCGCTTCCAACCGGTTTAAACCATTCGCTTCAAGAACACCTGGCCTCAGCATCCCCCTCGTCCTATTCTTGGGCCGGCTTGAAAACCGATTCTGTATCAATAACATACGTTGTCGACGAGAGAGCATGGTATGGCGGAACAGGATACCTGCGCATAGATGCTAGGCAAGGCCAGGGAACCTACAGCGACACTAAGAGCACCATTGCAACAGTAACCGTACCCGGCGGCCTTTCCGCAGGAATCTATGTTTGCGGCGACGACCGCAACCCTGTTCCAAACGGATGGACTGTTCAAGAAAAGTATCTCCGGCTTGAGGTTGATGGTGTTAAGATTTACGAACTAGGTAAAGAATACTGGTGGGCACACTGCTACTCTAAGGCGGCTGTTATCGGCCCTGGCACGCATGAGATCAAGCTGGCGATAAGCATCACCGTTAAGGTTTCCTCCTGCTTCGAGGAGCGCGACCTACACTATGCTGCGATGGAAATCAGGCTCGAGGGAAGCGGGACAGTAACGGCCGAAACCCACAGTGCTGAGGCAACCTTGGACGGGAGTGTAACACACGTCTTCACTTTCAAGCTTCCTCAAGCAACAGGCGTGGGAAACATGAGTTGGACAGCTAGGTGGAATAGTGCGGAGAAAACGGGCTGCGGAGCACCGGGTAGCGTTCAGAAAGCTGTCTTCCAAGGTGTGAACAGGGACAGCTGGTTTTTCACAAGCCCCGTCGTAATCAGGGTTGGCGAGTCAATTCCCTCAGTGAGCGTTGGAGAAGGCTACGCTATCGCCGCGATTTACAACGAGGGCTCAGGGGGAGCTGGAATCCGTAGGATCGCTGTAGCGATTAGCAACGGCGACGAGGTTGGCTTCACCTCGGCTAAATACCTCGTAACCGAGATTAAGCATGAAACCAGGGTTGCCGGAGGGACTTCGATAGGCTCAGCGATATGGGCTAACAGCGGCTCAACCATCTTGTTAAACCAGACAATAAGCTACTACGCTTCCAATGGATGGGTCACTGAGAGTATTAGGGGAGGCGTTGAAACAGGCTCAGGCGTAACAAGGGTTTTCCAGGAGCTCAACATCTTAAGAAGGGTCAGCTTCTCCTCTAAGAACAGGAGTGACGAGCTTGAGCTAACCATAAGGATTCCCCCGCTGACCCTCGTCTTCACCCACATCATAATTTCAGCTGAGAGGAGCGGCGTCAACGTTAACGTTAGAGCCTTCTGGGCGCATGACAACAGCCCGGTAGCAGGCCTAAGGATAAGATGCTTCGAAACAGACCAGAGCGGAGTAACCGATCTGAATGGCAGGGTTAGCTTCAGGATAGCCGGCTCAGGATTCGAGGCAACGATTTATCCTTCTGAGGGTAGGAACGGGATAACCGTTTACGAGAAGGCTAGGGTGAGGCTATGAGCAAACATAATAGGCTTAGTGTTTTTCTAAGCCTAGCTAGGACTTGGCCAATATGCCTGGTTAACGCTGCGATAGCATACTTCACAATAGCCGGCCTGCTCCTACTTCTAGCTCCCGATATAGCTGAGCTGATAGTCAACCGTGTTCCAACGATTAGGCTAATCCTAACCACAGCTATTGCTTTTCTTTTCCACAACATGCTTCTCGTTCTAACATACGCCGCATCGCTCTTCATCGTTAAGCGTGAGAGCATAATCGACGGCTTTAAGGGGAACGGTGTAAAGCTGATTAAAGGATTCCTGTTTCTCACAATCTCGAACATCGCATGCCTGCTCGTCATGTTTTCAGCGACCCATCAGGCTATCCTAACCCCTACTGGGAATGTTTTCAAACTCATAACGATGAACTCTGGAGCAGGTTTAGCGGCATCCTTTCTCCTAGCTATCCCACTCGTCTGGCTTATGGCTTCTCTATCGGGAGAGGAATTCAGGATGGGTTTCAGGTTCCTAGCCGTAGTGGCGTTAGTCTTCCTAATGCTCACAATTCTCTCAACATATGGTCTCCCAGGCCTATTCATCGATTCCATGTTCATCCCAACAGTGGTAAGCCTCGTTATTCGAAGGGAGGGAGAGAAGGCTGACGATAACGGCTTTGAGGGAAGCGAGTTCTACCGGCTTAATCGTGGGAGCGTTAGGAAGAAAGTGACTGCGATTCTCCTTAGCATACTCATCATAAGCACGGAAGTGCCCTTCAACACCATACTTGTTCTCGGGGAGGAGTCGAGGTTCAGCGAGGACAGGCTGAAGGAGCTTGTTTCAAAAGCAGTTGCCGAGGGATGGGACAACGAAGAACTAGCTAACGCTATCAAAAGCGACCCTGGGCTGAGCATGCTTTCAACCTACGACCTTAGCAGCATAACCATTGAGAGGGACGACGCTGGAAACGTTGAGGTAACCATTCCTCTAAACGCTGCCGGCTACGCGATATACAGGAAAACAGGCAATAAGACCACGGTTTACGACGTTTACGCTCAAACCGGTTCAAGCGAGGTGGTTATAGGCGATAAGCGTTACGTCCTAGCTGGCTACAGGAGCAGCGAGGAAACCTACGGCCCGTTTGAAAACCTCGATGACGCGCTGTCTAAGGAGAGCGAGGTTAAGGCTTACGCTAACGCCACGAGGATCACGTCCAACACTGTTCTCAAGACTGAGACCAGGGAGGCAACTAGGATTGAGACGAAGTATGCTATCGTCCCAACGGTGAGGGTAGCAAAATACGAGGTGTTGAAGGAGTTTGAAACCCAGTGGGATGCTGAGAACTATCTCTACTGCCAGCTTGGAATGCTAGGATACGCTGAGATAAGGATGGTTGAGAAACAGGTCTGGATATACTCTTACGTGCTTGTGTTCGAAAGGGAGACCAGGAATAGGCATGAGGCAATGACGGTTGCAAGGGACGAGGTCAACTACATGGTTGAGGAGGTCAGGGAGAGAATCGCGGTATACGTTTTCGACAAGCACACCCCCCTCTTCCTGGGGCCGATCTACCTCGGCCACTATCCCTCCGGAGAGGTTAGGATCAGGAGGGACGTTTTCGAAAAAATGCTTGAAAACGGGATGGTTAAGACCGGGAGAGACCTGTGGGGCCTTGGAAACCTTTTCTACTATTATGCTTCAGAGGGGGATGCTGGAACAAGGCTCTACAAGGCTAAGGAGGAGGAAGAACAGGGGGATGTTATAGCTTGGAGAATATACCGTAGAATAGACACATCCCATTATGAAACGAAGAGAGTATACCAGGTTGTTGTTCCAAACGGGTATGAGGAGAGGAAGATCAGCATAGGCGATTTACCCAGCTACGCGAAGGGCTTCGCCTCCAGAGGCGACGCTGAGAATTCTAGGCAGGCTGTTGAGCAAAGCCTGAGGAGGTGGGTTGAAAGCCAGGGAATGACGTACAGGTCTTGCGAAGCAGCGTCGTACGAGGAAACAGTGTCGAGGATTGAAACCGTAGCCGGAGAGGTGAAGCAATACTACGTTGCTGCAACCTTTCTTAAACCGGTTTACGATGTCTACGAGCTTCAACCATACTATAAGGTTTGGAACGAGACGAGTTACGAGGAAGCATGGGGCTGGGTTTTCAAGGGCTACGTGAACAAGCCTCCTGAAACCTACAACGTTTCAACATGGGTCTACACGCCCGAGGTTGCCAACTTGACGTCTAAGACATACCTTGGAATAGTTACAGAGTGGGAAGCACAGGTTTTAATGAGCACAGACCCGCGCTACGTCGCGGAGAAGCATAACACAACCACGATAACCAGAGAAGTATCCTACTACGATGTTTACAACGCAACCTGGAAACTGTTATACCACTACTACAAGTACGTTGTTCACCCAGTTCACGAGTACATCGCCAACGGAAACATTTCCTCCGGCGGAGGCTGGGCTTTCGAAAACTTGGGTGACGCTAGCGGAGAAATATCTGGCTCAACCTATCGAAGCAGCCCGAGCAGCCTTAGGATAACAACTGGAAACGGGAGGGGAGCCTGGAGGCAGACTTTCTACTATGACGCGGGCGGCTCGAATCCAACGATAGACTTCTGGTATATGCTTAGCGGAAGCGGAGCCGTAGCGATAAAGAGGCCGGATGGCTCAGCATGCGTCTTCGCTTTAGGAGGTAGCGGTGGTTGGACTAGGTTCCGTAGGGATTCCGGCGATGTCTTCAGCCAAGCGGGCTACTACACAATATCGTTCGTAGCCTCTGAGAGCAGCGAGCTCTTCATCGACGATGTCAGCATCCATGTTGGAGGCTATGGCGAGTGGGTCTACCAGGGGGATGTTGAGAATAAGCCCGACAATGTTCCTCCTAACGAGAAGTACGAGGCCTTCTATAAGATTGAGGATAAGAGGTTCATAGGGACCTTTGAGGAGAATGTTGCGAACCAGTATCCAACTCCGCCCTACATTAAGGAGTTTAAGAAGAGGGAGAAGGTTAGCTATGCCGTCGACCTCTACAAGCTATACCATCTTGAGGGCGGAGTGGTGAGGTACAAGGTCTTCCACTGGGAGAAATACCAGGTTCCAATAGTGGTTAGGAAGGAGGAGACTGGAGCAAAGTGGGTTAGGGTTGAGAGCAGCGTCGAGATGGATGTTGGCCAACGCATCCTCGTTGAATCTAACGTTCCCGAGAGCCTTGTTAGGGCTAA
>JAFNIX010000017.1 GCA_017601225.1 Candidatus Brockarchaeota archaeon | reverse complement strand
CTCAACGATGTCGCAGAAAGCAGCCAGTTGAACATCTTTCATGTTTGAGAGAACCTGCATGTGCGCGTTAGCTATCCCTCCGCAACCTATTAAACCGATCCTGAGGACCATGGTTCAACCCGATCTTAAGAAGGGTAATAAACTTAACTTGGAGAAAACCGTCTCGTAACCGCTACCGGTACCAGTCTAAACTATTCTCAACATAGGTGATCATGCTATTGAAGAAACCCTTCGCCTCACTATTCATTCCTGTTTCAGCTATAAGCCTCTTGGCCTCCTCAGCATGCATCCTGGAGGCTTTTCTAGCTTTTTCCAAGCCTCCGCTAAGCCTGACGAGGCTCCTAATCTTCTCAACCTCATCCCTGCTTATGCTTACCCTCCCGCGGAGGCTTTTCAGAAAGCCGGATACTCCAGGATCGGGTGATTCCAGAGCATGGATTATGTGAAGAGGCTTCTTGCCGAGCCTTATGTCTCCACACGGGGGTCTACCGTAGTCTTCCTCAGAGGCGTAAGTGTCGATTATGTCGTCCTGAATGTCGAAAGCATAGCCTATGTTTACAGCAGCCTCTCTGAGAAGCCTCAGGTCTTTTTCAGAAGCACCCCCGAGAACCCCTCCAGCAAGCATGGTAACCTTGAAGAGGGAGGCTGCCCTTTTAGAAGCCATGATACGCCACTCTTCAGCATCCACATCCCTGTATTCGAAGAGAAGGTCGAGCATCTGGCTCTCGTTAACCTCCCTATACCCTTCTGAAATCAGGAGCAAGGTCTCAGCAATCCTCCCCATAGGGAACCCTGAGCCGATTATTGTTTGAACAGCAAGAGAGTAAGCTATGTTTCCCAAGAAAACAGCCACCCCATCTCCAAGCCTTTCGTCAAACAAGTCTGAGAAAAACCTGTGAATAGTTTTCCCTCCCCTCCTGGTTTCCTCATTGTCCACGAGGTCGTCGTGAACAAGGATGCTCTGCCGGTAGATCTCAATGCCGGCGCAAACGCTAAGGATTTTCTCGTCAACTGTTCCAGCGTAGCCCTTGTAGGTGGCGAGAGTGCTGCAGGAGGCCAGCCTCTTGCCTTTCCGAAGCGTAAACTCCTTTAAGCAGCAGTAAGCATCCTTTACGAAAGAGTGGTAGTTCTCAGCCTCCTTAATGGTTTTCGAAAGGGTTTCGTCAACCTTTTTCTCAACCATCACGCTATACTCGTTTAAAACAGTCTCCCAATTCATCGCGGTGGGAGCATGGCTGTGGCTCATAAACCTTAAGAGTGAACCGTTAACCCTGATGTTTGAAAAATCATATAAGTATGAGAATGCGGGGTTCATCAGCATGGTTAAGCACGCTCAGCGAGAGGAGCCGGTTAAAATCGGCATACTTAGGATCCTGAGCGAGAGCAGTGAGCCGGTGGGGTCTACAACGATAACCAGGGAGCTTGTTAAAAGAGGCTTCTTCATCAACGAGAGGACAGTGAGAAACTATTTGAAGACTCTTGAAGACAGGGGTTTCGTGCTTAGCCACGGTAGGAACGGTCGTTCCATAACCGAGGCGGGCCTCCAGGAGTTGATCGGGGCACTAACATATCAACGTTTAGACTTCGTGCTTACACGCTACCTTTCGCTCGCATACTCAGTATCCTTCACGCCCAGGTCTAACAGGGGCAGGGTTGTTGCAAACGTGACCCTCATAGACAAGGATGATCTGGATAGGGCTCTCGAGGTCTTGCGGAGCCTTAACGACGCTAAGCTGCTTCTCGCACCCTGCTTTAAAATAATAGATGAGGATGAGTCTTACGAGAATATTTCCGTGGACAAGGGTAGGGCTGCGCTTCTAACAGTATGCAACCTGACTGTCGACGGCATCCTCATAAGGTCGGGAATACCGTTGATACTTAAGTACGGCGGGATACTGCAGTTCGTAAACAGGAAGCCTGTGAGATTCGTGGAGCTGATGTCTTACGAGGGCACAACCGTGCCCCCTCTAGAAGTCTTCACATACAGGAATATGACTTCAATAATCGGCTTTATGAAAACCGGTACCGGTTTAATTCCTGCAAACTACAGGGAGATACCGAGGGAGGCTCGGGACAGGGTTGAGTCAATACTTTCAGACTTATCGTCAGTAGGATGGAGCATTCTCTCAGTAATCGGCCTCCCCGAGGAGCCTATCCTAGGAATACCGGTTGGAGCCGGCAGGTGCGGCGTCTCAATAATAAGCGGAGTAACCCCCACAGCAGCCCTGAGGGAGACAGGCTTGAACGTTGAGGTTTTCGCACCCCACTGCCTAGCTAGGATTGAAGACATGAAGCTGATCGAATAAGCTGTTTACTTGAAAAAACATTATGGGAAAAACGTGGAGAACGGGTTATCTTTCAACCGGTGTGGATTGACTCGGCGTGTTCTACCACCAGGGCTTAACCTCAGGGGGCTCAACGCGCACAAGAGGCTTAAGGAAGAACAGTGCTTGCTCAACGCCAGAGTCCCTGCTGAAACACGGGTCCTCATGCTCAACGCTTAAAACATAGTTGTAACCTGTCTCCAGCAACGCTGTTATCACGTTCCGCCACGGAACCTGGCCCCATCCTACTGTCCTGAACCTCACAGGCCTCGCAACCCTGTTCCACGGCCCATATGCTAAAACCCCTGTCTTATCGGCAGTGTAGTGAACCACCTCCACATCCTTCGCATGCACGTGGAATATTCTGTCGTGAAGCTCGTATATGAACGCCACGGGGCTCATGTGCTGCCATATGAAGTGGGAAGGATCATAGTTGAAGCCAAGGGCCTTATGTTTTTCAGCGGCCTCAACAAGAGCCTTAGCCGTGTCAAGATTATAGTTGAGCTCCATCGGGTGTGTTTCAAAAGCAATCTTAATCCCGTGGTCGCTCGCATAGTCAAGAATGGGGAGCCACCTCTCCCTAAAAATTTTGAAATAGTTGTTCCAAATCTCCTCGTTCGTCGGCGGAAAATTGTACCATTTCCCCCACTCCGGAACCCCGGTGAAGCCGCACACCACGGGGACGTTCAGCGTTTGCGCGGCGTCTATGGTTTTCTTCATCCTGCTTACGCCGTATTCGGTTTTCTCTCTAGGCGTCCCCTTGAACCAGATGTCTGTGGATTCATCGTGGGGCCCAAGTATGAGCTGGCTTTCAAGATGGTTGCTTAAGGCGGATATTTGCATCCCGTACTTGGTTACAACGCTCCTTATCTCACCCGCCCCGCCCGAGGTTACTTGATCAATGTTAATGTGGTTTGAACCCTTCCAGCATGCGAGTTCAACAGCCTCGTAGCCCAGTGAGGAAACGTATTCCAGCGTCTTATCCAGCGGCCGATCGTTGTACAGAACCGTGAAAATGCCCACCTTCATGCCTCCAACACCAAGTTTTAATAAGCGGCCCGTGAATATAAATATATTACTCGAGTTGGAAACAGGGTTTAACAGGGCGGCGGTCAAAGTATTGATAATCCCTATGGGAGACGCTAATCCAAGCGAGCTGGCCTTCCTCCCGTTGGGCTTATTTCAAGTTTTCAACCCGGTGCGTTTCAAGATTAGCGAGGAGGTTTTCAGGCTGCCGACGCATGCTTACGATAAGGCTAGGAGACAGTATAATTCCACGCTCCTCCTGGAATACTTGGCTGTTTCAAAGGCAGGAGGCTACTCGAAGTATCTCGGGGTCACAGAGGCTGATCTCTACGCTGGGAAGCTGAACTTCGTCTTCGGCGAGGCTATTTTAAACGGGGAGGATGCTGTCGTCTCGCTGCACAGGCTTAGACCAGAGTTCTACGGTAAACCGCCTGACAGGAGGCTTTTCGAAGCCAGGGTTCTTAAGGAGGCTGTTCACGAGCTCGGCCACACTTTCGGCTTAAAACACTGCACTAATCCTGAATGCGTGATGCGTTTCAGCAACTCGATAATAGATACTGATTTTAAGAAGGCTCAGCCATGCTTAAACTGTCAGGTTAAACTGTTCAGAATAATAGTGCGCAACCCTTAAATGATTAATCGAGCATAGACTCGTAGGGGATGGGGCGGGTCTACACCTATATTTGTGGAGACGCTGGTCCGCTGGATGAGTACAACCCGTTTAAAGCAACTCGCCAAGAGCATGCTCCAGAGGTGCTCTTCCTATTGAACACTGAGCCTCTTGGCGTGGATGAGCTTTCAACTAGACTGGGCATTGGAGTTGAGACCGTCAGCAGGCTGCTTCAAGATCTCTCGCGATTTAATGCTGTTGTTGAGAAAGACGGGAGATGGCATGTCTCATTCCCCATATTCACGAAGCGGGATGTGCGTCTGATTTCCGAGAAGACAAGGAGGCCTGCTGCGAGGCTTGCCGACGAGATAATGGGAATGGGGTTGAAGCTTAAGGAGAAGCTAGCTGGGCTTTCATGCGCCAGACAGGTTGAAACCGGTAAGCTCATGTTCGCCGTCGTCGGCTGCTTCATCCTTGACTGGAAAGCCCTAGAAACCCTTAACGAGAAGGATTTAACCCTGTGCGGCAGGAAGCAGCAGCCCGGTGGCCGTAGATACGTCCTCCTGGGAAGAGAGGAGGGTGCGGGGGAAGGCCTGTACGATAAGATGTACTGGGGGAGCCACAGTAACAGGTTTGGCAGAATCACTTTCACAAGCTTTGGCGACCATACTGGCTGCAGGTACGCATTCCCGGACCTGGCTTGGAATCTCAACTCGCTGATCATGAGACGGGAGGGAAACGGGCTGCCAAATTGGCTCTGGGAAAAGATCACGGAGACGTTCAATGTTTTCCAGGCTGAGTGTATGCTTGATCTTGGAAGAATTCTTCTACTGGTGAATGACGAGGGGCCGGTTGAAGCGTCACTTTTAAGAGGGAGGCTCGACATGGAGAAGGAGCAGGCGGAAAGCCTACTTAAGCTGCTGGCCGACATGAAATATGTTTCGCTAGCAGAGGAGAGGGTGAAGCTGAACTATCCTGTTTTCGCATCCAGCGATAAGACTGTTATCGAGGATGTTTGGCTAACCCTGTCTGGGCTGGTTGAGAAGGAGGCTTGCGAATACTTTAACTCTCTCCGGGACGAGTTGGCTGAGATAACTCCGGTCCGCAGAGGGGTTGACCCTAGGGAAATATATACTGATGTGTGGCACTGGGTTTTCGGGTGGGCGAACCGGATGATGGCTGAAAAAGGCTTCTTCTTCGACCCTCCTAGGGAAAGAGAAGGAGAGGGCAGGTATATCGCCTGGGTCGAGGAGGACCACGTGCACTGAGCAAACCTTCTTAGTTCCCGCATCAAACTATTGGTGTCGAATACTCTAATCAAGAGCCTTGTCATAATCGTCCTGTTGAGAGGAATAGGAGGCCCAGCGGTGCGGGGGACGAGGGAATGGTCAACGTTAAGGCTTAGCAGCTTTTGCAGTAAAGAGTTTTAAGCAGTAAGGGGTTTAGAGAGTTGGAATGAGAGTACTGATCACAGGCGGAGCCGGGTTTATAGGCCACAACCTTGCTATCCGCTTGAAAAACAAGGGTTTTGAAGTAAGGGTTGTCGACTCGCTGGAGAGGTCGACCAGTTTAGCCGTTAAAAAACTGGAGGATGCGGGGGTCCCGTTAACCAGGGCCGGTGTCACGAGCACGGATGAGGTTAAGAATGTTTTGAAGAATATTGATATTGTTGTTCACGCCGCCGCATACACGGATGTTGCCGAGTCAATGGAGAACCCTTTGCTCTACTTGGAGAAGAATGTTCTGGGAACCGCCTCAGTGATAGAGGCTTCTTTGAAAACAGGGGTCGGCTTATTCATCTACCTTAGCTCAGCAGCGGTCTACGGGGATCCGGTTAGGCTCCCTGTCGACGAGAATCATCCTACTGACCCCTTGTCCCCATACGGGTTGAGCAAGCTCATGGGTGAGGAGGCAGCCAGGTTTTTCTCCAGGCTTGGGCTTAAGTATGTTATGCTGAGGCTTTTCAACGTTTACGGTCCGGGTCAAAACATGGCGTACGCCGGCGTAATAACGAGGTTCATAGAGAGGGCTTGCAAGGGGCTTCCACCAGTCGTCTACGGCGACGGTGAGCAGACCAGGGACTTCATCCATGTGGAGGACGTTGCAGGGGCTGTTGAACTCGCTATTGAGAGCAGGCATGTGAACCAGGTTTTCAACATAGGCACAGGCAGACCTGTGAAGATCAGGGATCTTGCCCTCCTGGTTATGAGGCTTAAAGGAGTTAAGGGTGAGCCCGTTTATGCTGCGAAAAGACAGGGAGATATAAGGCATAGTTACGCGGAGATTTCTAAGGCGAGAACGCTGTTGGGTTTTGAGCCGAAAATAGGTTTGGAAGAGGGTTTGAAAAAACTGGTTCAAGAGACATGTTGAAAACAATTGTTCCTATTTCACCAAGCGTGCGCCTCAGCTTAAAGTTTTAAAAGCCGAATTAGTCGTGAAAACCATGGGTTCGAAAGCCAAGCTCGCATTCTGCTCAATACTGATAGCCTGTTTAACCTTTGCCGTTCCAACCGCCTACCCTGAGAAGACTGTTCAAGCAGGCCTGCAGATTATTGGCAGCGAGGCTGACTACGTGGTCTTCAACGATCTCATCGTTGTGGGTGGAAACATATTCATCGGCGGCTGCTCGGGAAGCTTTGAAAACCATGTTTGGACCGTTTGGAAGATCAGTGTCGACGGTAAGCTGGTTTCCTCGACGACAGGCGGGAAAGGATATGTCACGAGCATTACGTCCGACGGCTTAAGGATATGTGTCGCAGGCGTATTGGAGCACGATACGCTTCCGAAGACAACAGGCTTCTTAGCGGCGTTTAACACCGACCTTGAAAAAATATGGGAGAAGGAGTGGGTGGGGTCATCCCTGTTCAGCAATTTTGAAAGCGTCGCTGTAGAACAGGGCCGGATCTACGTTGTTGGAGAAGCACAGTACTTTGGAGAGCGTGCCACCGACATAGTTCTTCACAAGTACGATGAGAATGGTTCACTCCTATGGGATAAGACCTTCATCGCGACTGGACACCAGGAAGCGGCGTCAATGGTTCTGCACCGAGGCAGGATATACATCGTGGGCACCACCGCCATATATGGTTCAAACGGGAGCGTAGACGGCCTGTTGCTGGTGGCTGATGAAAACGGGAGCGAGGTTAACCGTATAAGCTGGGGAGGTGGGAAACGCGACTTCTTCTCAGACGTGAAGGCTGGGGACGGAGTATACGTGTGCGGCTACACAGACTCCTACGGGGAGGGTGACCTCGACGGGTTGCTGCTTAAAATGGACGAGTATGGGAGGGTTGTCTGGTGGAGGACGTTCGGGGGAGCTGGAGACGACTCTTTCCTCAGCCTCTGCATTGAAGGCGAGAGGATTCATGTGGTGGGCCACGTGACTACAAGCAGGGGGATGCTCCCCATATACTTGCAATACGGGTTTGACGGGATGCTGCTCGGCAACTGGACTCTCGCCATAGACTTCCTATCATCCTGGACGGGGGTTTACCCTGCTGACGGCGTGATCCACATGGTTGGAAACAATATGAGAGGCCTGTTTCGAAACAGGGGGATTTACACCCGTTATGTGACGAGCTACCTGTTGACGGTTAATTTTCCAGACGAAGGCTTCTGGGCTTCTCTAGACGGTGAGAACAAGACTGGCAGGAGCGTCGGCTTCGAAGCCTTGGGCGTGGAGCATAGGCTTGAGGCAGCCCATTATAGGGTTGAGGGGGAAACAAGGCTGGCTTTCAGCATGTGGAGCGACGGCGTGGCTGATAATCCTCGCGTGATAAGGCTGAAGAGGGATACTGTTCTAGACGCCGCCTACAGGGTTGAGCATCACGTAGCAGTGTCAAGCGAGATTGGTGAAGCATCCGGTGGAGGATGGTATGTTGAAGGCTCGACTGCAACAGTATCGGTGGCGCCGAGCATTATTCCTAAGGATTTTTTCACGAACCATGTTTTCGACGGATGGGTTGAGAACGGGAGAAAAGCCTCCTCTTCCCCTGTCTACTCGTTCACTGTAACGAGGCCTGTTCGCCTCACAGCAAGCTGGAGAACTGAGCTGAACCCTTTCACAGTAGGCATCCTGGTGCTTCTAATGGTTCTGCTTGTTCTCGTAATGCTTCTGGTGTTCTTAGCCAGGAGGAGGAGACAGCCTCTCCCGCCTCCACCACCACCAGGCCAAGCTTAACAGGCGGCTCCCTCAGTCCCGGTGAATTCGAAAAAACATGTGGGTTTAAGATGCTTACTCTATGCCTATTTTTGAAGTGGCTTTAACTATAAGGAAAATCACGAAGGCTACGATTAGGAAGGTTATCAAAGCACCTGTGAAATGACCTATTCTGAAGGGCCCGACCACAATCTGCTCCCATGAAACGTCGGGCGTGGCGAGCTCGATTACCGGCATTATCAGATCGTTTACGAGCGCCTGCACCAGTGCTCCAAGATAAAGGCCGAGGATGAAGGCAACAGCCATCCCCAGAACCTTGTATTTAGAAATGAACGCTTTAAACTCTGCGATCAATCCTTTCGGTGCAGGCGGTGCGGGTGGAGCCGGTTTAGGCTCCAAAAGCTGTCTAATCTTCCTCAATTCCTCTATTATTTCATCTTCTTTAGACGACATTTTTACACATTTATAGGCCCTAACCCTGAATAAAAGGCTTTCCTACGGGAAAATATTGAACACTTAAAAACAGATGTATAATTACGAGTGGCAGGTTGAAAATCGACTTGCATGTTCACACCGCCTACTCGGATGGAAGCGGAACGGTTAGGGAGGTTCTTCAGGCTGCTAAAGCAAAGGGTTTAGACGGCTTAGCCATAACTGACCACGCTACTCTCGAAGGATATTTCAAAGCTAAGCAATACTCGGGGGGAATGCTTGTTCTACCCGGGTATGAGCTAAGCACGGATGCTGGCCACGTTTTAGTCATAGGGCTGGAACACCTGCCGTCGGAAAAAGACTTCGTAAACTACGAGTGGCTTGTGAAATGGGCTAGGGGCGAGGGCGGGTTAACGGTTCTGGCCCACCCTGCTTTAAACACCAGTAAACAAGGAAGGTGGGTTGACTGTAAAACCGACGCCGTTGAGGTTCTAAACGCTTCATACCCGTTAAGCCTTTTCGTGAAAAGAGGTTTGAAAATCTGCAAAACGCTAGGCGTCCCAAGCGTCGGGGGTAGCGATGCTCATTTCCCCGGAAGCGTTGGTGACGCGTATACTGTTGTTGAGACAGACGGGTTTAGATTCGAAGATTTTTCAAGAGCCCTTAGGAACGGCAGGGTTGCTTTCAACGGGAGGCTTTCACCAGTATCCTCCAGGCTGAGAATCGGGTTTAGATACTTGGCTTGGAAAACGCTTCCCCAAAGGGCCTTCTGAAAACGCGTCAGCCTTCCCATTTATCTCAAGATAGGCTTAATACTGCTCGGCGTTTTTTCAACCGTGGGCGTGGCGATGAGGGGCTTCGCACTGGTGAATGGAAACATATACGTTTCGTTCAAGCCTATTTTAAGAGTTGAGGCTGCTGTGATCCTTGGGAACAGGGTTGCATACGTTGGTAGCGAAGCCGGGGCTCTGAGCAGGGCTAGGGCACTGAGCATTAACACGGTAGATCTGAAAGGGAAGACTGTTCTCCCAGGCTTCATAGATGCGCATATTCATCTTGATTCGCTGGGCTCCTTCTTGAACACTCTAAGCCTTACAGGGGTTAGAAGCATAGGGGAGCTTAAGACCAGGTTGAGAAGCTACGCTGCGAACCATCGTGAAAACTGGATTATTGGACGCGGCTGGGACCAAGAGATGCTGGAGGAGAAGCGCTACCCAACCAGGTGGGATGTCGACGAAGCTGTCAGCGAGAGGCCTGTGGTTCTAAGCAGGGTTTGCGGCCATGTTGCAGTGGTTAACACTAGGGCTCTCGAGCTGACAGGGCTTACGGAGGGAAGAGCACCTGGTGTTTTAAAAAATGGAGCCGGGGTCCCAACTGGGGTTGTCACGGGGAAGGCGCTGGAGACCGTTAGAAACATGCTTGAGGAGCAGACGTCTTTCGAGGAGCGTAAAAAACTCCTTATGGACGGGCTCCTATACTCCGCGTCTCAAGGCGTGACCGCGGTGGGCTTCGTGTCCTGCGGCTCAGCGAGCTTCAGGGCTCTTCAGGAGCTGGAGGCTGAGCTTGGAAGCCTGCCGGTTAGGGTGAGAGCATACTTGAACCCTGGGGAGGCGGGGGGAATAGGGCTTCACGCTTTGAAACACGGTTCACCATTCTTAAGGGTTAACGGTGTTAAGCTTTTCGCCGACGGCTCCCTGGGGGCGAGGAGCGCGCTGCTTTCAAAACCATATTCCGATTCTCCGGAAGCCTCGGGCTGTGCAAGCATGGATGAGGCCACGCTTCACGCAAGGGTTAAGGAGGCTTGTGAAACAGGCATGCAGGTCGCTGTCCACGCGATAGGCGATAAGGCTGTTGAGAACACTCTTAAAGCGTTTGAAGCCTTTGCAGAGTGCTCCAGGAGACTGAGGCACAGGATTGAGCATGCTTCAGTCTTGAGGAGCGACCTGATGGGGGTGATGAGGAGGCTTAGCGTAGCAGTGGTTGTCCAGCCGCACTTTGTGATGACCGACTGGTGGGTTGTCGACAGGGTGGGGGTTGAGAGAGCAGGCTTCGTCTACCCTTTCAAGACTCTAGCTGGGAACGTTAAGCTTGGCCTGAGCACAGACGCACCCGTGGAACCCTTAAACCCTTGGGAGACTGTTTACGCTGCTACCACAAGGGGCAAGCATGAGGGGATACCTCTATACCAGCATACGGCTGGCGAGTGTTTAACGCTGGAGGAGGCTCTACACTTCTACACGGAGGGCTCAGCCTACGCATTGTTAGAGGAGAATGAGCTCGGCACTTTGAACGAAGGTAAGCTGGCCGACATGGTGGTTGTCGACAAGGATACTTTCAACGTTCCCCTTGAAGACGTTAGGGGAATAATGGTTCTCGCAACGTTTGTAGACGGCTGCTACACGTTTACGCGTGGGGAATATTCTGGACTAGAGGGTTTGGAGAAGAGCTTTACGCAAAGCCTTTAAACGATGTTTTTTAAAAAATATCGGTGAACGCTGCTTCTGAGGGAAAAATTTTAGGAAACCGTTTGAAACCGTTGTGAACCATGCTGAACTAAAGCAAGATTAAAAAACCGCTTAGACGTTTTTAAGGCTGAGGCGCGATGAAACTGGTGCAGGTGAAAATCTACAGGGGGGAAAGATACTATATTGCTGAATGCGTCGACATACCGTTATTCACCTACGGCAGGACTCTGGACGAGGTTGTTGAAAAAATGAGGGAGGCTGTTGCACCCTGCTTGAAAAACGATGGCTTGAAGGAATGGGAGACGCCCCCTGACTTCTCAATCCTGCTGAACCTTGAGCTTTCCTCCCCGGCTGAGAAACAGGGTGTGGAGCAGACCAGGTTCAGCTAGACTGTTTACCGGCTTGGATGTTCTGCTTAAACCTGGCCGGAGAGCCTCATCCTTACTTCCTCAAGATCCTTAACCGTGTCTATAGACTTCCAGTATGCTTCAGCATCAAAATATTTCCTCAGCAATCCTTCACCTGCCAGCCTTGGGAAAACCAGTTTCTCAACATCACCCTCACCGTGCTCCAGAAACCTGTGTTTAAGCCTGCTATCTATCAGGTAGATGCCGGCGTTAATATAGTGTGGTAAAACAGGCTTCTCCTCGAAACCAGTTATCTTCTCCCCTGAGACCTGGACGACTCCGTAGGGCGACTTTAGGAGTGTTAGGGCTATGCTCACCGTCCCAGGCTCCCATTCAGCGATCATCCTCGACAAGTCTATGTCTGTGACGATGTCGCCGTTCATCACAAGGTAAAGGTCTGACTCAACGTTTTTTAAAAGACTGTTGATAGCGTAAAGCGTGCCCCTAGGCTTATCCTCAACAATATAGTGGATGTTAACATCCCGCCATTTCTCACCATACCTCTTAACCAGCTTCTCATGCCGGTAGCCCGCCAGCAGGTAGACTTCAGAAACATTAGCGTGCTTCATCTGCATTATCAGCCTGTCCAGGATCGTAAGGTCCCTACCTATCTCGAGCAGCGGCTTCGGAATATTGTCCGTCAGAGGCCTAAGCCTTTTTCCAAGGCCTCCGCAGAGCACCCCGCCCACAATCATCCTGAGCATTGCGTAAACATTATGGTTTAAAAACTTCTCCCTCAAAGAGCCTTGAACCAGCGCTTTGCTCGAGGCGAGTGGGAAGGCGGGCTGGTTTTTCAGAGCGTCTCAACCATACGTTTATAAGTATTCTGTCTTTAAAAAACGCATGGGAGAAGGAGGACAGCAGGCTTCAAGCCAGGAATACTCTATGATAATACTGTTTCCAGCAGCCATGCACTGGAAGGGTTTCTCCCCTGATCCCTGTTGACTGGCATGGGGGCTGGTGTTGAAACGGGCTGCGCCATTCCACCTGGGGCTTTAGACAGGCTCAGGGGTCTGCTGGGTGAAAGATTCTCCACGGCGGATGCTGACCTTTTCTCCTACAGTCACGACTATTGGCCAATATCTCTACAATGGGTGCTTAAAGGAAGCTTCCCGTGGCTGCCCAGCGCCGTAGCCTGGCCGGAGAACACGCTTGAGGTTCAGGAGATTGTTAAGACTGCTTACGAGAACAGTATCCCGGTCTACGCTTTCGGCGGAGGCTCAGGGGTTCTCGGAGGGACTGTCCCTGAGAAAGGAGGCATAGTCGTAGACTTGAAGAGGATGCGCTCAATCAGGCTCAACGAGGAGGATATGGTTGTTGAGGCTGAGGCGGGGGTTAACGGGTACTATTTGGAGAAATACTTGAACAGCAAGGGGTACACGCTGGGCCACATTCCCCAGTCGCTATATGTTTCAACCGTAGGCGGGTGGGTTGCCACTAAGGCAACTGGACAGTTCTCAACAAAGTACGGCGGCATAGAGAACATGCTGCTGGGGCTCGAGGCTGTTCTCCCATGGGGTGACAGTGTAACCGTGAAGCCTCACCCCAGGACTTCAACCGGCCCGGATTTGAGAAGCCTCTTCGTAGGCAGCGAAGGCGTTTTCGGCATAATTACCAGGGTATGGCTTAAAACGTGCCTGGCCCCTGGGGAGAGGATTCTCCTCTCCTATGTTTCAGAAAGCTTTCAAGAGGCCCTTGAATCCGTGAGAAGAATACTGAGGAGAGGGGCTAGGCCTGCTGTAGTAAGGGTTTACGATGAGACTGAGACTAAAAGACACTTCTACATGTTTGAAGAAGCCTACGGCAGGGTTATGACTGTTATGATTGTCGAGGGCGATTCAAGGATCGCGGGGGCTGAGCGCATGATCGTTGAGGAGGAGTTCAGGGGCAGGATGCTTGGAGAAGAGCCTGTGAAACACTGGCTTGAAACAAGGTTCACTGTTAAAGAGGCCTCTGAGTTCACCCCTCTCGGGGTTGTTTTCGACACCATAGAGGTTTCAGTAGCCTGGAGCAGGGCTATGCTTCTCTACCGGAGCCTTGTCGAAGCGATGAGGTCTGTAAAGGGGACGCTTTTCGCCTCCGCTCATGCTTCACACTTCTACCCGCAGGGAGTCTGCTTCTACTTCACCTTCGCCGGGGTGCCTAAGGGTGACCCGGAGAAGTATTACAACGAGGTTTGGAGTGTTGCGATGAAGACCACTATTGAAAACGGGGGGTCAATAAGCCACCATCATGGCGTCGGCAGGCAGAGGAGAAGCTGGCTTAAGGAGGAGCTTGACGCCGGCTTCCAGCTCCTCAAGAAGGTTAAGACAGCTGTAGACGATAAGGGGTTGATGAACCCGGGGAACATGGGGCTGTGAAAAATGCCTGGGAAATGGGACTGGCTTAAGGACGAGTTGCGTGCATCCGGCATGGCTCGTGCCACCCCGCTCGTCCTCAGGTTCATCGGAGGAAGGCTGCGCGGCCCAGACGATCTTGTTAAGTGCGCACTGTGTCCAAACATGTGTCGCCACGCCTGCCCAGTGGGCATAGTAGACGGTAGGGAGACAACCTCGCCGGCTGGAAAAGCAAGGGTGGCGCTGTTTCTGAGGCAAGGGAGGCTGCAGGCGACACGGGAGAACGTCTCGCCGCTCTACGCCTGTCTCTCGTGCGACGCTTGCAGCGTCTGGTGTCCGTTCGGGTTTTCCGTGGCAGACCTGCTTAGACCCGTTAAGGAGAAGACTGCTGGCGGAGTAGGCTTCAAAGAGTTCAGAGAGGTTTTCGAAAACCTTGAGAAACACGGCTATGTCTACGGGGAGCCTAAGCCTAGTGGTTCAGGTTCTCGAAACGGGGACCTGCTCTACCTGAGGGGCTGCACACTGAGGGAGAAGCATCCCGATATTGGTGAGAAGGCTGAGCATGTTTTCCAGCATCTTGGGTACAGGGCTTTCACCATTGATGAGACTTGTTGCGGCATGCCTGCGTACAATCTTGGAAACACGAGCCTCTTCAGGAAGCTTGCCCGTAAACAGGCTGAGAAAATAGGCTCCAGCGGCGCTGGAACCGTTGTGGCCTCATGCCCCTCATGCGTCTACGCTTACCGGGTTCTCTATCCTAAGCACGGCGTAGAGATTAAAGCCGAAGTCCACCATGTGGCTGAACTCCTGGAGGACAGGTTGAAGGGTTTAAGAGGCGAGGGCAGTTTTGTAATCCACAACCCGTGCAAGCTAGCCTTAGGCCTCGGAAAGCCCCGGGCGCTCTGGAAAACTCTTTCCAGCGTCGAGGGGCTCACGGTGAAGGAGCCGAGGAGAAGCGGGAGTGAAACCTTCTGCTGCGGCCACGGCGGGAGCGCTGTACCCCGCCTCAACCCTGAGCTGGCCCGCAGAATAGCCTTGGAAAGAGGCATGGAGCTTACAGAGGAGGCGGAGACCATCGTTACCGCGTGCCCAACGTGCAAGCAGGCTTTCCAGTCAAACGGCTTCAAGGCTCTCGACATTATTGAGCTCGTCTACTTTCTCCTCGGTGGTGAACAGTGTTCTCGCTAGAGTCTAAAGTGGCCAGCGTGCTGAAAAAACATCCCTATAACATTTCCTTCAGAATAAGGGATAACATTGTTTTCCTGGAGGGCGAGGTGGAAAGCCACAGCGAGTGGGTTGAAATAGGGCTTTCAGTCGGCAGGATAAAGGGTGTGGAGGGGGTTGTGAACAAGATAAGGTGGAAGGGCTCCGGCAGGGAGGTGGAGAAGGAGGAGTGGAGGAGAAGGGTTTTCGAGGAGAAGAGGAGCACGGTGGTGGGCGAGTATGACGTTGTAATAATAGGGGGCGGGGTTGTCGGAGCAGCCTTAGCCAGGGAGCTTTCAAAATACGAGCTTAAAGTGGCTCTCATAGAGAAGTCTACAGATATTGCTGCCGGAACAACTAAGGCGAACAACGGGATGATACATGCCGGCGTGGAGCCTCCCAGGGGGACTCTGAAAAGAAGGCTCAACGTGAAGGGGAACGCTATGTACGGGAGGCTGGCTGAGGAGCTGGGTTTCAGGTTTAACAGAGTGGGCAGCCTATGGCTGATCACTCCCCGGACGCTCGCAGCATATAGAAAGTATCTGCCGGGTCCGCTTTACAGCCTGGTTTTGAAACATGTTCTCCCCCTGGTGGTTAAGATTAAAGGCTTGATAAACGGGGTCAGGGGGATTAGAGTCTTAAAGGGCAGTAGGATTTTCGAGCTTGAGCCCTTCGCAACCAGGGATGCTGTGGCAGCCGTCTTCATCCCCTCCACCGGGGTTGTGGACCCGTATGAGGTCGCTGTTGCCCTGGCTGAAAACGCTGAGGCCAACGGTGTGGAGATCCATCTTGCAACAGAGGCCGTCGGGTTCATCAAGGAGAACGATGCGGTTAAAGGCGTTGTGACGAACAAGGGGGTTTTCCTTTGTAGATACGTAGTCAACTCTGCTGGGCTTTACGCGGATGAGGTGGCTGCGCTGGCAGGCGCGGAAGAGTACACTATTCACCCTAGGAAAGGCGTGCTGCTGGTTTTCCACAGGGACACCGGTGTTTTCACCCGCCACTGTTTGGCTGAGATAATTCTGCCGCAAGACCCGTATACTAAGGGCGGCGGGATAAACCCCACTGTCCATGGGAACGTGCTCTGGGGGCCGACGGCGGTCGAGGTGCCGGATAAGGAGGACACTTCAGTTAGCAGGGAGGAGATTGAGCTCGTTTTAAACAAGTATTCCCCTATAATCCCCGGTTTTCCGAGCGACCGGTTGATAAGGTTTTTCGCCGGGGTTAGGGCGGCGACCTTCACGGAGGACTTCGTCATAAGGCCTGCTAAATGGGTTAGGAACCTTCTGCACGTTGCCGGAATCCAGTCGCCCGGGCTCGCGGCTTCTCCCGCAATAGCGGAATACGCTTTGGAGAAGCTTAGGGAAATGGGGCTGAGGCTGAGGCCGAAAGCAGGCTTCAACCCTAGGAGGAGACCCATGGTGGCCGCGGCAAGCATGAGCCTGGAGGAGCTCGACGAGAAGACGAGGATGAACCCCGCCTGGGGCAGGATAGTGTGCACTTGCGAGTTCGTCTCAGAGGCTGAGGTTTTAGAGGCTGTTCGAAGAGGCGCTAAGACTCTTGACGCCGTCAAGAGGCGTACGAGAGCCGGGATGGGGGAGTGTCAGGGTAGCTTCTGCACTCTTGAAATAGCGCTTATTCTCTCAAGGGAGACGGGGCTGCCTTTAAACCAGCTTCTGAAGGAGGAGGGCAGGCTGTTCAACGGCCACGTTAGGGGGGAGCACGTGTGAAGGATGTTGCAGTAGTGGGCGGCGGTCCCTCCGGCCTAGCTGCCGCAGTAAGGCTTGCTGAAAAAGGCTTCGACGTCGCCGTCATCGAAGTAATGGGGGAGCTGGGCGGGATGCTGGAGCAGTGTATTCACGACGGCTTCGGAACAAAGGTTTTCGGAGAAACACTCTCGGGGCCGGAGTTCGCGGAAAGGTTTGTGAAAAAAGCTTACTCCCTGGGGATCCAGGTTTTTCTAAACACCTACGTGAAGCAGGTTAAGGCGGGCGGGAGGGTGAAGGAGATTGTTGCGGTCAGCCCAAGCGGCGTGCAGAGGCTTGAGACCAGGGCGATAGTCTACGCGATAGGGTGCAGGGAGAGGAATGGTTTCGAAATAAGGCTCGGGGGAACAAGGCCTGCCGGAGTCTATACTGCCGGAATGGTTCAGAGGCTCGTAAACCTCTACGGGGTGCTGCCCGGCAGGAGGATCCTGATAATGGGCGGCGGCGACGTCGGCATGATTGTGGCGAGACACCTCCAGCTGGAGGGTGCGGAGAGCATTCTCATAGTCTTCCCTGAGGCTGGTTTCGCCGGGCTTCCGAGAAACGTTCAACAATGCGTCTTAGACTTCGGAATCCCTTTCAAACCTAGGACTGTGGTGAAGAGGGTAATTGGGAAGGAGAGGGTTGAGGGAGTGGTCTTAACCAGGGTTGACGAGAAGTGGAACCCTATTGAGGGGACTGAAGAATTCTATGCTTGCGACACCGTTATCCTGGCTTTGGGCCTAGTGCCTTACACTGGTGAGCTTAAGCTCGGGGTTAGGATAGACCCTGCGACCCGTGGCCCCGAGGTTAACGAGTTTTTCGAAACCAGTGTTGAAGGGGTTTTCGCCGTGGGAAACCTTGTCCAGGTCTTCGACTATGTTGACGACGCTGTTGAAACAGCATGCATCGCCGCCCGCGGTGTTGAAAAGTATTTGAACGGGGGTTTGAAGACATCCCCCGTAAGGCTTGCTCCAAGCGGAAAAGTCAGGATGATCGTGCCTCAGAGGGTTGAATGGGTTGACGAGGAGAACGTAGTGGCCTTCCTGAGGCCGGCTGTGGAGAAGAGTAATGCGCGCATAGAGTTGAGGAGCAGCGGAGGCAAGGTCTTGGAAAGGTTTTTCAGAAGATACGTTAGGCCGTCGACGCTTGAGAGAATAGAAGTCTCCAGAAGCGTGTTCAGCGGCCAGCGGGAGGTTGAGACAGATATTGCAGACGGCTGAGCTTCTCTGCACCCGTTGCCCGAGAGGCTGCCTCCTGAGGGTTAAAGTCGTGGAGAGCAGGGTGGCTGTGGAGGGCAATGAGTGTCCGGTTGGAGAGAAGCATGCGGCCGAAGAGGTTTTTAACCCTAGGCGCATCGTTTCAACCACGGTTAGAATAGTGGGCGCAAGGCTTCCAAGGCTTCCGGTGAGGACTTCGGAGCCAGTGTTGAAAAGCAGGGCGATAGACATTGTGGCGGCTCTTAAAAACATGGTTGTGGAGGCTCCGGTTAAGGCTGGGCAGATAATTCTTAAAAACGTCGCGGGCACTGGAGTAGACATTATAGCTGAGAGAGACATGGAGAGGGCTTAGCATGAGTTATTTCCTGATACTGGATGTTGGAACCACGAACGTTAAGGCGCATGCTTTCTCAAGCAGTGGTGAAACCCTGCTTGAGCTTGAGGAGAGGCTTCGGCCAAGCTACCCTAGGCCAGGGTGGGTTGAAGAAGACCCTGCGGATTTAATCAATAGGATCCGCAGGCTCATCGACACGGCTCTTGAAAAGCTTGGGAAACCTCTTGGAATAGGCTTAACAAACCAGAGGAGTAGCACCGTAGTATGGAGCAGGGAGTCCGGGGAGCCTTTTTACAACGTGATTACTTGGCAAGATACTAGGACGAGCGATATTGTCGAAGAGTTCTCCTCAAGGTTTATAGTAAGGATTGGGAGAACACTGGGCAGGGCTTTCAACCTTCTCTCGAAGGCTTTCCCACTTTTAAAGGAGACGAGGAGGGGAGCATACTTGGTTACGCTCGCATACGTCTCCTTCGGGACGACTCATTCATCCATGCATCTGAGATGGCTTATTGACAATGTTCCTGAAGTGGAACGCGCCGTGCAGCATGGTGAGGCGCTTTTCGGAACAATAGACTCGTGGATAGCGTGGAACCTTACCGGTAGGCATGTTACCGACTATACTAACGCTAGCGCCACGGGCCTGTTCGACTCCTTCACCCTGAAATGGAGCAGCAATATTTTGAATATTGTCGGCGTACCCAGGAGCATTCTCCCCAGCGTGGTTTCCAACGATGCTGCAATAGGGGAGGTTAAGGATTTCAATATACCTCTTCTCGCGATGATAGCTGACCAGCAGGCCTCCCTATATGCAGCGGGTGTTTCAAAGGGCGTTGTGAAGATGACGAGCGGCACTGGAACATTCATAGATATGAACGTTGGGGAGAAGTGTATGGCTGGGGCCAGGGGGCTCTACCCTCTGATCGCCCTAGCCACCGGGCGGAGAAACCTTTACCTTCTAGAGGGGAATGTTCTGACCTCGGGCTCGGTTCTAGACTGGCTTATTGAAGTCGGGCTTATGAGGGACTACTCGGAGATACGGGAAGCATTTGAAAAAGCAGAAGAAGGAAGAATAGTGTTCATCCCAGCGCTCTCCGGGCTTGGAACACCGTATGCGAAGCCTGATGCGAGAGGCGTGATACTCGGGATCACAAGGGGAACTAGGAGGGAGGACCTGATCCGGGGAGCGGTTGAGGGTGTTGCAATGCGCTGCGCGGAGATAATCCAGTACCTTGAGGAGACAACCGGGATAGGAATACGTGAAATAGTCGCCGACGGCGGGCTCTCGAGGAGTGACGACTTCCTCCAGAGTGTTGCAAACTATTCTTCGAAGCGTGTCCTCAGACCAGTGCACCTGAACGGCTCCGCCTACGGGGCGTACATGCTTTCTAAGAATGTTTACCTTGGAAGTGATCCTGTGGAATCATGGGAGGCGCCTGTTGTCGAAAAAAGTTTCACGCCGGGTGAAACTAAAGAGGGGTTTAAGGCTACCTGGAGCAGGACCCTGAGGAAACTTGTTTAAAATAGACAGGGTTCGTCAAAGCGAAAACGGTATCGTCCTCGCCAAGGCTGACTGAAAAAGGGTCTGTAAACCAGCCTAGCTCAGCCCTTGCAAACATGCAGCCCTGTTTCACCCTGAGCTCCTTCACATGCTTGAATACTTTACTGTTAACACGGATGGTTTCCTCCACCCCTTGAGAAGTTATCAGCCTCAGCGTAGCATTCTCGCCGCCTTGTGCTTCAACCATTATTTTCAAACCCTCTCCATGATTCGTGTCAACAATGTCGCCTGTTTCGAACACCCGGGAATCAGAGTATGCTTTCAACTCTAGAAGCGGGCCGCTTGGAGACTGGGATATGGATACTCTGCCCTGTTTAACGGAGCTTATCACACCCCTCACGGAGGGAGAGTCGACGCGTATCCACGTAGTGGGCTCGCTGAGCCTTACGAAAGAGCCTTCTCCGCCATGGTAGTCGCTTCCGCCCACAGCCGTTACCCTAAGCCCCTCGCTCAGCAGGCTGTGCCACCATGCAAGCGGCTCCCAGTTCTTCACGAACCATGGGCCGTTCCAAACTTCAACGGCGTCGAAACCCCTTAACTGTTTAAACTCGAAGTCGCAGCCTATGCACAGCTCCCCAAGGTCCCGCGGATGGTCAACCGACACTATGAGCCCCTTCTCATGAACCTCGTTCACCAGTTTCACGAAGTCTTCAAGCCTCCTTCTTCTGAAGTCAAACCAGGATCCGCCCCATACGTTCAAGTGCCCATGGTAAGTCGTGACTTCGACCCCAGGTATCAGGAGGACAGGCGGATCCCTGATCCTCATGATCTCGTAAAACTGGCTGTTAGTGCTGTGGTCTGTTACAGCAATGTAGTCGAGACCCTGTTCAAGAGCCTTGTCAACGAGTTCACGAATACTGTGCTTGCCGTCGCTATGGTGACTGTGAACATGCAGGTCGCCCTTTATCCACCCCTTGGATACGGCTGGTTTTCGAGCAGCCTGCGGCGCAACGCTTTCCTCAAAACAATGCTCCCCGATCAAGTATTCCCCGTGTCTCCAAGCCTTGACTACCACTCTGTAGCTGCATCCGCCGGCCGGTATTCTGGCGAGGCCGAGGATGATGGTCCAAGGCCCGGGCTTTATCTCGCCGGCAACATACCCGGGCGTGGCTTTAGAAGCGGATATTGAGAACCTGGGTTTATCCGAGCCGCTCCAGCCTCTGAACGAGCCCTCCGGGTCTAACATGCCTATGTCTAAAACGCTCCTCGAATCTCTGGAATACTCGTAGGAGACCTCTATTAAACCGTAGCCTGGTGGAAGGTTGAACCGTAAATACTTGTAGTCGTCCTCCTGCTTGTCCCTCGGGGTTAACACTCCTTGAAACACCCATGTTAAGGGCTCGCCAACAGTCGCGCCCGGTTCCGTCAAGGCAGCCGGCTCGTAAAGGCTTCACGCGGATTTAAATCATGCTTAGAGAATGCCATGGTTAAATACTGGTTTCAAACCTTTTAAAAAGAGGTTTAAGATGAGCCAGTGGGGTAGGCTTCTCCTCGAAGAGATTGAGGGAACAAGCGTCGAGCATGACTCTGCGGTTGCCTGGAGCATAGGAGGCGCCGGCATAGTTGTTAAAACACCCGGTTCCACCGTCTTCATAGACCCGTTCTTCGGCTCAACCGGTTCGAGCGACTGGGTTAGGATGATCCCTGTGCCCCTGGACCCTTGGGAGATACGTTTCTGCAACCTGTTCCTGTCAACCCATGAGCACGAGGATCATTGCGAGAGGAGCACTGTTATCAAGGTCGCTAAGGCTACGGGAGCCATTTTCATCGGGCCGGAGTCCTCCTGCCGCAGGTTCATCGAATGGGGGGTTGAGAAAAACAGGGTGATCACCCTTAAGCCCGGCGAGTCATTCAGCCTTAACGACGTTACTGTGACAGCGTGGTTTGCGAACGATCCTGACGCGGAGTCAGCAATATCATTCATCTTAGAGGCTGGCGGCGTCAGGCTTTTCCACTCCGGCGACAGCAAGTTCTGCGAAGAGTTTTCAAAGATCGGGGAGCAGGGCGGTGTCGACGTGGCCTTCCTCTCCCTAGGCAGGAACCCGCGTGGCCACAAGTATTACATGAATGCTTGCGACACTGTTGAGGCGGCTAGGGACCTTGGCGCTCGGACACTAATACCTGTGCACTGGGACCTCTGGAGAAGGACGCGTGAAGACCCTTTGCTTGTGAAGGAGATCGCTGAGCGCTGGGGGCTGTGCGTAAACGTGGTTATGCTTGGGCTTGGGGACAAGCATGTCTGCAGGAGAACATGAGCCCGTTTAAACGCTGGGTTAAGTAAGCCTGTTGAAAAGCCTCATGCTCCTCTCATGCGCCTCAACCGCCAGCCTAAGGCCCTCGTCCCAGCATCCTGTTCTAAGCCTTGCTTCAGCCTCCTCAACCAGCCTAGCCAGCTCAGCGGTCTGCTCCACAATGCTCCTCCTGGCCAGCGCTTCAACCGCGGACCTAGCTAGATACAGAATCTCGTCTGTAACAGTGTACCGCATGTACGGCAGCCTTTCGAGCTCTGAAAGCATGCTGTAAAGATCCCTCCCCTTCACCCAATGGTTTTTCTCCACAAGCATCATGCCCCAGGACTTAGCCCATCCCATGGCCAGGTCGAGATTATACCTTGTAACAGGCTCAGCTACAACAGGGCTGAAGCCGACGAGAACCATCCATCTGCAGATCTCTTGGAGAGCTGTTACGCAGCCCTTTCCCGTTCCACCTGCTACAGCCACCGCAATGGAGGGTCTAACATCCCCACGGTAGTTCCTCATCCTGTCCATGAAGTTTTTCGCAAGCCCGTTCACGGAGAGGAAGTAAACAGGCGCTGCGAAAACAAGCGCGTCGCACTCGTTGAAAAGACGCCTCAGCTCAAGCCCGTCATCCCTAAGGATGCACCTCATGCTCTGCCAGCATTCAGCGTTTCCACACGCCGAGCAGGGCTGGATCGTTTTACCGGAGAGGTCGACCAGCTCAACGCTAGCCCCCTTCTCCCCCACCCCCTCGATTATCCTGTTTAGAATTCTCTTGCAAAACCCGTCTCTGTGCGGAGAACCGTTAACAGCCAGTACCCGCATGATTATTATTATCGAGGCTTTTTATTAAGCGTTCTGAACGCCTGCTGCAAAGGCGTTAACTGCCAGTGATAAGGCTGGGAATGGTTTCTGTGTTGAAAACCGGTTTAGGTGTAGAGACTCTTCCTCCGGGTGTCGTTTTTAAGACAGTAGCGGGTTAAAATTTTTTCATTAAAAGCCTTTTTATGCGCATTTTTTAAAAAAATAGGCTTAAAACGTTTATTTTTCATAAAAAGGTTAAATAATGGGCTGTTTGTAATCTTGCGGACAAACAATGAGCAGATTTCAAACAAGTTTCGATAAGGCTGGGCGTCTGGGAAAAGCAGGGGCGGGAGCATTCGCCATGATTATGATGCTCCTGTTCCTACTCCCACTGCTGCCCGCACCTCTGCAGGCGGGTGTAACATACCCCAAGATTGTGCTTTACCCGCCCTCCCAGGAAGGCAACCTGTTTACCGTTAAGGGGTTTGCAAGCTTCACCACCCCTCCTGGGCGGCCTGATCAATACCATGTTCAATTGGTCTGGGAGCATGGCGGCGCGGTTGTCTTCCAGAACGATCAGGCGGAGACTTCTCTGCCGAGGGACGTGGGTGGTGGAAAATACGAGTTTAACTTCACTGATTCCCGAGCGTTGAACACGGGTGGAGAATGGATCATAAGGGCCAGGCTCTATCATCAGAAGCCTCCTGGGAACGATAATCAGGCAGACGCTTACGCGATAATCATAATCGAGGTTTTCACAGTGACGGTTACCACTGAGCCGGAAGGGTTGAGCATAACTGTCGACGGGGCTGTCTACACGTCCCCGCAAACCTTCACCTGGCTAAGCGGCACTGTGCACACTATCGGCACCATTTCGCCGCAGCTTAAGGAGAACACGATTTACACTTGGGTTTATTGGAGCGACGGCGGGGGAATCAGCCACGCTGTGACGGCGACAGGCGACGCCACCTACACCGCATACTTCAAGAGGCAGTGTCTAGTGGGCTTCGACCAGACTGGTCTCGACGGTTCTGCAACCGGGGTGGTCGTTACTGTTAACGGTGTGGCTAAGAGCTACGGTGACCTACCGTTCAGCGAGTGGTATGACGAGAACGATTGGATCAGCTATGGTTACGCTGAAACTGTGGAAAGCTCTGAAACGGGGAAACGGTTCACGCTCAGCTCTGTCACCGGGCCGGGTTCGCCTTTCCAAGTCTCCTCGTCCACGTTAATAGTTGGCAGCTACGTTACCCAATACTTCTTGAGCGTCGAAACCGAGCCGGGAGGATTGGCAAATATTCCGGGCGGAGGATGGCACGACGCGAACACCTTGGTCTCTTTAACCGCTCCCGGAGCAATACCTGTTTCACAGGGTGTCCGCTACAGGTTCAGCCACTGGAGCATAGACGGGGCTTCGCAGGGCCCAGGGGTCAACCCTATTACGGTGAGCATGAGCATGCCCCACACGGCTACAGCCCACTATGTTCTCCAATACTATCTTACGGTTGACTCCCCTTATGGAGCACCAAATCCGAGCAGCGGATGGTTCGACGCTGGAACAGTGGTAACAGCCTCTGTCACCTCGCCATGGCCTGTTGACGCCGCCGGCACCCGGAACGTTTGCACAGGCTGGACGGGCACGGGGAGCGTCCCATCCTCAGGGACGGATACTGCAGTGGTCTTCACCATAGAAATGCCTTCAAGCATAACATGGGCCTGGAGAACCCAGCATCATGTTGTCTTCACCCAGACGGGTGTTGACGTCGACTTCACCGGAGCAGTTATGACTGTTGACGGCGCCGACTACGGGAGGGAGGGCTACGCCGCCTGGTATGATGCTGGAGCAAGCATAGTCTTCAACTATAGGAGCCTGCTGGTCGCTGCAGTCAACCAGAAGCAGTATGTGCTGACCGGCGTAGACGCCTCCACACCCTTGATTGTCACGGGTCCGATTACAGTCACGGGCAGCTATAAGACACAGTACTACCTGACAATGGTCACTAGCCACGGTGGAGTCAGCCCCGGCAGCGGATGGTTCGACGCCGGTTCAACCGTGGAGATAACCGCCACCCCGCCTTCAACAGTTGAGGGTGAACGCTATGTTTGGCTTGGGTGGACAGGGGCTGGAAGCGGGTCCTACAGCGGCATGGAGAACCCGGCTCAAATAACTGTGAACAGCCCGATTACTCAAACGGCCTCGTGGAAACACCAATACTATCTGACTGTGAGCACGCCGTACGGAACTGCTGGCGGCGAAGGATGGTATGACGAGGGTTCAACAGCCTATGCTACAGTAGACCCCTTGATTGTAGAAGGGCCGGAAGGCGTACGCCATGTTTTCTCGCACTGGAGCGGAGACGCCTCGGGAACAGGCTCAACTTCAAACCCGGTCACGATGGATTCGCCGAAGACGGCGGTTGCCAGCTGGAAGACCCAGTACAGGGTTGTGTTCAACCAGAACGGCTTAGATGAAACGGCTTCTGGAACCGTTGTCACTGTCGAAGGCTCGGCGAAGAGCATTGGCGACCTGCCCTTCACAATATGGGTGGATAATGGTGTTTCAGTGATCTACAGTTTTGAAAACATTGTTTCAACCAGCGACCCAGGTAAGCGGTTCCGGCTAGTCGGTGTAACCGGCCCTGAAACACCTCTTATCGCAACGGGTCCAGCGTCAGTGACTGGAAACTATGTTGCACAATGGCTGGTCGCGTTCACGGTCAACCCGCCTGGCGCAGGAGTAACCGTTCCCTCCGGAGCCGGCTGGTATGACAATGGGGTCCAGGTCAGCATATTTGCTGAAGCCAACCCCGGGTTCTCGTTCTCAGAATGGGTTGTGGACAATCCGTCAATAACCATAGTTGACGCCTCATCGCAGCACACCAGTGTAACCGTAAACGGCAAGGGCACGGTGACAGCGTGCTTCACAACCTTCTACACAGTCTCCTTCACCCGTGTAGGCTTGCCCACTGGGGTTGAGTGGAGCGTTACCTTCAACGGGGTGACGAAATCCTCAACGTCGAACACTATAGTTTTCAGCAATGTTCAAACCGGGGTCTACTCTTGGAGCGTTTCGACGCTTATCATTGTGGAGCCTGGAACAAGATATGTTGCATCACCCTCATCAGGAACATTAAGCGTGCCGTCTCAGCTGACGCAGACAATAACTTACACTGCCCAGTACAGGGTTGCAATATCTTGGTCTGGGCTTAGTGGTGAAGCCGCCGGCGGGAGAGTGGTCACCATAACTGTGGGCGGCACTGTTTTCAGCAGAAACGTGGAGGATGCTTTCTACGAGGAGTGGGTTGACGCTGGGACAACCGTAAGCTATTCTTACGAGGAAACCGTGTTAACAACAGTGGCTGGAAAACGGTTTAGGCTCGTCTCCGTCTCAGGCACCTCGCCGAGCGTCTCCCATGACTTCGGCCCGATTTCAGAACCAGTATATGAAGAAGCACGGTACACTGCCCAGTACTATATAAACGTGGTTAGCGACCATGGTAGTCCAACCCCCTCAACATGGGTTGACGAGGGAGCCAGCTTCACCGCCTCAGTAACAAGCCCGGCTGAAACCGTTGTCAACCAGCATCAATGGATCTGCACGGGATTCAGGGTGGATGAGAACCCTGTTCAAGAAGGGTTGAGCCACACTTTCGTCAACGTGCAGGCTCCGCACACCATTGTTTTCCACTGGAAGAAACAGTTCTGGATCCAGGTTAACAGCGCCCACGGCTCTCCAACACCCTCGCAATGGGTGGACCAGGGTGGAAGCCTACTGGTGAGCGTAACCTCCCCCGCCTACGAGTCTGAGGCGGCGAGGTACAGGTGTAAAGGCTACACTCTCGACAGCAACCCGCCTGTTGAAGACGGGAGCACAAGCCATGTTTTCACCGACGTGCAGAGCCCCCATACGATTACTTTCAACTGGATCGCCCAGTACAGGGTTACTTTCTACGCTAACCCGGCATCCGGCAGTATAACGGTTGGGGGAGTGGTTAAGAATAATGGTGAAAGCGAGTTTTACGACGAGGGAACATCCGTCCAGGTTTACCCGAATCCTCCAGCCGGCTACTGGTTCTCAAGCTGGCAGGCAACAGGAGGAGTCTCTGTGGACGACTACGCGAGTCAGATGACCATTATGAGGGTCGGTGGGCCAGGCGGCCTTTCAGCCATATTCGTCATAAACGTTGTTTCAATAACCATATCCTCCAGCCCCGTTACTGGCCTGGGCTTCATAAGGGTTGACGGCGTGCCCTATGCCACGCCTGTGACTTTCACCTGGGTGACTGGGACAACCCACGTGCTGGAGGCTGTTTCAACCGTCCCAGGGGCAACAGGCACTAGATACGTCTGGGCAGGCTGGAGCGACGGCGGGGCTCAGACACATGTCTACACGGTTCCCAGCGTGTCTGAAACTGTGACAGCATACTTCTCAACACAGTATTATCTGACGGTGGTTTCGCCGTACGGCACCCCTGGAGGAGCAGGATGGTACGGCGAGGGCTCCACCGCTTACGCAACGCTTGAAACCGGGAGCGTTGTAGAGGGCGGTGTGCAATACGTGTTCACAGGCTGGAGTGGCGACGCTTCTGGAACAGGCCTAACCAGCAACCCGATAATCATGAATGGTCCTAAGACCGCTGTTGCAAACTGGGCGGCAACAGTATACACGGTGACTTTCGACAAGAGCCCGAGACAGGGTGTGATCACGGTGGACGGCACTGTTTACACGAGCCTGCCGGTAGTGCTAAACTGGGTTCCAGGGTCCTCTCACGAGGTTATTGTTCCAGGGGTTGAGGAGGCAGGGGGCACAAGATATGTTTTCAGAGAATGGTCAGACGGTTCAAAACAGGCTGACAGAACAATCGTAGCGGATAAGCCGGGGGCAGTCTATGTCGCCTACTACAATGTGCAGCACAGGCTGACGGTCTACTCCGACCACGGGGTGACCACGGGCTCAGGATGGTACGACGAGGGTGCTGAAGCAGTATTCTCCGTGACACCCAGCGTGGTGAGGGGTGAGGAGGAGGGGGTTGAGTACACGTTTAAAGGCTGGGTTGGAAGCGGAACCGGGAGACACTACACTGGGCCCGATAATCCTGCGCAGGTAATAATGACTGGGCCTGTTGAGGAGAGGGCGGAGTGGGAGCCCACGATGTACTATTTAAGGGTTTTAAGCGATTACGGCGACCCGTATGGGAGCGGCTGGTATCCTGTAAACTCTGAAGCAAGATTCGGAGTAAACACGCCTGTCAACCATGGGAACGGCACGATGAGGGTTTTCCTAAACTGGCATGGAGACGTAAGCCTCAGGGAGCCTGCTGGAACCCTGATCATGGTTAAGCCGTATACTGTAATAGCCGGCTGGGATACTCAATACCTGGTGGTGTACAATACGACTGCTCCAAACGGGGTCTTGCTGTCTGTACCAAGGGTTCCTCAAACCCTTCCACCCGGCTTCAATGTTTACGCTCAGTATTACTCTGCGGGAAGCAGGGTTGAGATTGGGCCGGCGCCTGAAACCGTTTACGGGGCTCAGGATACAAGGTATTGTTTCGAAGGCTGGGCTATAAACGGGAAACCCGTCACTTCAAACGTGAACCTAGGCTTTACTGTGGATAAGCCTCTCAACATCTCCATGATCTATGTAACAGAGATACTTTTGACTGTAAACGTAGTTGGTGTGAACCAGCCCTACACCGTAAGGCTGTCTGTGGAGAAGAGCCAGGCCTACGTGGTGGACGTCACTCCAGCATCCCCGTTCAGGGAATGGGTGAGGAAAGACAGTAGGGTAACCCTCACCGTCTCCAGCCCGAACAAGATAGGCGGGGGCGAATGGGCTGTTTTCAAAGAATGGGCTGGGGACGCTCAGGGGCGTCAGAAAACAGTCTCGCTGAAAGCCTCGGAACCTATGATGGTTAACGCAGTTTTCTTCGCAGCCAACCCGGTGGCTGAGTCAATACCCTACTCGCTTTTAACCGGCATAGTGTCAACAGTCCTTTCTCGTTTAATCCGTAGGAGGCGCGAAGAAGAGCATCAGGAGCATCGGCGCTACTCTCCAATTTTGGGAATAATGTCGCTGGTAGCGGTGCTGGCTGCAGCAGCAATCGTGAGCACCAGTGTAGCCATGGGCTACGGGATAAACATAGAGGAGCTTCCCGACTTGGCAAACTGGGCTGTCGTGTTCACCCTTATAGAGGCAGCCGTCTTCCTGGCTGCGACCCTGCTCGTCACAAGGCCTGTTTACCCGAGGAGGATGGAGATACCCGCAATATATCCGAACCCCTATGGTGTTTAAGATGGGAGTCAGACAACTCGTGAACAAACAATGGCTTTATAGCCCCGTTGAATCTGTCCTATGGGAATTGATGGAAAGTTGAAGGAGCTCAGGGAACTCAGCGAGACGCACGTCCACTTTCTAAGACAGCCTTACGGCTCGTTCTACTCGATGGATAGCCTAGACCTGCAAATCATTGAAGAGGTCCGTAAGCGCGGCCCGAGTAACATTGCGGAAATATCCAGGGTGTTAAACGTGGCTCCGTCGACAGTATCCCGGAGACTGGAGAAAATGGCTGTAACCCTCAAGCTCAGAATACTTACGAACCTGGCCTACCACAAGATAGGGATTAGGAGAGCAATTGTTGAGATAGAGCCTGAAGCAGGGAGCGAGGCGGAGTTGATGGAGAGAGTCTCATCCCTAGGCTACTGGTTTCAATCCTACAGGGTTCTGGGGAGCCTCGGCTACCTGGTGGGCTTCAAAATACCGTATGGTTTCTACAATGCTTACGAATCACTGTTGAATAGTCTTAAGGAGAAATACGGGGTGAAGCGCCTCAGCATCCATCCCCTTGGAGAAATAGTTGGCGTCGGACCATGTTTCCAAAACTATGACGCGGAATCTAAAAGATGGAGGATTAACTGGAGCGATATAAGAAGGAGCCTGACGGAGTCTAGCCCCATTATTCTCGACGATCCTCCAGGGTACAGCATGGAGGCCGATCCCCTTGATGTCCAAATAATGCTCATTCTTGAGAGCGATGCCCAGACTTCAATGTCTGAGATCGCCAGGATCACAGGCGTCTCGGTTCCGACAGTTTCGAACAGGATTAAGAAGCTGACGGCCAACGGGCTTATCCTCGGCTACGTTGCAAACATCCTCCCCTTCCCCCTGGAGGACTCACGGCTCCTCCAGCTGATAGCGGAGTTTCCGGGGAGAACCGAGATGCAGACCTTCGCCTCAGGCCTATTGCAAACGCCTTTCCTGCTGAGTTTTCAGAAGGAAATCATGAAGCCGACACTATTCGCCAGACTGTACCTGCCTAACAGGGAGTATCCCTCGCTATCCGACCTTCTCAGAAGCCTTGTGAGAGAAGGTTTCCTGAAAGGATTCTCCGTTGTCGAGCTAGACATGACGAGTGAACAGTCTAGAAAAATACCCGTGGGACTGCTGGATTCGAAAGGCCAGTGGCAATTCGGCTGAAACAAGGACAGCCGTTAGAAATCCCTGCCTGCATTAGCATGCGGGTCTAGTTTCAGAAAGCGTCGAGCCTCTTAACGCCAGCCGCCTCCGACCCATGTCTGTATTTTCAAATGCAGACAGCAAATGTCTGTATTTTTCAAACCAAACCGAGTCATAAGTATAGATGATTCGGATTCCTCCTTGTGGCGGGTCCTGGCAGAGCTGGTAAATGCACTACGCTCGCTCTGTTAATAGTGGTAATATTGTTCACGGGAGACTCGCCCCGTAACAAAACCGTGGCGGAAACATTCGAAGGCTACGATCTGCTCGTCATCGGACCCGGATCCTACATGGGTATTCTGCAGGGCTTCTTAGACTTTAAAGCAGCACAGGGCGTAAAAGCCAAGTTCTACCCGATCGAGTTGATCAACGTGAATGCAACGGGACAGAGTATTGTTGAAAAACTCCACGATTTCATCGCTGAAGAACACATGCGTTCCGGTGTCAAGTATCTTCTTCTAGTCGGAACATATGAGCATGTGCCCACGAAATACGTTTACTCTCCGAGCGACGAGCATGGGCTCGCTGACTTCAACTATAAGCCGTCCGACTGGTATTACGGCGTCCCAGACTGGAACGAATCTGAAGTCGGCCTCCTAGGTGGAAACATTCCCAGGATCGCTGTTGGAAGACTACCGGTGAGAAACGAGGAGGAATTAGACCGTTTAATCAGGAAGATTATTCGGGTTGAAACAGGTTTTCAACCAGGCCTATTCCTCGTATTGAAAGACCAGGCTGTTAACGTTGACACGCTGCTAGACGTGTTGCACACGTGCAGTCCGATATGCGTGAACACAGCGCCGGGCATACTGGATCCTCTCGTTTTAAAAAACGTAACCTACCTAGTGACAATAACCCATGGCAGTCAGGATGCGCTTTTCACAATAACACCGGATGGAGAGTTGAGACCACTAATAACTTCTAAGGAGGCAAGCAGGATAGTTGAGAATTACGCTATACACTACATGTCTGCCTGCTTTACGGGAGCAATAGACCTGGAGGGTGAAAGCCTAGCACGCGTCCTCGTCACGTCGGAAGGAGGACCAGCCCTAGTAATCGCCAGCTCCAGAACAGAATGGTCTAGCAACCCTATTCTACCAGTGTTCTGGAAAAGTTTCTTCGCCACGGGAGACGTGGGCCAATCATTCCTAGAGGCTGTTGAAACATACCTTCTCGACACAAATGTTTTCTCACCTTCCAAACCCTCGTTCAGCTCTTACAATTTCTACCTTAACAAGGTGATATATGGAGATGTGTCTTGGAGAATAAGGAACCCTGGCAACAGCATAACGGGTGGGGAAGCTTTGACTAATTCAAAACCCCCTGTGGAAAACAGTTTTAAAGATTTTTCGGATGCGAGCCTTGTTGAAAAAGAGGCGGCTCCCACCTGGAGCATTATAGTCCTCCTGTTAGCCGCGTTTTCAGGCTGCACGTTTGCCGCCAGATGTGAACCCTTTAAGAAACGCCAAAGACTTTCGTTGAAAGTTTAAAAACTAAGGATACATGCCTAGACTAAGTTGCAGCATGTAAAGCTTATCATAGGACTGGTTTTAACCGTAATCGGCGTCAGCCTAGTATTTGGCTCCCTCCCTGGTAAAACACAGTACCCTCAGGGAGACCAGGGAGCGGTGTCGAGAGAAGCCCGGGTGGAGTATTTGGAGAGACGCAACTACACCTATATTCTAAGCCAAAGCTTCCTGCTTAGAAATCCTTCTAACAACACTGTGGTGGACCTGGTTTACATGTGGCTCCCGGTTAACGCGAGCAACCAGTTCGTAAGGCTCTTGGAGACAAGCATGGAGCCCTTATACAGGAAAAGCGGCGAAGACGGTGCCCTGATACTCGTCTACAACTTGAGCCTGTCGGGCGGCGAAGCCACGTGGCTAAACGCCACGCTTCAAGTGACTGTTGAAAAATACAGGCTTCTCATGGAGAACATTCCCTGGCTCAACTATTCTCAGGTTGAGAAAAACACGGGGGGTAAGAGGTACTGGGCTGTTGAAAACCAGACCTATGTTTCAATAGCTCAGAGCATCGGCCTAGACGCCAGGGATCCTGTTGAAGCATGCAGCAAAATTGGGAAATGGATACTCGCCAGGCTTGACTATCAGCCGACTTGGAGGAGAGGTGCGGAGCACGCGCTTATTACCAGGGGCGGCAGGCTGATAGTCTACGGGGACTGTGAGGAGGTTGCCGACGTTTTCGTAACGCTTGCAAGAATACTTGGAGTGCGTTCAAGAGTGGTGCACGGCATCTACCTGCTTGAGGACAAGGATGTTGTGACGATGTGGATAAGGAGGACTGAAACGGGTTACGATACATCGGAAAACTGGGGTGGGCACGCTTGGCCCCAGATATATGTTCCGCAAGCAGGATGGGTTGACGTCGAGCTCCTTGAAGGATTGACTGTTAAAATAGGCGACTTCTCCCAGTATCATGTCAAGTACGGCTTCGAAGAGAAGAGCTTTCTGGGTTCAACCATGCTCTACTGCCAGGCGATGTACTTGGAGACAGACCTTTTCCAATTCACTTTCAGGAGGGCTCAGTCTTGAGGCTTTCAAGAATACTGCTGTCAATCCTGATCCTCATAGTTTCAACCACGCTGGTAACTCTTCCCGCTAGACCCCAGTTGAACTACCTGATTGGGCTCAACATGCAGGTGGAGTTCATGGATAACGGTGTTGCAAGGGTGACTTTGAAGCAGCACCCGTTCGACGCAGCCGGCAGAAGCCTGATTTCCAACAGCGAGGTGGTGGAAAGAATCATCAGCGAACAGGATTCAACCCTAAGCCTAATCCTGCTCTTCTTCACAACAGACCCTTCTAAAACACTCTACGTGATACACTCCCAGTCAAAGCTTGACCCTGATGAGCAGGTCTTTTGCAACACGGGCACACCGGGCGTGATGGAGAAGCTTAACGGCGCGGTTACGTTCACTGTCGACATATTCTTGAATACCACGAGCAGCCTCATGCCGCTCGGCGGAGACGTTTACCAGGTGGTTGTCACAGACTACTTCACGCTCACGGACCCGCGCAGCTGGATAGACGTTATGGACTTCAGGTTCACGGGGAGGGTTAGGCTGCTTAATTTCACAACAGACCCGGCCTGGGCTAAGCCACCTTTTATCGCGAACACCACCCGGCTGCAATGGCTGAACACGAACGAGGCGGATGCTCCGGACAACTATGTTCTCACACTTCGAATACCCGGTGTTGTAGTCTCCAGCGCCCCCGTCAAGCTCAGGGCAGAGGTGTCTGCAGCAAGGTTTTCAAACGCAACTTCAACCCTACAGGTGAGCGTTAGAAACACGGGGGACAACGAGGGGGTTTTCAAAGTCGTTCTAATCGAGGAAGGCTTGGAACAAGCCCGGAAGATCAGCCTTAAGCCAGGCGGGGAAGCCTCGATAAGGTTTCCCGTGTACGCCAAGGAGGGCGGGGAGCTGGTGGTGAAGGTTTTCGGAGGAGGAGAGCAGCTCGACGAGTACAGGTTAACCGTTACTGTTAAGCCTGCAAGCAGCCAGCCGTCAATCATCAGCGCAATAGGTTTAATCCTGATGGTTATCGGAGTCTTCACAATACTTCTCTACTTGGATGAGATGCTTAAGAAGCACCCGCCTCCTTCCGAAAGTGTTTAACGAAGCTAGGTTTATAATGCGAGCCTTAACAGTCTTATTCGAAAAGGAATGAGGTTCACAGAGGGTTTTTGGCGGATGCGTCCAGGCGTCACACCCCACTACCCTGTGCAGGTTCAAGAGGTTAAGGCTGAGCCCGATTCCCTAACAGTTTACGCTGCAACCAGGCGCGTGGCCCACCGTGCCGACACCGTAAGCCTACCCTTGTTAACCGTCCGTTTCACATCCCCAATGGAAAACATTATCCGTGTGCAGGTTTTCCACCATAAGGGGCGGAAGCCCTCGAAGCCCTTTTTCCAGATAAACATGGATCCTGCGGTGAGGGTGGCGGTTTATGAGGATGCGCAGGCGGCGAGGCTGACCAGCGGTAGCTTAACTGTCCGGGTTGAGAAGGAAGGAGGTTGGCGGGTTGAGTTCAAGGAGGGTGATCGCGTAATCACCAGCAGCGGTGGGAGAGCTATGGGGCTGATGGATACTCCTGAGGGAAGATACGTGAGGGAGCAGCTCTCCCTGGGCGTTGGGGAATGCGTCTACGGGCTGGGCGAACGGTTCACCAGCTTCGTTAAAAACGGTCAGACTGTTGAAATGTGGAACGAGGATGCTGGAACAATAAGCGAACACGCCTACAAGAATATACCGTTCTACTTGACGAACAGGGGCTACGGCGTGTTCGTCAACCATCCTGAGCGCGTTTCCTTCGAAATCGCCTCTGAAAACGTGGAGAGAGTCCAGTTCAGCGTGCCAGGGGGATACTTGGAGTACTTCCTTATCTATGGGCCCTCGCCTAAGCAGGTTTTAACACGCTACACTGCTTTAACCGGGAGGCCAGCGTTGCCGCCGGCATGGTCCTTCGGCCTATGGTTAACAACGTCTTTCACCACGGACTACGACGAGGAGACCGTCACAAGCATTATAAACGGGATGGTTGAGAGAAACATCCCCCTGCACGTTTTCCATTTCGACTGCTTCTGGATGAAGCCGCTCCACTGGTGCGACTTCAAATGGGATGAGAACGTTTTCCCAAACCCGGCGGAGATGCTTAAACGGCTGAAGAAGCTTGGCTTGCGTATCTGCGTCTGGATAAACCCGTATATCTCCCAGCAGTCAGAGCTTTTCGAAGAGGCTGTTGAAAAAGGATACTTGCTCAAGAAGCCCGGGGGCGAGGTTTGGCAGACGGATGACTGGCAGGCTGGAATGGGGATAGTTGACTTCACGAACCCGGAGGCGTGCAGCTGGTTCCAGGGTAAGCTGCGCAAACTGTTAGAAATGGGTGTAGACTGTTTCAAAACAGACTTCGGGGAGAGAATCCCTACGGACGTGGTTTACCATGATGGTTCAGACCCTTTAAAAATGCACAACTACTACGCGTACCTGTATAACAGGACTGTGTTCGAGGTTTTAGAGGAGAAGCTCGGCGTGGGTGAGGCCGTGGTTTTCGCCCGCTCAGCCACAGCGGGCTGTCAAAAATTCCCCGTCCACTGGGGTGGAGACTCCACCTCAACATACGAGTCGATGGCTGAAAGCCTCAGGGGAGGACTCTCGCTCAGCCTTTCAGGCTTCGGGTTCTGGAGCCACGATATTGGAGGGTTTGAGCAAACACCCTCGCCGGATCTCTACAAGAGGTGGTGCGCGTTCGGCCTGCTCTCCTCGCACAGCCGCCTCCATGGTAGCAGCACGTACCGTGTTCCCTGGGTTTTCGACGAGGAGGCTGTGGAAGTATTACGCTTCTTCACCAGGCTTAAGTGCAGGCTTATGCCCTATATTTTCAACGCCGCGTGCGAAGCCCATGAGAAAGGCATACCGGTGATGCGGCCCATGGTGCTGGAGTTCCCCGAGGACCCTGCCTGCAGCCATCTCGACCGTCAATACATGCTGGGAGAATCCCTGCTGGTCGCCCCAGTATTCTCGCCGGAAGGGGTTGTGGACTACTATCTGCCCGGGGGAAGGTGGACGAACTTCATAACTGGGCGGGTGGTTGAAGGCGGGCGCTGGGTTCGGGAGAAACACGGGTACTTGAGCCTACCTTTGATGGCGAGGCCGAACACGATCATACCCGTGGGAGCCAACGATGAGAGGCCCGACTACGATTACGCTGACAAAGTGACCTTCCACCTGTTCGAGCTGCAGGAGAACACTAGGGTTTCGACACGCGTTCCGACTGTGAAAGGCGGTGCTGCGATGACTCTGGAGGCGAGTAGGGAAGGGGGAAGCATCAGGGTTAAGGCCGACGGCTCGTCGAAAAAATGGCGCCTGCTATTAAGGGGTGTGAGAAGCATCCGTTCTGTCGAGGGAGGGGTTGCTGAGGAAGACGCGCTCGGCACACTGATAACCCCGGCGGAGAACGCGCAACGCTTGACAATCAGGCTCTAACAATATTCGGCTCTACGTAGCCCGGGGTCACATGAAGCGGAAACATTATAACTTTAGCCGCCGGCCTCATGCATCGGAGATGTGTTACGAGAGGGGTCTCGCAGCGGTAAGGCTGGAGGAAACCGACAGGGTTGCACAAGTTGAGTTCATTTCTCACACGGGCTTCGTGAGAAAAGTCTCAGGAATAGATCCTTTGAAGCAGCCTGATGAAGCTCTTAGAAGAACGTATGAGGCCCTCGACCTGGACATGGTTTGGGCAACCTGGGACCCGGTCCACCCGTGGGATATTCTTGGAAGAAACACTCAAGCCTTCAAGACTAGGGGGGACTCATGGTCGGAAGCATACCCGACGACGTGGAGAACAGTTTTCAACGTTGAAACGGTTGAAGACGTTCTAGAGTTTAACCCGCTTGAGGAGTGGGAGATACCGAGCAGGGAGGAACTGGCAGAGTTCTTCAGAAGAGAACACTCTGCGAAGCAAGCGTTCTACAGGAGCCAGCTGGTTCCCGGGGGGAAATACCAGACCTGCTTCATGTGGCTCATAATGACGTTCGGCTTAGAGTGGACGGTTAAAGCAGCATACCGCGACCCTAAAAGGTTTGAAAAACTCTTGGAAAGGTTCCACAGGATTTCGAAGCTAGAGTTTGAAGCGTGGGCGGAGACGGACATAAAGGTTTTCATAAGCCACGACGACATCTGCTCCACAAGGGGACCATTCTTCCCACCGGAGTGGCTTAGGAAACATGTTTTCCCACGCTACAAGGAGCTCTGGAGCATTTTAAAGCCGAAAGGGATAAGGATACTCTTCTGCTCAGACGGCGACGTCACGCCGATTGTCGACGACATTGCAAGAGCCGGGGCGGACGGCTTCATACTGGAGGAGTGCAGCAATCTTAGCAGCATTGTCGAGAAACATGGGTCTGAGAAGGTTATAGTGGGGGGTGTTGACATAGGTGTTTTAACCTACGGAAGCGTTGGAGACGTTGTGAACGAGGTTAAAAGATGCTTGAAAATAGCAGGCGGATACCCGGGTTACTTCATAAACGTTTCCGGCTCGATTCCCGACAACGTGCCGATTGAGAATCTTGAAACGTATTTTGAAGCCTGCAGGAGATACGGGAGGAGACCGGTGGAAATAACGTAGGCATGTTTCCAACTATCCTTTCCAATAAGCGTCAACCTTAGACACCATGTCGGAAAACGACAAGAACGAGAAAAGCGGGAATCTTGGAGAAAACCCTTATAAAACGTGTTTTCCGCGTTCCCTCTGAGTGTTTAATTTTTTGCGTAAATCATCTTCTGTATGAAACAATCTTAATCACCGCCTCGCAGAGTAAACATGGCTACTAGCGGAAAATGAACAGGACGAGAAGCAACACTCGGGGAATACTCATGCTCGCAATACTCATAGCAGTAGCAGTGTCGGCGGTGAACGCAGCGGTCTTCGTATACTATCCGATGGATATAGCTGCAAGCTGGAGCAAACGCCCAATATACTTCGACACCACTGGGACTAATGCTGGCGGGCCCGACCTCAGCGGCACGATAACGGTAACGCTGAGCGAGGATGGTACTGACGCAGACATAACTGTACACCCGTCAAGGAGGGGGACGACGCTCTACCATAACATAATGAAGATTAAAAACGAGGATGATCAGACATACTATTTGTGGATTAAGGTAAACAAGGCGTTTAGCAACTCAAGCATTACGGAGGCAGTTCTAATAGTGGGTTCAACGCAAATCAACCTTAGGCAGACAGGAACAACAAGCATAGGCAGCATAAACCCAAATGGAGAGCTCAGCGTAAGCCTAAGACTAAAGATCTCAAGCTCTGGAACAGGATCTGACGATGCTTCAATAGAACTAGTATACTCGCCTCAGTCGGATGAGACACCGCCGTAGGCTGAGGAGAAGCGATGCGGGCGAAACCCCTCCCCCCTACCATTTTTTCTAAACCTATTCATCTCAAACTATACGTTTTACTAATTCTCGCAACCAGTGTAACACTTGCCTGCGCCACTGTCTTCACATATTACGCTTTCACTCTGGCGGTCAGCCAGGTTGACCCGCCTGTAATTTTCAAGGACCTGAACACCCCGGGGGTTTCAGTAGAGCTCTACGAGGACGCCACTAAGGCGGAGATCCAGGTGGCTTCTCCCGGAATACTGGTTCTCACCAAGAGGAGTGCGTTCGTCTGGGATGACTACTCTGACAACCCTTTCACCAGTGGGAGGCTCACCGTTAACGCTGGCACCTGGAGCTGGAACCCAGCGGGATACATAGCAGTGTCCGCAAGCTCCCTAGCATCAAGCTGGGGAGGAGCGTGCGTCGCCCATTACGCGGCAAGCCCCCCAGCCGGGACAAGCATGGTGCATGTTCTCGTGAAGGAGCTCCATATTACGAATGCTAACAACCAGTACAGCGGACTCATCATGGCTGATTCACCATCGCTTTTCAACCTGATGGGATATCGCCGTGGAACCGGCGCTAACAGATTCATAACCATAAGGAGGCTGTCAGGAGCAGCATGGACCACTGTCACTGAGGCTTCGTTAAGACTGGCTGAGAACACTTGGTTCATATTCTTAGGTAGGAGGGAATACGCCGGGAGTGTGAGTTTCACAGTCTACGATACTACTGGCATCCAGCAGGGCAGTCCCTTAAGCGCCATTGATACGGCTTTCACAGTTAACCTTGTTGGCGTCGGCGTGTATAGAGCGGGTGGCACGATAACCGCGTATTTCGACGATTTCGTCGCATGCGCAGATGCAAACCCCCGGTTCATCAACGTCACGGGGCTTGAAGAAGGTTGGACAGTCTATCTCTACGACGGCGGCGGGTCTCTCTTAAACCAAGCTACAGCAGGCTCAGACGGGAAAGCCTGTCTAGATGTTTTAACCAGGCCAATAGTCAGGAATGCACGCCTCGAAGTGAAACAGGGGGATATGGTCATCCTGCCCTCCCAGTCGTTCAGCGAGGTTGTGGGTGGAGACGTTTACGAGTGCAGCGTAAAGGACATGGGCATACTGGGGTTTCAAAACCAAGACTCAAAGGTTTACAACGCTTACCTTAAAGTTGAAAGCGTCGAGGTGCCGGAGGGATACTTTGGCTCTATAAACCTTTGGATTGGGCCCGGTTTTGGAACCACGCCTATTCAAATAGTGGGAAGCAATGTTCTGGTTGATACAACTTCTGAAGTAACGCTTGAGGGGTTTGCCGACAGCATTATTCACGGCACGTTCAGCCTCAGCCCCACGCCTCCCTCACAAATAGTTCTAACACTAAGCTTCCACTACTATGTTCCAAGCTCAAAGGTTGAGGTCGAGTACCCTGTCAGGGTGGTCATCCATGGGTAGTCTTACAACGCGGGTAAAGCTTCTGCATAATCCCACCCGTTTCACAGGCTATTTTCTCCTCCTTACCCTCGTACTCCTCGCCCTAGCCAGGTTCATAGATTTCCCTGTCTCCTTCTTCATGGTTTCAGGCAGATCCATGGAGCCAACTCTTCTAGTCGGAGACATTGTTATAGGGGTCAAGGGCAACTACACTGTCGGCGACATTGTTATAGTTGAAGGCGTCAACAGGGTAAACTGCATAGTCCACAGAGTTATGAGCACTACTGGGAGAACCGTCGTTACTAAGGGCGACGCTAACCCTGGGCCCGACAACCCGATAAGTAGAGAATACGTGCTTTACAAGGTTGTCTTCACAGTCCCAAGGCTCTTGTGGATTCCTCCTTTTCTAGCAGTATTATTCATCCTAATTTTCAGATATCTGAAAAGCCTTCTCCATGGGGCTGAGATCGGCAGGACGCTGCTAACCGTGGTTCTCTTCTTCTCCATTTTCGACATTCTCACGATGACCATTATCCCAATATTCCACGTCCACCAGACTATAGATGTTAATGGGCCCAGCATAGTTCTGCGATCCCTATCAGTCTCAGAGGACTACCGGTTCTTCAAGGCTTTCTACGGAAACATACGCATGCTTGAGTTCAGAAGAATTGAGAATGTTAAGATTAACGCTACCGGCAGGGAGTTCACCCCCGCACAGTGCCTCTTTGAAAACAACACTCTAGTAGTGAGTATTCCGCTAGAAGTCTACGAGGCTCTTTACGCTAACTCTTCTTCAACAGCATCCTGCTTCTGGGTCCACTGTAAAATACTTTTCGACAAGGCTAATCTCACCGGCCACTATCCTGTAACCTTCAGCTGGAAGAAAATTGACTTCAAGACTGTTAACAGTTCCATAGTAGCGTTCAACCCTAACCCTGTAGCCTTCAACACTTCTTTCGAAATCCAGTATTACGATAGGGACGAGTATGGGAGACTCCGCTACCTTGGCTCAGACAGCTTCAACAGTATTCTTCAACCCGTTTCAGGCTTCACAGTCAAGCCTGAGAAAAAGGGGGTGGCCTGCTACGTGATAATGAGGTATGTTTTCCTAGGGAGCAGCATTATGGAGTCTAGGAAGGTGGATCTGGTTGACGGCTAAGATAATTCTCCCGCTTGCAAAAAGGCTTCGGAAATGGCTGGCAGTAGGCGCATTAGCCTCTGTCGCCGCAGGAGTATTCTTCATGATGCTGCTGACCCTCCCGCTCGTGGTTTTCGAAGGCGACTTGCTGAACGGGAGTGTCGCAATAACCTGGTATGAGCTGAAGAACTACGGCGAGCACGTTGACCACCCAGGGCTGACAAGCATAACTTTCCTTTCAATACCTGTTTTCACCACAGCATTCTTCAGCATATCCATCGGCCTTTTAACAATCGTCAAGGTTTCCCGGAGCAGAATGGTCAGCCACACCGTTGTCGAGCTACTCCTAGGGGCTTTAGAGGCCTGCGTGATTTTCACCAGCGTATTCTACTCCCTCAGGCTTAACGTTATCCACGCTGTCTCAGTGCTTCCAGCACAGGCGGGGGGAGCCGGTTCAGCAGGCCTACTCGTAATCCAGGGTTCAGCCAGAAGAGAAACCTTCACGTCGATACTGATAAGACAGTTCTACCCGCTGGTCTTCGCAAACATTCTACTCACAATACTCGTAGTAATAATAGGTTATGAGACTGCGAGGGCTTTAGAAGCAGCAACCAGGAAAGAACAGGTTTGAATCCTGCAGGCAAGTCTCGAAAAGGCCTTTAGACCGATTCCCCCGCATGCTAAAAGCTACTCTTTGTTTATACGAACATTCAAGCCTGAAATATTTTCGCGAAAACGAGTTTAACTCCTAGGGCAATTCTTAATAATCAGCAGGGCCAGTTTAAAAATGGCTTGAGGGACGAGGCTTCAAGATGGTTCAAAGAGGGGGTTTGGGACTTGGAGACAGCCAGAATCCTTCACGATGCGGGAAGATACAATGCCGCAGCCTACTATTCACACCAGGCTGCTGAAAAAGCCGCTAAGGCTCTACTCTACTTGGTTAACGAGGCCCCCTGGGGTCACAGCGTTAGAATACTTTTGGAGAAGTTTGCAGAGAAGAAGAATCTTACGATAAACGAGCTTCTACAGTATGCCAGGGAGCTCGACAGGCACTATGTTCCATCTAGATATCCTAATGCGCATCCCGCTGGAACACCCCATGAAGCCTATGATGAAGCCACGTCGCGAAAAGCAGTTGAAGCTGCGGAGCGTTTAATAAGCTTCGCCAAGCTATTCTTCGAGGAACGAGGATGATTATTTTGCAGAATATTGGAGACGTTGTGAAGAGGCTGGCTGCAAGATACAGGCTTACAGCAGTAATACTCTTCGGCTCCAGGGCTAGAGGAGACTGGGTGCCTTGGAGCGACTACGACCTGCTCATAATAGGAGGCTTCGAGAAGAATTACATCGACAGGATAGGGGATATTCTGGAACTCCTCTCAGATATTAAGATACCGGTGGAGCCACACCCCTATACTCTTGAAGAGGCTCTGGATATGCTGAGGAAAGGAAGCCCGTTGATTTTCGACGCGGTTGAAGAAGGCGTAGTGCTCTACAAGGGCAATGGTTACGAGAAGCTGCTTGAAACATTTCAGAAACTACGGGAAAAAGGCATGCGGAGAGGCAGCATATCCATAATCCTACCTGAGGCTGGAGACAACCCACCCTAACGTGTCACGCCTTTTTTTAAAAAAATAAAAGGGTTAGGCTGCCTCTATGAGGGTCTCAGTGCTTCTAACACCTTTCAAACCAAGTATTTTCAAAGCTGTTTTCTTCAACCCTTTAACGTCCTCAGCCTTAATGAAGACCACAGCGTCGAATCTTCCGAAAACAGGGTAGGCTTCCACAACACCCTTAATCTTCAAAGCTGCTTGACATATTTCCAGGGCAGCAGCGTAGCCGGCTTTAACAAGCATAACACCCCTCACCATGATTCTACACCTCCAAGGCTATCAGCGTCTCGGTTGCAAGCACCCCCTTGATCCCGCTGATTTTCGACAACAGTGACGCGAGCTCCTTGAAGTCTGAAACCTTCGCATCCACAACAACATCAGTCCTTCCGAAGGTTGGGAAAACCATTTTCACACCATTCATGCCTTTTATTTTCTTAGAGACATCCTTGTGCTTACCAGAACTGGTTTTAACCAAGATGCATGCCTTCATTTTTACACTTATAGTAGTCGGATGGTTTTATATATTCTTTTTCCTCTTTAAAAACGTGCATCAATTCAAGTGCCCAGCCTCCCTAAGCCTTCTTGAGCAGCGTGCCAAGCACGTGTAAACAATCGTTAAAAACTTCGTTTAAACATTGTTGGAAACGGTGTAAACTGCTTCCTAGACCCATCTCCTAGCCTTCATTGCTTCAACAACCCTTCTAACAGCCACCACGTAGGCAGCCGTCCTAGGGTCAATATCCTTATCCTTAAACTCATTCAAGGCTTCAACAACCTCCCAAAACGCTCTGGTCATCTTAGCGTCAAGTTTCCTGTAAACCTCTTCATAATCCCAGTAGTATCTTGAAAGGTTCTGAACCCATTCGAAGTACGATACTGTCACACCCCCAGCGTTAGCCAGGAAGTCCGGAACAACGAAAACATTCCTCCTGTGAAGAATCTCGTCAGCCTCAGGAGTAGTAGGCCCGTTCGCGAGCTCAAGCACAATCCTAGCCTTAATCCTGTCAGCGTTACCCCGGGTTATCTGGTTTTCAAGCGCAGCCGGAATCAGAACGTCAACCGGAAGCTCAAGAACCTCTTCGTTACTAACCTTCTTTGAAGGCTCATAGTTTATAACGCTCCCCGTCTCCATCTTAACCCTGCTAACCCTACTGTAGGGCAACCCGTCCTCGTTGAAAACCCCTCCCTTGGAATCGCTCACCGCAACAACCCTAACATTCCTGAAAAGCCGAGTCGCCAAGAAATGCGCCAGGGAGCCAGCGTTACCGTAGCCCTGAATCGCAACAGTCA
>JAFNIX010000016.1 GCA_017601225.1 Candidatus Brockarchaeota archaeon | reverse complement strand
GTTATCGTGTGGGCAGGCAGCCATGATCTGGATCTCCTCGTGGATTATGCCCACTTTCTCGCTGACAGGTTGATTGAACGCGAGACCGCCACCCGTATCGTAGGGTATGAATTGAGGAATAGTGTGGAGGAATTAACTATGCTTGATATAGATGTGGATACAAAGGAGAGAAAGGTTTACCTATGGTTAGACCACCCGCCTGCTAAGTAAAAAAACACTTGATTAGAATAGTTATTGGTTGAATCCATGTCCATTTTACGGTATAAGTATAGATGTTTTATACTGGAGATGTGGAGTGGCTTGGATTAGGTTTTGAACTGCCCTTCTACTTCTGAGAGGAACCGTGGCTGCGAAACCCTTATATCAGAGGCCAGGGAGGCTATTCGGAGTTTAAATGGTGTACTGCATTAAATGCGGCTATAAAAACGCGGATGAGGCAACGGTTTGCGCGCAGTGTGGAGCATCATTATACCCACCTCCGCCTCAGCAGGCTAAAGAATACTGGAGGCGTGAGGACGAATGTTTCGGTATCCCGAGGTTCGGCCAAATCATAGCTATTGTTTTCGGAGTATTCCTGATTCTAATGGGGATGAACCTTCTTCTGCCAGCGCAATATCGTATAGAATTCGGGCCGCTATTCTTAATACTGCTCGGCATACTGATACTGCTAGGAGCTATCTACAGTAGACGCAGATAATACACAAGTATTTTTTATTCAATTTTCGCAGCACAGCGAGAGCTGCAGCTGGAACAGGTTTTCCAATGGCTCCATGAGGAAACCATGGTTCTCACAATAATCCAGAAAACTATAAGTGCTGTGATGAAAGCGTTGAGAAAAAGGTTTTCATAAAGATTGTCGAAGCCTATTAAAACAAGCATGCCTCCGATTGGGAAGATAAGGTTTAGAAATACGCGTATAAACCCCTTGGCCGCCTGCCCCAGTAGAACAAGCATAACCATGATGACTCCTATCAGCACTGGTTGAGGGCTTTTTTCAAGGCTTAATCCTGAGAAGAAGTATGCTGTTGAGAAAACTATTGCGGAAACACCTCCTAGAAACAGGCCGGTGCATGCTGCGCAAAACACGTGACCCCCTATTTTGACTACGTGCGTTGAAAAAGCATTGCAGGCAGGATGATGGCCCTCGATTCTTTTTCGATGTAAAGTATTGCTCCCCGCCTTCTTGGAGAAAATCCTCGAGCAGGTTTCAGGAGAAACAGATGCGAGAACACCTGCAAGACAGATCGTGTTGAAAACAATCCATGTTAAAGTCTTTCTGGAAGAGGGGTCTGCTTGCACCAGCGGCGTGTTGAAAACGATTATTAAGACCGTAAGCAGGCTGACCAAGTAGACGGCGACGCTGATTACCACGAGTTTTTCAAAGCTTTGCATAGGTTTCACCATGTGAGGCTTCTAACCTGCCTTATTACTCCTCTGAAAGCCATGTAGAAGAACACTCTTCTCCTGAACTGGTTTGAGGAGAATAGTCCCCGGATCCTCCTGCTCCAAGAACCGTAGAAATGCCTGTAACACTCGTGCAGCTCCTCCTGAACCTCTTTTCTTGAAAGCGTCTCAGTGGGCATTATTGCGTGGAGCATATCGTAGTGGGACCAGTTGTAGTCTTCTATCCAGCCTTTTCTCCTCGCCTCTTCGAAAAGCTCTGTCCCGGGGAACGGTGTCAGGATGCCGAATATTGCGAAATCAGGATCAAGCTCATCCGTGAAAACCCTTAGTTTCTCAATAGACTTGGAGGTGTCCTTGCGGGAGCCTATTATGAACATCGCCTGGGTGAAAATATCGTTCTTCTTCAACAGTTTCACCGCCTCCTTAGCCTGCTCCCAAGTAATGTTTTTCCTGAAGGATTCTAGAACCCCTGGATCAGGGTTTTCCACTCCTAGGAGAACCCAGCGGAGCCCAGCTCTCCTCAGCCTAGGCAGGATGCTTTCCCCTCTGACAACGTCGTCGCACCTAGCCTGGGTGAACCACATAATGTCCTCAGATATTCCTCTGCTTATTATTTCGTCAGCCAGGTCGCTCGCACGCTTGCCTAATCCGAAGTTGTCGTCAGTCAGCCAGATGAACCTGCTCCCATGGTTCCTGTAGCAATACTCCATCTCGTCCGCCAAACGCTTTGGGGATTTAACCCTCCACCCTCCCTGCCAGTGCCTCCACTGGGAGCAGAAGGTGCAGCGGTGAGCGCATCCCCTTGAGCCCTCGACGAGAGCGTAAGGCGTGTTTCTACCAGCCATCGCGCTGAAATGATACTTGTGGACGAAATCCTTGACGAAATGGTAGCCGGGGTACGGGAGAGAATCCAGGTTTTCAATAAGTGGCCTGGGAGGATTATGCTTAATCTCGCCGCCGTTTCTGAAGGAGATTCCCCTAATGCTTGAGAAGCCAGTCCCCTCAATCCTGCTTTTAACCAGCTCCGCGAGGGTCTGCTCACCCTCCCCTCTAACTATCACGTCTATAACCGGGTATTCTTCAAGGCTCTCCTGAGCGGTCGCGGTGAAGTGCTGCCCTCCCGTGACGGTGAGAATATCCGGGTTGATCTTTTTCACTGTTTCAAGGGTTCTTGCTACAACGTAAGTGTTGCAAGTAGCCAGGGCGCTTGAAGCAACTATATGGGGGTTGAACGCTTCTATTCTCCTCTCCATCCCCCTCCAGTCTAACCGCTGAGCATTGCAGTCCAAGACTTCAATCTCAACGTTTTCAACCTCTCTTTCAAGATAGGCTGCGAGCTGAATTATCCCGTACGGCGGCGCTAAGTAGTCGCCCATTAGGAACCAAGGCTCCTTCGGAGGCTCGATGAAGAGAACCCTTGTTTCACCGCCTTCCTTCACTTTCTCATGGGTCACGGGGCTTAGAGGCTTAAAAGCTTATAAAAGCTCAGCCCTAACCGGCTTAGAGTGACTGGGGCTAGAAGGAAACAGGAAACCGACTGGATAGGTGTTTTCAACGCCGGCGTCTTCCTAATACTGGTTGGGGCCATGTGGGCCATGAACCCCAGCTTGGCGGGTGAGGCGATCGGCTTTTTCAAGGATTTTCAACTGGTTGAGGTTTCACGCGGCATAATGCTCCCCGCTCCTGCAAGCAACCACCCGGTCTTATACGGGGCGGTGGCAAACCTAATGCTGGCCTACGGCCTGTTTCAAATAATTATTCTAGGTTTAAGAATCCTCTTTAAAGACTCTTTTGAGAGGAAGGTTGAAACAGCATCTGGAATCGTGTTCCTTATCGCTCTAAGCCTCTTCCTAAGAATGCTGGCGGATGAGACTATCGGCTGGCTCGGCTTCCTAGGAGGCCTCCTAGTCTGCATAGGCCTATCCATCGTCGTAAGCTCAGGCATAAGGCTGCTGAAAACCTAGTCGAAAAGTCGCTGGGGCTAGACGAGCCGTTTAACCAGCGTATGTCTCAGCCCGCTATGAATGCTCTTAACTGCTTCTGCCCCTCCTCCTTAACGAAGCCTGAAACCCTGACGCCGACCCTCCTGGCTTCAAGCCCCGTTTCTCTCAGAAACTTTTCAAACAATTCTCTAACGTTCTTTTTCAAAGCCTCCGGGTCGCTCGTGGCGTGCTCCAGGGTTTTCGACCTGCTGTGAACACTCATGTCGCTCGCGACAACTATTATCCCGACTTGTCTAGCCTTAAGCCCCCGACGGGAGAGCTCAGAATGAATCTCTTCGCAGAGCTCGCCCGTCTTATCTAAAACAGCCTCCGGGTCCCTGCTATCCTTCTTCAACGTTGATATTCTGCTTATGGATGAGGCTTCACCCCTCTCCTTAACAGGCTGGTTGTCTATTCCCAGGGAAGCATTGTGAAAGTAAACGCCAAGCTTCTCCCCGAAAACCTCAACAAGCTTCTTAACGTCGTAGCGGGCCAGGTCGCCTATGGTTTTAATTCCGAGGCTCTCCATCAGGCTCTGAGTCTTAACCCCGACTCCGATCAGCCTGTTAACCGGTAAAGGTGAGAGGAAGCCTTGAACCTCCTCGGGTTTAACAACCGTCAGGCCGTCGGGCTTCTGAAAGTCGGCGGCAATCTTGGCGACAAGCTTATTCGGGCCGATGCCGATTGAGCAGGTTAAACCCTTGCTCCTCCTAACCTCCTCCTTCATCATCCTTGCCAGCTCAACAGCCCTGTCGAAATCTCCTTCAACTCTCCCGCTGACATCCAGATATGCCTCGTCCACCCCTGCTTGCTCGAAGACGTCGGCGTGCCTCCTAAGGATGCTCATCACCTCCTCCGAAACCCTGTTGTAATACTCGTGGTCAACCGGGAGGAATACTGCGTCAACATTAGCCAGCCTCTTTTTAGCCAGAGAGATCGGGATGCCTGATTTAACACCGTGCCTCCTAGCCTCATAGTTAGCAGTGCTTACGACGCCGCTTTCCCCACTCCGCCCGGAGTAGACGCATACAACCAGGGGCTTGTTTTTTAAAGACGGGTTCCTAGCCTCCTCGCACTGGGCGAAGAAATAGTCTAGGTCAACCAGCATCACAACCCTCTGCGTAGACAACTGTTTTCCAGACAGGGGCTTCATTACTGTTCCTCGCTGCAGGAGACTGTTCAACAAGCTTCTATTTAACTATCGTAGCTTTTTCAACAGAGCCTATTTTGAACCCAGGCTTTTCAAATCCAGCAGGCATTTTTCAGCATGCTCCTCAGGCTTAATGTCCCTGTAGATTCTCCTTATCCTCCCCTCCTCGTCGATGAGGAAGGTTGTCCTAACCGTGCCCATGACAGTCCTGCCGTAAAGATTCTTCTTACCCCATGCCCCGTATTTCTTAATGACTTTCGCATCCGGGTCGCTTAGGAGCGTGAAAGGCAGATCGTTATCTTTTTTAAACTTCTTGTGTGATTCAACACTGTCCATGCTTACGCCCATGATCACAACGTTCTCCCTGCTGAACTCTTCAGCCAAATCCCTGAATCTTCTCGCTTCCTGAGTGCATCCCGGAGTACCGTCCCTAGGGTAGAAATAGAGCACTACTCTTCTCCCCCTGTAATCCTTCAGAGACACTTCCCTGTCCTCATCCGATTGAAGCTTGAAATCCGGAGCAACATCGCCCTCTTTCAAAACCATCTTAACCACCTTTTACCCTGCTGGTTAAGCCTGTTAATAAGCTTGATACGAAAAACTGGCCCAAGGGGGGAACACTTTTAATTAGCCTCAGCTTATTCATCCGGGTATGAGAAGCCCCATGGCTTTTAAAAAAGAATGCTTAATAGCTGGGCTTATAATCGGGCTCATAATCGGCTGCATGCTAAGCTTTATAGTTATGGGGAGAGAAGTAGACGAGTTGCGAAACCAGGTTTCGAGGCTCAGGGCTGAAATAGAACAGTTAAGGGGGGTGGTGCCGCCCTTAAGGACGCTCGCCGAGAAACACGGTATCCATATTGGCGCAGCGGTAGAGGCCAACCTGCTCAGGATCAAGGAGTATGCGGAGATCCTTAGCAGGGAGTTCAACGTTTTAACCACGGAGAACGCTTTAAAGTTTGAAAGGGTTCATCCTGAGCGTAATGTTTACTCCTTCTCCGAGGCGGATGCTATAATCAGTTTCGCAGAGGCTAACGGTATGAGGGTGCGTGGCCACACGCTTGTATGGCATAATCAGCTTCCCGAATGGGTTACGCGTGGAAACTATAGCCGCGAGGAATGGATAAGCATCCTGCGTGATCACATTACCACGGTGGTTAGCCGCTACAGGGGGAGGGTTTACGCTTGGGACGTGGTTAACGAGGCGGTTGACGAAGACGGGTCTTTGAGGAAAACTGTTTGGCTGCAGAACATTGGACCCGAGTATATTGAGCTGGCGTTCAAGTGGGCGCATGAAGCAGACCCCCAGGCACTCCTATTCTATAATGATTACGGTGCTGAAGGCCTGGGTGTAAAATCGGATGCTGTCTACAATCTTGTTAAAAGCCTGGTGGAGAAAGGTGTGCCGATACACGGAGTCGGCCTTCAGATGCACGTTAGCACGGAGTATTATCCGGCGCCGCAGGATATTGCCGCCAACATTAAACGTCTGAGTGATCTTGGTTTGGAGATCCATGTTACTGAAATGGATGTTCGCTTAAGGCTGCCCGCGAAACCCGCAGACTTAGTTAGGCAAGCGGAAATATACCGTGACGTGCTCATGGTTTGCCTTTCCTCCGAGAAATGCACCGCGTTCGTGATGTGGGGTTTCACAGACCGCTACTCTTGGATTCCAGGGTTTTTCAGCGGATACGGTTCAGCCCTTATCTTCGACGAAAACTATGATCCTAAGCCAGCATACTACTATATTCTTAAAAGCTTGATGTCTCGTTAGATGAGACTCGACGGTGTGCTGGCGTATGGTCTCCATAGTCATTATTCCGTTAATAACAGCATGCGTCGATCATTTCATGACTTCAAGAAGCTGTGTTCTCTTCCAGTAGAGGCAGATGATCGATATTACTGGCACGATGAAACCTATGGCTGCTGTGGATTGGATAGTAAATCCCCATATGTCGAAAACTATGGTTGCAACGCTTACGAGGAGTGTTGCCCGGAGTCCCCATCTCCACTTTCCAAAAAGGCCGATGACTGCGACAAGCCCCAATACTCCTAGGAGTAGAAACATCACGAAAATTACGAGGGATGTTTCATAAGGTATTGGAGCGTCTAGAAACCGACCCATGCCCCCAGGCGTGCCGAGAACAGCGAAGTAGAGCCTTCCGACGGATTGAACAAGCCATAGGAAACCCATGAGGAAAACCAATCTTTCAACGGATTCCGAACCTATGCTCAACATATTCGTGACGCCCCTGATTTAAGCTGCGCCGCTATCCTTATCCCGAACTCCCTACACTTGGGGAGCTCGCCTTCTGCAATCGGCCCCTTAATGCCCTGAACCCTTACTGATAGACCGCTGGCAATCCGTATCAGCCCCGGAGCCTTCTCGCCAATCTGCCTCTCCATCTTCCCCACAGCCTTACCAAAGTCTCCTCCCATATAGGTATCGAAAACAGCGAATTTTTTACCATTTAACCGTAGCATGCCAAGCTTGTCGATGAAGCTTCTAATGCTTCTCGTCGGGCCCCCGATATGGTTAGGGGAACCGATTAAAATAGCATCATATTCAGTAATTTTATTTAAGTCAAGCCGGTTAACCTCGCTGACGAATGCCTCACCCTCCTCCTCTCTGATTCCCTCCGCAATGGTTTCAGCCACGGTTTCAGTATTGCCATACTTCGACTCATAAACTATAATCACTTTCAACATTAATAACACAACATGCAGCTACTCTGATATTTAAGCTTAAAGAACTAAGAGCTAATGTAGAACTCTATAAATATGCTTCAGAAACATACCTGTGCATCATCCTATGGCTGTTGAAATAAGACGCTATCTTCCCTATCGAATTCTTCATCATTTTCCTCCACTCGTCTCTCCGCTTATAGTAGAGTGGAATAATCACGTACTCTAGTTTACCGTAGAGATCGTCAAGCTCCCTGTTTCTCCGCTCTTCCGGAGACACCTGTTCTTCAGGAGCCGGGCCGATTGCCCATCCCGTGACGCCTTCTATCCAGCCTTCAACCCACCAGCCGTCCAGGACGCTGAAATTTATCACGCCGTTGTGCGCAGCCTTCATCCCGCTTGTACCCGAGGCCTCCATGGGAGGCAGGGGCGTGTTCAGCCAAACGTCGACGCCTGAGACAAGTTTAGCCGCCATATTCATGTCGTAATTTTCCAAGTAGGCTATTTTCATCTCGCCCCTGAACATTTCCCCGTATCTGAACAGTTCTTCAATCATCTTCTTCCCCAGGTAGTCTCTCGGATGGGCTTTTCCAGCGAAGACGAGCTGGATCCCTCCGCGTCTGCCTACTCTTCGCAGCCTTTCAGGGTCTGAAAAAATAAGCGTATGCCTCTTATACTCCGTGGCTCTTCGAGCAAACCCTATTGTTAAAGTTTCATAATCCATGCCGATGCGAGTACTCTCGTTAACATAGTCGATTAACTTTTTCTTAGCAGCCGTGTGGGCCAGCCATATTTCATCGTCTGGAACAACGTCTATTCTCATAAGCAGCTCAGGCTCATGAGCCCATCCGGGAAGATACTTGTCGTACAGCGTCTTGAAACTTTCACAGGTCCACGTGTAGGAGTGGACGCCGTTTGTTATCGCGTGAATCTCATAGCTTGGGAACATTTCCCTAGAAACCTTTCCATGTCTTTTCGCCACCCCGTTAACATAATTGCTTAGATTCAGCGCTAGAAGAGTCATGTTCAACCTTTCCTCGCCGCCCAGGCTCTTCAAAATGTTTAGCGGGATGAAATCCCCCAGGGTTTCTTGAACAAGCCCGTATGGAAACTTGTCGTGCGCTGCTTCAACAGGCGTATGCGTTGTAAATACGCATAGGCTTCTAACCCTACTTATGTTCATCTCGGTTTTACGCAACAGTTCGAGAGCAAGGAGGCTTGAATGACCCTCGTTCATATGGTATTTATGGGCGGCGACGTTAAGCTTTTCCAACATTCTGACGCCGCCTACTCCTAGAACAATCTCCTGCTTCAAACGGTATTCCTCGTCGCCACCGTATAGGAAGGAGGTTATTTCCCTGTCGACGGGACGGTTTCCATCAACATCGGTATCCAGAAAATACACTGGAACCTCCCAGCCCGATGCGCTTTTCACGGTGTACAGCCAAGCCTTTATCCTGACGTCTCTGCCCTGGATTTCAACAGTAACCTCCTCAGGTAACTGCTGCATGAATTGCGAAGGGTTCCAGGGGTCAGGGTGCTCTATCTGCCTCCCCTCACCCGTCAGCTCCTGCCTGAAGTATCCTTTCTTGCTAACAAGCGTTACCGCCACCAGGGGGATGTTGAGGTCTGCGCTCGACCTCACAACGTCGCCCGCGAGAACCCCTAGGCCTCCGCTGTAAGTGTGAATCTCGCTGGATAAGGCGATCTCCATCGTGAAGTAGGCGATTTTCTGTCTTTCCACTCTTGGTTGGGCCATTCTCCCCATTAACCTTTACGCCTACGGGGACACTTAGGCAATATAACTGTTTTCAGACCCCGTTCTGAATCGGGGCATTTATTGTTCACTAGCTATAGTTCTAAGATTTCCCTTATAGCGTTATGGCTTTGCTGAATCGGCGCAGCAGTATTCACTATGTAGGCTTCCAGGCGGTCAAACAATTCTTTAAAGAACCTTCTTCTTAAACCCGTCTTCCTACTGTCTTTCACGAGCATATGGGGGTTGCAGAAGTCAACGGACTCTATGTAGCTTGAAGCTTCCCCGGGGGGAAGCCTGCTGAAAACCTTTTCATCCCCCGGGTCACGCTTAAGCAGAATGGCTTTTTTCAAAGTGGTCATCGGCAAAATCTTACCCTTGCCGACGACCCATCTCACGTTCACCACCGCCCTGCCCTTCGAATCGAATTCAGCCTTCTCAACGAGTTTCTGATACTCGCCCCAGTTGTCCGCGATATCTGCCTGAATATAGAAGTTTTTCTCAGAGGCGAACGCGATGGCCTGCTCACCCATTAGGCGGACGAAAAACCAGTCGTCGGACACGACGCGTATTCCTTTAAGCCTGAGAAGACCGTAAGTATGCGTTGTCTTCCCTGCTCCAGAGGGAGCGATTAGGCAAGCACCCTTACCATCTACGTCTACGCACGCGCCGTGGACGGAGTTTATTCCATGGCTGTCTTCAAGAATATCGCTCGCAACGCTTAAGGCTATGGATTTCACCCAGCCGTAGTAATCTATGTTGATTAGGAAGGCTGTTTTCGAAAGCGGGTCGTAGAGAACCTTCTGCTCCTCCCCGTTCTCGTTCGTCACAACAAGTCTCCCGTGGGAGCGGACATGTGCCGACATGGGGTAGAAGCTTTCCTCCCAACGCTCCTTAACATACTTTAAATCGGTTAACAGTTTTATGCAACACCCGTATATGTCCGCCCTCTCCTCGTAGAGGAGGCGCTCGCCATACTTATCCATCAGCCTTTCCTTCTCCTCGACAGGTATTAGTTTAACATCATATTTTGACGACAACAATACTTTATTTTCCAATCTTCCTTTAAAAGTCTTTGTTAATCTACTGGAAGAGCGCGCGCTACAAACGAGCTTACCACTTGCAAAAAGAAGGATTACAACATCCGTATCATGCATCCTATATATTATAATAAAGGATGAAAATACTAATGGTAATGTTTTTATCTACCCTTCCCTTACGGGAGAAAGATGAAAGCCCAAAAATGGAATATTTTTCCTCAACAAGTCTAGATCTTGAATTACTTAGAGAATTCTGAGATAGCAAGGCTTATAAGTAAGACTGGCCTTACTTATGAATAGGGTTCCTATGGCAGAGGTAGAGGTTGTTCGGGTCAGCTCTAAGGGTCAGATCGTCATACCCAAAGGGGTTAGAAGTCGGCTGGGATTAAAGAAAGGAGATAAGTTGCTGGCCTACTCGAAAGGTGATATGCTACTCATTAGGAAAGTCGGAAAAGAAGAGAGTCTTCTTGCAATCCTCTCAGCCTCGTCCAGAAGGAAGATTACTTTGCTGAAAATAAGCAGGATGGAAGTGGAGAAAGTGATTGAAGAAGCGAGGAAAACAACCGAAGAAGCTTAAAGTAGTTTTAGACACTAATATTCTCGTCTCAGCCTGGCTCTGGGAGGGGAATGAGTCCCAAATCGTTGAAATGATTGAAAACGGCCTTATTATCGGCTACACCTCACCACAGTTAATACAGGAATTCGAAAAGGTTATGAATTATCCTAAATTCAGGCTTTCTGAAGAAGAGATAGCAAGCGCTATTGGATATTACCAGATAATATTGAGAACGATCGAATCCAAGACGGTTGTCAACATCATTCACGACGACCCAGCAGATAATAGAGTTCTAGAATGTGCTCTTTCAGCAAAGGCCAATGTGGTTATCACAGGAGATAAACACCTCCTGGCGCTGGGTAAATTCAAAAACATTAAAATTCTCACATCAACGGAATTTCTAAAACTGATTAAAAACCAGATTGGCCTCATCAATTAATTCTTTACAGATCAGCCATCAGCTTCTCAATAACGTCGTAAACCATCTTCTCGTTAACCGCGCCGGTGCAGACAAGTTTACCGCTCGCAAACAAAAGAATAACCACATCGGGGTCGTGCATTCTATCTATATAATATTAGGTTAGTGTCTTTCTATTATTCTTATGCGTTTACGAGTTACTATTATGAGCTTACCTGTATGTTTTGATAAATCTAGTTCTTGAATCAGCTTATTCATCGCTCTTATTAGTTCGACTGGTGTCGGCGGCTTATGCGTAATAGTATTACTGTCAGCATCCCTTTCTATAGCTTGTGATAGATGTATCCGAAGTCCTTATCAAGTGTCACCATGATAAGATTTTTACCTGATGCATATTCAGCTACAACAGTGTCCTTTGCTCCTTTAAGCCCTACGTCGCTAAGCCTGTAGGCGGTAAATCCTGCAAGCCTAATGGCGTCTCTAGCAATACTGGAAGGTTTTCGTCAATAAGGAAAGCAGGCTTACTCGAGTGCAAGCAGTATCTCTTTCTCCGTTAACCCGGTTGGAGTACTGATAGCTTCCATACTCGGCGGATAGCTTTTAGCAAGCAAGGGTTATCATATTAGAATAACCCGTGTGTTTCAGTATTGTTAATCTGAAAACGATGCGGAGGGTGGGATTTGAACCCACGAACCCCTTCGGGACGAGGTCCTAAGCCTCGCGCGATTGGCCAGGCTACGCGACCTCCGCCTAGCAAAACTTCCTCGCGTTTCCGGATATAAGTGTTTTTCCGCAAGTTTTAATTCCCCTGGCTGTTTCTTTAAACGGGTTGAGGAGCATATTCTTCAGGAACGGGGTGGTTTATGCTCTTGACTCCTCTAAACTGCCTTACAGGGAGAGTTGGCTTAGGCTCACGAGCTCCCGTCAAGTTGCTTCCGCGATAAGGAGAATGCAGATCAGGGGCGCTCCGTTAATCGGGGTTGCCGCAGCATACGGCCTTTCCCTGGAGGCTTTAAGATACGGGGGGAGTGATGTTGAGAAGCTGAAAAAAAGGATTTTGAAGGCTTCGGAGGAGCTTAGGCTAGCTAGGCCTACTGGGCGGAATCTGGGCTGGGCGGTTGAAAGATGCTTGAGGAAGATGGAGGAGGCCAAGACGGTGAAGGATTTGAAGAAGAGGCTTCTCGAGGAGGCCGGCAGGATTGCTGACGAGGATGTTGAGACAAACCTGAGGATCGCTAGGAACGGTTTGGAACTCGTCAGGGATGGGGACAGGATTCTTACGCACTGCAACACTGGCGGCCTGGGCACCGTGGAGTATGGCACTGCCCTAGGTATAATAAGGCTCGCCTGGGAGGAGGGTAGGAGGATTTCAGTATTAGCCACTGAAACCAGGCCGCTGCTCCAGGGTGCGAGGCTCACCGCCTGGGAGCTTAAGAAGTACGGTGTCCCGTTTAAGCTGATCTGCGACTCAATGGCTGGATACGTTATGGCTAGGGGCATGGTTGACAAGGTTCTCGTTGGCGCCGATAGGATTCTTGCAACAGGGCATGTTGCGAACAAGATTGGAACATTGACGCTGGCGGTTTTGGCGAAGCACTACGGCGTGCCGTTCTACGTTGCAGCACCATCGTCAACCTTCGACCTTTCAACGAAGCCCAGCGATATTCCTATTGAGGAGAGGGATCCTTCTGAGGTAACTCATTTCCTAGGCAGGCTTATCACTGTGGAGGGAGTTGAGGTCATTAACCCTGCGTTCGACGTTACTCCGCCGGAGCTTATCTCGGGAATAATAACCGAGAAAGGCATAATACAGCCGCCTTATGGTGAGAACATAAAGACTTAGATGGCGTGACCTTAAAAATTTTATTATTATAAAATAAATTTTTTAAGCTCCTCCTTCTTCTTTCTCACGGAGGTGGAGTAAAATTAGAAGTATAAGGAATTACTTAGTTATAAAACTTTCACTCTTCCTTATTATTACTCCAATAGTTTTGTGTTTCGCGCTAGAAGATTATGATTACGATTAGGATCCTAAATGGCTCGGATTCACTGCTGTATATTCGGAGGTACGTGGTCTTTACAATCCGGGTGGCTTATACTATGCTGAATACCATAGAATCGGTTTTGGAGATTGCGTTGACACGCATTGGGCCCTTGAAGGATATGAGTTATGGAATTCTTATTGGGTAAGAGCATATGGAGATGGGAGTTGGAGTTTCTTCGGATTTTATGAGATTAGAAGAACTTATTATATGCAAAATATTGTATACGCTTACTCTACAGGGACGGCATCTGCCTATTATGGAGACTTGTTTACATTTGCAGACATTGGCCCTCCAGGTAGTACCTGAGAGGTGACCGGATAATGAAGATTTCTAGGAACATGGGGAAAACCTCTATGTTGACGATAATAGTGCCAGCTCTGATGATCCTCTTTTTCATATTGTTCATGGCTCCCATTCTAAAAGCTTCTGAAAGTTCATTGAGAACGAGAAACTTGAGGAGGCTGGTATTAAAATATGATCTTCATGCCGTTTGCGTTGAATATGAGCCTGGGAATGATTTGTTGTTCAGCAATCCTAATGCAACCCTAACCATGGAGCTTATAAAAACTGGGAATGGGTATGTTGTGAACCTTACAGTTGACGTTAGGGGACTTGGGCTATTTAGCAAGGATTTTGCCGAGAATAAAAGTAGTACGTATAAGGAATCAGCGTTTAGAAGATGCGCTACATTCGAATATGATCCAGCTACTGAAAGGTTCTACTGGCAGGGGAAGGATGTTGGAGTTTTGCTTCCGCTGTTCCAGCCCTTAGAAGACAGAATCATCCTTTTCAACGCTGAGTTCATCCCGCTGGGAACCCTTGAGCCGAAGATAAGCAACTATCCACCACCGTCCCCAGTATGGGCATCAAAAACCTTCACAACACTAGTCTATCTTAAGGAGGACAAGGTATGCATCCCAGAGCTCAACCGCACGTGGTGGATAAGTGGACTTAATGTTAAGCCTCCAATATGGGAGCTGTATGAAAAAATATCAAGGATTTCTGGAAACGATGTGCTGGAGATAATACACTATGGTAATGATACTATATGGAGCATGCCCAGCGTATCAATCGAAAGAAACACTGGAATCATAATGAGCATAAGAATGCCTGGGCCCACTAGAACATCGAACAATACTAGAATTACAGTAAATGATAAACCAGTAAATGAACTCCCCGTAGCATTATTACCATACTTGCTTGGACTAAGGAGTGATATCCACCTATATCTGAGAAGCATAGAAGCGTACGATTAGGTTTCATCCTTTGTAAAAGGCAACTCTTCGGTTTTCCTTTTTCAGGATACATAATAGGATTTAATAGAGCTTCTTGACAAGCATCTTACTGAACCCACTCTGTTTAAACCTAAGTTTGCTCCGATTGTAATGTTTGCCTATTCTTTCCGTACTCTTTAATCAGATTTTAAACCATCTCCGCGTGAAACGGCAGTTAGCCACCTTACCTTTGCTCCGCGAGAAGCTGGAAAAGAGGCTTAAGGTGACTGTAGAGGGAAACGTAGAGACGGTACTGTTTATCGTAGAGTTTTGAAGCCTCGGGGTCTGGGGATGATGAATCACCATACTTAACTGTCTGAGCACAGGCCTGATTCAAGTCCCTCCACAAGCCGCAGGCGGTCCCGGCTAGCAGGCATGAGCCGAAGGCGACATCGTTAAGCTGAGCAGCGCTCACAACCGTTTCCGAGAGAACGTTAGCCAGTATTTCTCTCCAGAGCATGCTGCCTGAGCCTCCTCCTCTGAAAACCAGTTTCTCAGGCTTCAACCCGAGCCCTGTTAAAACCTGCTTGCAATCTCTCAACGAGAAAGCTACGCCTTCCAGGACAGCCCTAACCATGTGCGCCTTACCGTGTGAAAGGGTGAGGCCGAAGAAGACGCTTCTCGCAGCAGGATCGTTGTATGGAGTCCTCTCCCCTATCAGGTACGGTAGGAAGACGAGGCCTTTTGAACCCGGCGGCACCCTAGCGGCCTCCATGGTTAAAACATCGTAAACATCTACTCCGCAGGCTTCCGAGAGGCGTTTCTCCCCTCCTGAAAGAGCGTCTCTGAACCATCTTAGGGATAGGCCTGCTGAAAGCGTTGAGCCCTGGACAACCCACATGTCTGGGGCAGCGTGGCAGAAAGTATTAGTCCGACCCATCCTGTCAACCACCGGCCTGGCCGTCGGGCTTAGAACCTGGCCGCCGGTGCCTATGTTAACCGACCAGACTCCTTCACGCGTCACGCCGCAGCCCAGTGCTCCAACCATCGAGTCTCCGCCGCCTGTTGCAACAATCGTCCCAGGCCTTAAGCCAAGCTCTCCCGCCGCCTTTCCGCTGAGCTCTCCAGCAGCCTCATGCGAGCCCCTGATCTCGGGGAGAGCGTCTAGCCCTATGCCTACGATGGACGCTATCTCCTGGGACCATTGTCTTCTACGTATGTCTAGAAGCAGGGATCCTGAAGCGTCGCTGAAATCCGTGCAGACAACACCCGTAAGCCTCATCCTAATATAATCCTTTGGGAACAGCAGTGTTTTCACAGACGCCGCGATCCTCGGCTCGTTCTGCCTGACCCATAGGAAGCTTACGGCGGCGAAGCCGGTGGCCGCCCTGTTCCCAGCTATCTCTATCAACGCTTCCACTCCAAGCGCGTTCTCAATCTGCACGCGTTGACTCCTACTCCTGTTGTCAGACCATATTATCGCAGGCCTCAAAACCTCTCCGGAACCGTTTAGAAGAACCATTCCATGCATCTGGCCGGAGACGCATAGGCTTGAAACAGAATCCCCGTTTACCCCTGTTTTACTGAGAAGCTCGCGAACAGCCTCCTTGACGCTCAGCCACCATACCGCAGGATCCTGCTCGCACCATCCTGGAATAGGCGACTCAATCGGGTACGGCCTGCTCGCGCTCGACAACACCGTGCCCACGCTGTCAACCAGCATCGCCTTAACGCTTGACGTTCCAAGATCCACGCCGAGCATGAAAGGAGGCTCAGCCCGCACCACCATTTTAACAGATGACGCTCACAGTAGTCTTATAAAGCTAGCAACATGCTGCGAAGCAACCAGTCGTAATAAAATTACCCTAGGCCATCGCTCAAGGTTGATCACCGTGTGACTGATGCAGCTAGTAGTGCAGCCTTGAGAATACGCTTAAGCCTTATTCTTTAAACAGATGGTGGAAAAGAAGAGTGATGGATGGGCCGAGCCGGACTCGAACCGGCAACTTCCTGCGCGTCAGGCAGGTGTCCTAGCCATTTAGACGATCGGCCCTATATCTTAATCCGGTTATTGACACAAGAATCATGTTTTAAAGTTTTCCCGTGGGGAAGCCTAGTATTTTAAGAGATTGTTGATAAATCCGACATGCACTAGTCCAATCGGCTAAATTCTGCAACCGCTATTTTTAAGAGCCTTACAGTATATTTGCTTAAATCTCGGAGGTTTTTAAAAAATAGTGTATTGGAGAGAGGTAGGTGTGAGTTTGAAAGTTTAAAGAGTATTACTGCGAGGTATTCAGGGAAATGATGACACGGGACATTATAGATCCTTGGCTTAAAGAAAAGTAGCATGCGGTTAGGATGCGTGGTTTAGGATTAGCGTTTTTCACGAGTCGCCTCAACAGGTGGGGGCTGTGAATGATTTTCTTAACGTGTGTCCTGCTTAGCCTGGTTAACCGTAACGTTTAATTTATTAACTGGTCTAGCTGCGTTGGCCTTGGCTATGAGCAAAGAGGTTAGGGTTGGGATAATTGGGAGCGGGGGTATTGCTAGGGTGCATGCGTCAGCGTATTCGAAGATTGGTTTCGTCAAGATTGTGGCGGTTTCCGATATCGTTAGGGAGCGGGCTGAATCTTTGGCTAGAGGGTTTAATGCGAAGGCCTATGGGAGCTATGAGGCTATGTTGAGGGAGAATGATCTGGATTTGATAAGTGTTTGCACTCCTCCTTTCACTCATAGGGATATTGTTATGGATGTGTTTAAGTCGAACGTGAATGTTTTCTGCGAAAAGCCTCTGGCGTTGAACTCTAGGGAGGCGAAGGAAATGGTGGATGAGGCCCGTAAAAGAGGCTTGTATTTCGGGGTTGATTTTCAAAACAGGTTTCTGCCCCAGCATGTTAAGGCGAAAGAACTTTTGAACGAGGGCGCGATAGGCAGGCTTATTCAGGCGAGGTTTAGAGTGGGCTACGATATTCTGGAGGCGGTTCCCCCTTCAGCCCCTATGAGGGAGTGGCTTTTCAACAGGGAGAAATCCGGAGGCGGGGTGCTGATGGATATAGGCTCTCACTGGATTGATCTTTCAAGAATGTTCGTCGGCTCGGAGGCGAGAAGCGTTTCAGCTGAAATAAGCAGTAACATAGAAGGCATAGGGGTTGAGGATAATGCGATGGTTTTAATACTGTTTGAGAATTCTGTTCACGCGCTTGTGGATGTCAGCTGGACTCAGCAGAATGAGCAATGGCCGGTTGAGCTTTACGGTGACCAGGGAACCGTATTGTGCAATCTTGGGGAAAACAAGATAGTGTTGTACACGAGGAACAGGAGGTATTCGGAGGATGGTAGAGTCAGGATGATTACTCCCCCGCTGCCTGAGATAGGTGAGCCGCATGAATACTTGATCAGGATGTTTGTCAACTCTATTGTTGCCGGAGGCAAGCCGCCGGTTTCCGGCTACGACGGCTATAGGGCTCAGGAAGTGATAGACGCTGCCTACAGGTCTGCGAACGAGAAGATGAAAGTAATGCTTTAGTGTTTTTCCCGGCTAAAAAATCGCGTTTTCAAGCATAGGGCTTGGGAAATTGTTCGCTGCTGTTTTGAAAACGGTTACTCGAAAAGCGCGCCGAGCCCAGCCATTTCCTCGGCTGGCTTCTCTTCCTCCTTCTCCTCCTTCTTCTCAGCCGGCGCCTGCGGGGCTGCTGGCGCAGCCGGTGCCACTGGGCCTATTGCCAGCGGCGTCGACAATACTTCGTCGATGTTCACTTTTGAAAGCGAGGAGACGAGTACTTTAATCCTGGCTTCATCCGGCTCTATGCCGGCCGCCCTAATTATGGCTTTTATCCTGTCCTCTGTAATCTCCTGCTTCGCGGAGTGCAGGAGCAGTGCCGCATGGATGTATTCAGACATCAGCATCCACCTCAGAATTTTCTGAGCATTCTTACACGGGGTGTTTTTAAGCTTTTATCCGTTCTTCTAAACATCTTTTAAGCCTGCTTAAACCTCTTTAACCGTTGAATTGGTCAAAGCATCCATTTAACCGTGTAGTCGTAAAGATTCCCGGCTCTAGGTTTTTTCAACAAGGGCTTCCAGCTGCCGTGCCTCTGCTTTCGCCTTCTGCAGCAGTATTTTAACCGTGTTCTCATCGTAGTAGTGTGCTCTAGTTCCCAGTGTAACCGCCTTGGAGAAGGCTTCCCTAAGCATTATTCCAAGGCTTTCAGGCGTTGGGAAGAATGCTGCAACAGACAGCTTGAAAGCGTTTTCAACGCTCCTGGTAAGATCCTTAACAATGTCCTCGAAGGTTATTGAGAGAACCTCCTCGCCGTATACTATGCCGTTGTGAATCGCAGCGTAGGATTTTAAGAATGCTTCAACCGGCCTTATGTTGAGCTTTGAGAGGACAGAGGCCAGCTGAGGCGTAACCACGTCCCCGGGCTTAGCGACAACAGTGTCCCTGGTTATCCATATGCTTCCGGTTTCAATCCTCGTCGGCAGGCCGACCTCGTTCAGGGAAGATATTACTGGGCCGGCTGGGAGACCAGTGTTTCCAGCGGGGACAACTATCTCCCTGTCCACAATGTCGCCGGCGTTGAGGGGCAGCCTTATCGAATACTTCTTAAGCTCCTGCTGAAGCTCATACGGGTCCTCGTTTGAAACAATCAGCATCACAGAGCCCTTTGAAGCATGCTTCTTTAAGAATTCCCTTAAGGCTTGCGAGCCTGTTTTCTCCGCAGCCTTCTGCAGGAGTGTTGTCTTAACGTGTTTAAGAATAGCTCTCCCCCTAAGCCTCCTCCTGGCCTCGTTTATCGTTACGGTTTTAACCCTGAAAGTGTTGACAAGCATAACGGTTCTGCTTGACTCTATCAGGCGGAGGATCTCGTCCACAACCCTTGCTTTAAGAACCTGCTGGCTCAAGCCTTAGCCTCCCTCGATGCTTTAACAATCCTGCCCATGGTCGTTTTAAACCCTACGTATCTCACTGATCCTGAACGGGTTAGCCTTCTCTCAACCGCCGACAGGACTGCGCCAGCGTTCTCCAGAAGCTGTTGAACAGGCATTTCCTCATGGCCTATTTTGCATGAGACGGCGAGGCTGGTTTTAAGCACGAGCCTCACGCTCCTCCTGAGTCTTTCAACAATAGGCGTTATTGACGAGGCGGGTGGAACCGGTGTAGGCATCTTGTTCTTAGGCCCGAGGAACTGGCCGAGAACCCTGCCGACCAGCGGCATGAGCGGCGCCTCAGCGATGAAGAAATCATAGGTCTGCGCGATTTTCCTACAGTTCTTCTTCTTGCCAGCCATGCTGTTTAAAGCGTCTCTCGAAAGAATGTCTAATCCAAGGTTCTTCGCCTCAGTTGTCAATGAGCCGTCTGTGAAAACGCATATTTTAGGCGGCGTCCTGTAGGGGCTGTGCGGAAGCTCCACTAGCTCCGTGAACCTTTGATCCGGCTTAGACAGGTCTACGCCGGTTAGGCACACAACCATTTCAACGCTCTGCGGAAACTTCCTGGGCCTGTTGTACTCTGGGGAAACCGCTTTCCTTAAAGCATCCTCCAGCATGCTCTTGCTGACTGAAAGCGTTGCAGACATTCTACGCACCCTCCCTGCTTAAAGCCTCGTCGTACTCCCCCTTCTCAAGCATCCTGATAACCTCCTTCGGCGGCTTTGAGTCGACAGTCACACCCATGCTTTGACAGGTCCCCAGGACCTCCTTAACCATGGCTTTAAGCGTCTTAGAATAGGTTTCGTTCATCTTCATCCTGGCTATTTTAACAACCGTCTGGAAGCTCAGGTTTCCCTTAGCCTCCTTGCCGGGTGTTCCAGACCCCTTGTCTATCCCAGCCTCCTTAGCTATCAGAGCCGAGGTCGTGGGGGTTTTAAGGGTGACTGTGAACTGCTTCGTATCAGTGTCAACCTCAAGCTCAACCGGAACCTTCATCCCCTTAAACTCCTTCGTAACCTCGTTTATCTTAGCCACCACGGCCCCGACGTTAATGCCTAGGGGGCCTATGGCTGGGCCTAGGGGTGGCCCTGGTGAAGCATTGCCTCCCTCCACTATCAGGCTGAGAGTCTTCTTAGCCAGTTTTACACACCTTTTCGACGTGAGGCCTCCTGCAAGCCTTAAAAAGATTTCCTAAGCAACCTTGGCCCTGGAAACCGGTTTAAAGCTTGCCTTGACCCTCTTCAACAACCCTTACGCTGTCCATTTTAAGCGTTATCGGGAACGGCGCCACGGCGCCGTCAAGCTCCACCGTAACCTCGTTCCTCTCAGGATTAACCTCAAGGACTCTCGCACGATTCTTCTTAAGCAGGCCCCCGACTATTTCAACAATATCCCCTACTTTAATCTCTGTAGCAACCGGTTTCTCCTCGAAATACTTTTTAAGGTCGCTGATGCTTAGGCTGCCCTGAACACGCCTCTTAACATGCTTAATATCCCTTATCGCCTCCTCAACCGGGAAGGGGGAGTCGGCCTCAATGTAAATATAGCCCTTTAAACCAGGCAGGACTATTACGGAGTGGATCGGGAGACCCTCAACTTCACACCTGTTCTTGATCATGAGGGCTGAAGAAATCTCTTGGCCTATGGAGGTTCTCACGAGGAAAAACTTTGGCTCCCCGGCCTTATTCCTGCTCATCCTGTTCCACAGCCTCTTACCCGAGCCTCACACCCGTCAGCTGGAGGAGTGAGGCGACGATATGTATTACGAAAGCCATACCTCCGACTATGAGTATCCCGATTAGAAAGATCTTCAGCGACAGCTTCAACTCTGGCCAGTCAGGCTTCTCGCTGAGCTTCAGCACCCTGGCCATTGTTTTAACCCTTTCCGTAAGCCTCATTTCCGGGTTTAAATTGGGAAGCGGGAATATATTCTTTTCCCCCGGGCTTAAACGAGTGACAGGAGGCTGTCGACATACTCCTTAGGGTTGAACTTTTTAAGGTTGGAGTATTTCTGCCCGGTTCCAACGTATATTACTGGTTTCTTGGATATGAAGGATACTGAGAGCGCAGCCCCTCCCTTAACGTCAGCGTCGAACTTGGCCAGTATCACTGCGTCGAAGCCCACGTGGCTGTTGAAGTCAGCAGCCTGGTTCCAAGCATCGTTCCCCGTTAAAGCATCCACAACGAGTATTGTGTACGAGGGTTCGACAACCCTCTTAATCTTCTTAAGTTCATCCATCAGGTTTACGTCGGTATGCATTCTTCCAGCGGTGTCTATGAGTACAGCGTCCACTCCTTTTCTAGAGGCCTGGTGGACAGCTTCGAAGCCTACGCTCGCAGGGTCTGAGCCGTACTCTTTGAAAACCATGGGTAGTCCAAGCGCCCTAGCGTGTTGGCCGAGCTGTTCAATCGCCCCGGCTCTGAAAGTGTCGCTGCAAGCCAATAGGACGCTTAAACCATTCTCCTTAAGCATGTGCGCAACCTTAGCTATGGTCGTGGTTTTCCCAACGCCGTTGACGCCTATGAAAAGAAGTTTAAAGGGTTTAGGTGATTTCCGCGCCTCCTGAACAAGGTCGATCTGAGCATCGCCCAGCGTTTTCAAGAGGAAGAGCGTCAACTCTTGTTCGACGAGCTTCTTCACAGCATCCCTGTTGAAAAGAGGAGTCCTACGGCCCTCGAGGGTTTCAGCAAGCGTCTTCTTCAACTCGTCGACTAGGGGGAGGGCTACGTCGCAGAGGACGAGTTTAAGCCCATAGTCGTCAAGAACCTCTTCAATCTTCTCCCGGCTAAGGGGCCTTGTTGAAACAGCCTCAACGAGGGATTTGAAAAGCTCGCCTACCTTCATCAGGAGCACTATTTCCTAAGCTTCTCGTAGAGCAGTTGAATCCTGCTCCTGCTCTCCTCTATCTTGGCTTGGAGGCTGCTCATCTGCGTCTCTATGGATCCGCGCGCATCGTTAAGCTCGCTCAGCCTCTTCTCAACCATTTTAAGAGTCTCCTCCAGGCTTCTTTCAATAAGTATTCCTGAGCCTGTGTTCACTAGAAACCTGTTAGTGTCTTTCAAAACAGCCTTACCGTAGACTCCTCCACCTATGTCTAGGAAGAGCTCAACACCCTCGCCGGCCTTAGAAATCTCTTCGAGCGCGGACCTGGAAACCTGAAGATCGTTTATCGACGCGACCACAAGCTGGTACCTGGACCTAAGCTCCTCCATAATAGTTTCGAACGACCTGAGCTCTGTTATTGCTTTCCTAAGCTCCTCCTCGCTCATCGGTTTCAGGCTTAACCTCCTCTAAGCTAAGTATTTTAATATTCTCCCTTTTAACACGGTGCCTGCTCCCTATCAGGGAATAGGCCTTCTCCAGCGCAATCTTCTCTGAAGAAGCCTCAACGCTTATAGAGAACGGGTTCTCCCTCAGAGGCTTTCTGAACACGCCTTTCACTTTGAACAGGGGCATGCCTGAGCCTGGAGACAGGGGTTATTAAAAATTTTTCAGAGCTAGAGATATGTTCATAAGCTCAGCCCCAGTCGTAGACTCTCCCACAAGCACCCCGTATGGGCTTGTGAGCATGCCGAGCCTTATGAAAGCCAGCCCATCGTTCACCGTAACCGTGTAAACCCTTAGCTTCAACACGTCTTCCAGAATCCTCTTCTCCCGCTCTGACAGAAGCTTTGAGGCGAAGCAGAATCCCTCGCCTGGTACTGCAAGAGCCCCTATTGCAACATAGTTGGCGAGGCTTGCGAAATCATAGTCGACCCCGAGGAAGTCAACTATCGCTCTAGCCTCGCTCCTAGGTACTCTTGTTGAGAAAAGCGCTCCCTTGTCTGAGAGAATCATCATGTTGCCCCATGCTTTAAGCCTGCTTTCAACCCTCATGATCTCCTTCCCGAGCGACTCCAGCTCCCTCAGCTCCTCATCCTCAACAGTGTCCGGGGCAATTATGAAGTTCGAATTCGCCGCTATCATTGATGAAACGGCGTGAACACCGCCTATGTTCGTCAACGCTATCGGGCCGACCCTTAGAAAATCCCTGAGCCTCCTTAGAAATCCCTGGGGAGCATTCTTGTTAACCACGGCGTTAACCCCGAAGACTTTCGAGTAGGCTCCTATGAAAGGGGTCTTCCAGATCGAGGCTCTGGCTACTTCCATGACTTATCGCTGCTCTGAACCAGGGAGCCTGAGAAGAACCTCGTCCTCCTCGACAACGGCTAGAACCTTCAGACGGCCCTTCAAAACCCTCCCAAGGTTGGAGTGAATATACTCGTTTAAATCACTCCCTATGACTATTCTCTTACCCTTGAAAGCCTTGGAAGCCTTCTCCCTGATCTTCCTGATGGCTACTTCACGCCTATCCGGAAATGGCGCGTTCTTGACTCTTGAAAGATTTATTGAGAAAACAGCCTCCTCAGTCTTACTGCTCATCAGTCAACCACCTTAAAGCTTAATCCTGCTTCTCCTCCAGTTTCTCCAACGGTGTGTAAACCTGACTTTCCCACGAGTCTTAGCTATGACCCATGTTGGCACAGCGTAGGATCTCTTCAACTCAGCCTGCAGGCGAAGCTTCTTCCCAACCGTCTTGCTCCTAGCCAATCCTCCTCACCCTGTTCCTCTCCTTGAAGACAAGTATATTCTCTCCAGGATCTCCTTCAGATACTGGTCTTCAACCGGTATTTTAAGCTTGCCCTGCTGCGCCAGGGCTATAAGGTATTTCTCAACCTGTTCCGCAAGCTGCGGCTTAACCAGCCTCAGATTGTTCAAACGGCTCCTCGCCTCCGGCGTGAAGACGATTCTGCTTAAAGTCTTTATGACCGTCTGCTCCTCCTGCCTGCGCTTGCTTTCCTCAAGCTCCTTCTCCATCTGCCTGCGCCGCTGCTCAAGTATTCTTGCAATCTCCTCGTCCTCACTCATTTCCCCTAACTACCCTTTTCCAGCAACCTCGCGGGACAGCCTGTCTAGGAGGGAGACGCCTTTCGGCGTGAGCCACCTGCCCTTGTTCGACTTGCCTACGAGACCCGCCGCCTCAAGCTGCTGAAGAATCCTTCTGATAATTGCCCCGCCGGCCCTAACCTTATGCGCCCTCCTCATAGGGTATTTCTTCCTACCCCCGTACGCTTTCCTAAGCCTTGAAACACCCATCGGCCCTTTCACGTACAGCCTCCTCAGTATTGACGCGGCCCTTACGTGCCACCAGTCTAAACGATCCGGGGGCCTCTCCCTATGGCTGCCGGTTTTAACGAAAAGAGCCCAATTAGGGGGGTTTACCTCCTTAACGTTCTCCCTAAGGTATTCCGCAATCCTCTCTATCAGAATGTCCGCCGGAACCGCTTTAACGTGCACAGCCTCCAACAGTCTTCAGCCTCACTCTGGAAGCAAAGGTTTTATAAGGTTTAGCGGGGGGAGGCCTAGGGATGAAGAGCCTAATATGCTTTTTCGACTCCAGCCTTGAGCTTGTTCCAAGGGAGCTGGCCACCCATCCGCAGGTAGTTAAAAATGCGGCTAAAAGGGGTAAAAAACCATTGGAAACAATGCTTGAGAGAAGCGTCCACCATAAGGCTATTCTGAGGCTTGAAAACAGTGGGAAGAGGGGTCGGCCGGATATTCTGCACACCTGTCTTAAAATAGTGTCAGACTCCCCCGTGTACAGGGCTGGGAAACTAGGCTTGGTAGTGCACACTGTAGACGGAAAATGGATTATAACCAGGGGGAGAATAAGGTTTCCAGTGACCTACGGCAACTTCATAGGGCTTATGGAAAAACTCCTCTGTGAAGGCAGAATCCTGGACCCGGATGGGAAAATCCTCATGGAAACAGCGTCGAAAAATGATGCGTTGAAGGTTTTAAACGCTTACCCCCGTAGAATACTCTTCACCCATGTTGGCAGGAGGGTTGAGATCCGAGACTACGTTAAGAATGTTTTAGAGGGGGACACCCCTGTTTGCTTCCTCATCGGAGCGTATCCGAAGGGAAGGCCTTCTGAGGAAATATGGAGCATGACGGGTGAGAAGGTTTCAGTCTACGACGGGGTTTTAGCAGCCTGGACTGTCACAGCCTGGCTGACCTACGAGATATTCAGGTTGCAACCATGCTAGTATATGAATATTCTTGACGCAATAACCCGGTTGTAAACCTCGTCCGACTCCCTGACTTCGGAGAATAATCCTGAAAGCTCAGCGATCCTCTGCGCGAGAAGATGGTAGCAAGCATACGCCTCCCCAGTCATAACGTAGAAGAAGAAATCCTTACAGGAGCAATACTTCACCAGCGGGATCACGAGGTACTCCTCCTCCCTGCCGACAATGATCCACCTGACCCTGTTTGAAGGCTGTAGAACATACTTCTTAACCCTTCTCGAGACAACTGTCTTCAAGGCTCTTCTGCCTCTTTCGCCGAAAGCACTTATGATCTTTTCCTCGCACTCGCGCGTCACACCCTGGTTTTTAAGAAGCCCGGCTATCTCCTCAGGAATCCTGTCAGCGCTATCCTTATCTTCAATCATCCTGCTTGCTACCCCTGAGGCTTGAACACGGAGACGAGATTTAAGCTTATTAAAGGAGAGCCGGCTCTGCTGGCTGGGGAAACCCTCGTCATCGCGGATACGCACATAGGCTACGAGGGTGAGATAAGGCTTAAGGGGATTAAGCTTCCAAGCCTGACTAAGAGGATTCTTACGCGCGTCTTAAGCTTGGCTGAGAAAACTTCTGCCAGAAGGCTGCTCATCCTCGGGGACTTGAAGCACACTGTCTACGGCCCCAGGGGGCTGGAGTGGATGGAGATCCCGGATTTCATGAGGAGAATAGTCGGCAGGTTTGAATGGGTTGGGGTTGTTCCAGGGAACCACGACGGGGATCTTTACGCTGTCCTACCTGAAGGGGTTGAGCTGACTGATCCTGACGGGGTCTTGTTGAACGGGGTTCTCTTCACACATGGCCATAAGAGGGTTGACACTATTCTCGGCAAGAAGGGTTGGGACAGTGTTAGAAGAGTCGTAGTCGGGCATTTCCACCCTGCTGTGGAGCTTATCGACGATCTCGGCTACAGGTATGTGATACCAGTCTGGGTGAAGGGCTTGCTTAACAACACTGTTGAAATACTTTTAATGCCGGCTTTCAACGAGAACATTGGGAAGCTAATTGTTAACAATCCTGAGAGAATATCCGAGGAGCTGAGGGGCTTATTGAAAACGGGCTCAATGAACCTTAAAGAGGCTGAGGCGTACAGCCTGGATCTGGTTTTCCTCGGAAAGATCGGGGAACTTGAGACTTGACACTTGCATTACCGGTTTTTCGCTAGAATAGGTTTCCCGGTTGTTGACCCTGTTACGCACTAAGGTTTTGAAAGTATTGAATACTTTAATGCAACTGGGAAAAATTTATATCGATACTTTAAACATGTTCGAGTGGAATTTGAATGATCGCGTTAGAAAAACGGTGTTTATGGCGGGTTTAATACTGCTCCTCCTTGGGGCCGTCGCCGCGATAATGGCTCCGGCGGATTACGGCTGGAGGCTTAGAAGCCAAATACTGGTTGACGGGGAGACTGTGAGCGTTTCAGCCGGGTGGAAAACAGGCAGCGTGAAACTTGTCGAACAACTCCTAAGGGTTGAAACACCCTTGAAATACGACGCGTGCTGGGGGGCTGTGCCCCCCTTCTTCAGGGAGGAAACCGGCTTCGTGGTAACCGGGAGCGCTGTCGAACAATCATCCCCCCGGAAGCCTTTCAACCTCTATGTTTTCGACCGCGTCAACTTCGACCTGTGGAGAACAGGCTCATCCTACAAGGCTTATTGTGAGGTTAAGGGTGAAGCTTCAGCAAGCTTCAGCTTCTCAATAGCCTCCAAGGAAAACCTGCCCGACGTGATCTATTTCGTCGTTGAGGGGCATGAACCGGGGCTGGGTCCAACGGTCCTTGTTAACTCAACGATCAGCTGGATCGAGAGGTCTTCGCGAACAGATTCCACAGGGTACGTGGCTTCAGCCCCTCGGGTTTTTCTGGAAGAGGCTAAGGATTTCAGGCTAAGGGGTAACGCTACCGAGGTTAATGGAAACAGGTTCAACTTCTACATAATGGAGTACTCTAACTATTGGGATTGGCTTGCCGGGAAAAACTACACAGCCATGCTTGAGCGGGAGAACGTGAACTCTTTAAGCTTCAACATCTCGCTGACGGAAGACCAGGTTGGCCCAGCGTTCAGCGTGTGCTTCGTCGTTGAAAACACTTTGAAAGACGTGGATGAGAAAATAATTATTAACGCGACACTGGAATGGCGGGAGAAAACAGCCATTTCAACAGCCTTCGGGGGGAAGATGATTGGCAGCATCATGGCGGGCATAGGCCTCATCATGATTCTCATGGGGATTGCTCCACTTGTGTTTAAACCTGGGAGGGGAAAACATTCGCCTGCCGGCAGCATGTAAAAAGTCTGCGGTAAACTCGGATAAACATGGTGCCGTCACACGCGGCTCGTTAAGGTTTAAATAGTTGCAATCGTGCAGCGGCACCATGCGTACTCGTATTCTCTTCTCCGAGAACCTGGACGACGGTTTCCTGGAGGCTTTAACGGGTGAAATGCCTTTCGAAAAAGAGGCTGTTGCAATAAAGCTCCACATGGGTGAGCCTAGGAACAAGAACCATTTGAAGCCTGAGGAGGTGAAGATGTTCGTCGACGTTTTGAAGAAAATGGGCTGCAAACCATTCCTTTTCGACACGACAGTCACTTATCACGGTAGGAGGAACAGTGTGGAGGGCTATTTGGAAGTGGCTGCTTTAAACGGTTTCACAGAGGCCTCCATGGGCTGCCCAATAGTGATCGGGGACGAGGAGCATGAGGTTGTGAAAGGCATGCTTAAATACCGGGTTGCTAAGAAGCTTTGCAATGTTTCTGTTCTGGTTCTGACCCATGTTAAGGGCCATCCATGCTCCAGCATAGGTGCCGCTATTAAGAATCTGGGGATGGGGGCGATGACTAAGAAGACCAAGTCGGATATACATGAAGGGGGGAAACCCGTCTACGTGGGGGGCTGCGAGCTTTGCGGTGCTTGCGTCGAGAACTGTCCTGTCGGCGTCATGAAGCTCGACGAGGATGAGAAGAGGCCGAGGCTCTCTATGGCTGAATGCTGGGGGTGTTCTAACTGCACGATGGTTTGCCCCAGGGAAGCGTTGAAGCCGAGGGTCGCTGCTTTCGACATCCTGCTGGCGGAGGCTGCTAAGGCGGCGGTTTCAAAATTCAGGAGGGTTTATTTCGTGAATTTTCTGAAGAGGATGACGAGGCTTTGCGACTGCGCCGACGAGCCGCTGGAGCCCGTTATTGCCGACATAGGGATTCTTGCAGGCGGCGATATTCTTGCTGTTGAGAAAGCAACTTACGATTTAATTGTTAAAAGGGAGGGCAGAGATGTTTTCAAAGAGTTGAACAAGAAATCTTTCAGAGAGCAGTTGAAGGCTGCTGAAGAAGTTTTTACTCAATAGAAATACTCCGGCTGTTTTCGCCCCTCGCTTGGCTCATGCTGTCTGGCTGCTTGCTCCATCAACCTTTCGAAGTCCCTACTTGTTTTCTCAATATCCTTAAGGTCAATGTCTATTTTTAATAATTTAACAAGTTTCTCAAGGACTGCGTGAATGCTTTTAGGATACATGTCGGCGAAGGGTGGTGACTGCCCCCATAGGCTTATCGCTTCGATTCCTCTTTTCTGGCAGGCAAGCACGAGGAGCGAGTGGATGCCTACTGGTGCTAGCTGCCCACTGCTCCCGTAGGTCACGTATCCTATGCCGTATTTTTTCAACTCGTCTTTCAACCCGGGGTCTCCAACAACCGCTTCCACCCGCTGTTCCCCTTTGGGCGACGCCTCTGGAGCAATTACCCCGCCGATCAAGTATATTCTCCTCACCTTGTAAAAGACTGCTAAATCAGCAATCTCCTCAGCGTATTCGTTAGGCTTTAAATTGGGCTCGTCGGCAAGCAGGAGTAGCAAATCGTTTCCTCCAAGAGTATTCCTATAGTAGAATAATTCTGTGGAAGCCCACTCTATTCTTCTTATAATGCCCTCTTCAATCCATCCTAATGGCCGGGAGTTTTGAAGAATGTAGAAATCGTCTGGAACCATTTCGCCAAGCCTTCTAGCCCCCAGTTTCCTAACAAGATAGCCTAAGCAACCGCTCGATATTCTTCCAGCGTCAGCCCACCCTCTGAACCCGAGTATGAAAAAGGGTTCTCTAAGCTCAGGCTGCTCGTAAATATTGAATCTCCCCCTCATCTCTTCTTTCACGTGTTTAAACAGAACTGGGGATTTAAACATAATACGGCTGGAAAGCCTCTTTAAAACCCTGGTTCCGCTGATCCTTAAACGTGCCACACTATATACTGCAGTCCAGCAAGCAGATCTAGCTAAAGCATAGTCGTAAAACCTGGCGTGTTTAAAGGTTTCAGGTTGAGCCAGGCTTTAAAACAGGGTTTAAAAGCAGTGTTGAAAAGTTTCTATGAAAAATGGTGACGTACAGCGATAGGTTTCTGGCTCTCACAGGAGGTCGTTTCGGCAGGCCTAAACGTATCCCACACTGGGAACACTGGTCCTGCCCAGATGCTGAAACATACATTACTGGCATAGACTACTATGAGCATCCTCGTCTCTGCCGTTTGAAGATGGCTGAGCTATACCCGCAGCTTGAGCTCCCGGTTCCTGAGAGGGATGAGCCTATTCCCCGTCCGGAGAGCTTGATGAACGGTAGGAGCTCGTATGTTGACGAGCATGGTCGCAGGCGTGTCCGCTGGGGTGATTCTCTCAGCAGCCATTGGAACTGGGGGGAGCTTTTCAAGACTCCGGAGGACGTGTTCGCCTTCTCGCCGTTGAAGCAGGGCGACTTCACCAATATTCCTGTGGTTGAGTCCCGCGACTACCGTGACGAGGAGAAGCTTTACCGCGAGTATCGCGCCCACTACCCTGTCGAGTGGGGCGATGAGGCACCGCAGGGCTCAACAGCCTCCGTTTCTTTCTACAACACGCTTTTCATGTGGCCGCTTCTCACCTTCGGGTGGAGGCTGTTTCTGAGAACCTGCTTGGATAAGCGTTTCGAAAGAATAATGGATGAGTTTGCTGAGCTGAGCAGGCGTGTCTTCACGGTTTTCGCAAGACTGCCTGTAAACTTCGTGGTTTGCCACGATGATATTGCAACCTCCAGCGGACCTATTCTCTCCCCCGCTTGGATGCGGAGACACGTGTTTCCGCGTTACAAGGAGTTCTGGAGAATGCTGAAGGACGCTGGTAAGACAGTTATCTTCATGTCTGATGGGTGTATTGATGTTTTTGCGGAAGACATTTTAGCATGCGGCGCCGAGGGAATAATAACCGAGCCATATACGGACATTCGGACTATAGCTCGTAATCATCAGCGGGTTTTCCTCGCCGGCGAAGGTGACTGTCGCATACTCCTGGCCAACGACCCGGTTGAGATAGAGAAAATGGTGCGGAGAATGGTGGAGACCGCTAAAATAGCGGGTGGCTACGCCTTCTGCATCGGGAACCATATTCCTTGGAATACTCCTGCGCAGGCTGTGAAACTCTACTTGGATCTTTGCGCTGAGCTTGGGCGTCTGAATTAGTTTTCCAAGCCCTTTTTCCACTTGTTTAAACTGGTTTAGGGGAAAAGGGTTATATAGCCTTACTCGCAGAGTAGTTGAGGATGTCTACGGTTCAAACATATCGGGGAAAAACGCTGGAGGAGCTGAACAGCATGTCGATGAACGAGTTGATGAGGCTCCTTCCAGCCAGGATTAGGAGGAGCCTCTCGAGGGGCCTTCACCCCGAGACCCGGAAGCTTCTTGAAAAGATTAGGAGGATTAAGGCTGAGATGACTAGAACCGGTGTTCAGCCTAAGAGAATAAGGACTCACAGGAGGGATATGCCTATTCTCCCGGAGATGGTTGGGTTAACAATCGAGGTTCACAATGGTAAGGACTTCATACCTGTTGAAATCACTCTCGACAAGGTTGGACACTATCTGGGCGAGTTCGCGATAACGAATAAGAGGGTTGTTCACGGCAAGCCTGGGGTTGGAGCCAGCAAGGCCTCTACCTACGTGCCGTTGAAATAAGAAAAAATGGAAATTGGGGTAAGTGGCCCGCCTTATTGCTTCTTAGGCTGCTCTTTCCAAACGTATGTTATCCTGTCGTCTATAACCAGGTATTCTCCACTGTCCTTGACGGAAACCATGGGTTTCTTCAATATTGTGGCGATTTTTCGAAGTCCTTCAAGCGACTTAACGTGTGCAACGTATCCTTCAGGAGTCCTCTCCAGCTTATCTACGTTCACTGCTCTGCGTATGCTGGGCTCGGCTTCAGCCGCCTCCTTGCTCATTTTATATCGCTAATCCTACTTTACCCTAGGATTTAAGCATTGCCTATAACGGGCAAAATATTTAATAATTGGTACATATTCCTGTCCTGCTCCCGCGAGCCAAAGGGTGTTAAGTTTGCCAAGCTTCAAGTACAGCCTGGTGGAGGTGGACAGGGCCCGTTCGGCTAAGGCCAGCCTCAGAGAGGTTAGAGTATCCCCTAAACACTCGGTTGAACTAGCCAGGTTTATAAAGGGTTTAAGCATCCCTGAGGCCAGGGAGAGGCTGGAGGCGGTTGCGGAGAAAAGGCTCCCCGTCCCGTTTAAAAGATATAGGAAGAAGGTTCCGCACAGACGGGGGGTTTTAAAAGCGGATTCCGGCAGGTATCCTGTTAAGGCGGCCAGATTCTTCCTCAGACTATTATCACAGCTCGAGGCTAATGCTGAGTTTAAAGGATTGTCGCCGGAAAGGATGAGGATAGCCGGCGTCGTCGTGCACCGCGGTAGGAAGCTTAAACGATACACGCCGAGAGCCTTCGGAAGGGCTACTCCAAGGTTTGAAACCCTTACTCACGTGGAGGCTCTGGCTGTGGAGGAGGCTGGTTGAAATGTCAGCCCGGCGGAAAGCAATTTTCTACAAGAGGGTTCTCGAGTTCGGTAAGCTACACCAGAAGATTGACGATTTCCTAAGGGAGTATTTGAAAGAGGCTGGTTACAATGGTGTTAGGCTTATGAATGTGCCAATGGGCCTTGTGGTAACAATATACACGAGTAAGCCTGGTGCAGTGATAGGTCCGGATGGGAGGAGTATAAGGGAGCTTCAAAACGCCCTTCAGAAGAATTTTGGGCTTGAGAACCCTCAGGTTAACGTGGCTGAGGTTGAGAACCCTGATCTTGAGCCCCAGCTGGTTGCGCAAATGATATGCAGGGCTTTGGAGCGGGGTGTTAAGTACCGTAGGGCTGCTAGGGTTGCTCTACGCCGGATAGTTGCAGCGGGGGCCGTCGGGTGCGAGATAAGGATAGCTGGCAAGCTGGCGACCGACAGGAGCAGGTTTGAAAAGTTTACGTACGGCTATCTTCCTGCAGCAGGGGATCCTGCTATGAAGCATGTTAAAATCGGGAAGGCGAGCGTTCTCCTGCCACAGGGCCTGATAGGGGTTAAGGTTAAGATTCTCCGTAAAGCATCCTTCCCGGATGAGGTTCAGATAATAGAGGCTCCGAAGGAGGTCGGTGGGGTTGGCGAGGCTAAAGGCGAGTGAAATAAGGTCGATGTCTAGAGAGGAACGGCTTAAGAGGCTCCAGGAGCTTAGGAGCGAGCTTATGATGGCGAGGATGAGGACTGCCTCAGGACTGGAGGAGAACACTAGAATGGTTAGGGAGTTGAAGCGAGCGATCGCGAGAATACTTACTGTTGAGAAGGAGGAGGGGGGCAAGTGAGGACTCCAAGCAACCTTGCATACCATGAGCTGAACGGTCTGCAGGTTAGGGTCGTGGATTTAGGCAGGGGCTCAACGGTTGCCTCGGGAAGAGTAGTCTGGGAGACGAAGAATACTTTCACCATAATATCTGAAGGAGGCAGGCGTCTAATAATACCTAAGCATAATAAGATGTTCTTTTTCAAACTCGGAGTCACGGAGGTTGCTATCGACGGGGACTCGATTGTTTTCAGGCCCGAGGAAAGAACTGGGAGGGTTGACCCATGAGTTTTCTCAAGGATCTTAAGGTTTCTCCCCCTGAAGCCGAGTGCGGCGACAAGAAGTGTCCGTTCCACGGCGACGTGAGGATTAGGGGCAGTGTTTTCGAAGGTGTTGTTGTCTCCGACAAGATGAGGAACACGGTGATCGTCATGAGGGAGTATCTCCACTATGTTCCGAAGTATAAGCGTTACATGAGGAAGAGAAGCAGAATCCCTTCACATAATCCTCCATGCATCGCTGCGAGAACTGGGGATAGAGTTATAATAGGTGAGAGCAGGCCTTTAAGCAAAACAGTGCACTTCGTGGTGCTGGGTAAGGTGAAGTAGCATGGCCGTGAAGAAGTCCAGGGCTGTTTCCGCAAGAGGCATCTTAGAGTATAGGCTAAGGGGTTCCAGGGGCCTCCCCGTCGGTGCGAACCTTGTCTGCGCGGACAACTCTGGCGCTAAGCTTCTCAGGATTGTTCAAGTGGCTAAGTCTGGGGGAAGGCTTAGGCGTCTACCCTCAGCCAAGGTTGGCGACCTGGTTACGGTCTCTGTTAAAAAGGGGACTCCTGACCTTAAGAACAAGCTTATGAAGGCGATAATAGTCAGGCAGCGTTTCCCGATTCGCAGGAGAGACGGGTTAAGGGTTGTTTTCGAGGATAATGCTGCTGTGCTTATGACCCCCGAGGGGGATCTGAAGGGCACTGAGGTTAAGGGCCCGGTTGCAAAGGAGGCTGTGGACCTGTGGCCTAAGCTTTCAGCACTAGCCTCATCGGTGGTGTAGTGGAGGATGAACGAGAAACACTTAGCATACAAGTCTTCCTCTGTTCACCTGAGCCGTGAGCTCAGGGGTAAGTATGGTTTCAGAAGCCTGCCTGTTAGAGCTGGAGACAGGGTTCTGATAATCAGGGGGGACTATAAGGGTGTTGAGGGTGATGTGAACAGGGTTGACAGGGTTAGGGGCCGTGTCTACGTTTCAGGAGTTTACCGTGAGAATGCTCGCGGCGAGCAGCGCTTAATACCCATACCGTTAAGCTCAGTAATACTCGTGAAGATTGAAGACAAGGATGAGTGGAGGCGGCGCGCGATAGAGAGGAAGCGTAAGCAGGTTAAGGAGGAGTCGAAAAATGGCTCGTAAAGGAGGCTCTAAGAGTTTAAAGAGGTATGCTGCGCCACCCGTCATGCAGGTTTCCAGCGTTAAGGAGAGGAAGTTCGTCACCAGACCGCAGCCTGGTCCACACCGTCTCAAAATGTCCCTGCCGTTGCAGGTTCTAGTTAGAGATATTTTGAAAATGGCTGAGACAGGTAGGGAGGCGAAGTATGTGATAAGCCATTCAATGGTTCTCGTAGACGGTGTTGTGAGGACCTCCCACAAGTTTCCAGTCGGCCTTATGGATGTCGTCAGCGTGAAGGAGCTGGGTAAACACTACCGGATTCTCGTCGACGAGAAGGGTAGGCTTATCCCGGTTGAAATCCCGCAGGAGGAGGCCTCCATGAAGATATGCAGGATTAACAAGAAGTATCTTTACAGGGGTAGGCTGAGGCTTGCAACCGAGGATGGGCGAACCTTTGAAACGGAAGACTGGTCTCTGAACGTAGGAGGCTCGCTTCTCGTAAGGGTTCCTGAAGGAACTGTTCTAGACAAGGCGCCTCTCTCCGAGGGTGTCCTAGCATATGTTTTCATGGGTAAGCATACGGGTGCCATGGGCATTGTCAGAAAAATCTCCGAGTCGAGCCTGCTGAGGGGCAGTAGTGTCACGCTGACCCTTGGAGACGGGAGTGAGATAAGCACGGTTAGAGACTACGTGATGGTTGTCGGGAGGGATAAGCCTTGGCTGAAACTGTTCTAGAGGAAAAGAAAGAACAGGCGAATCCTATGAGAAGAATAATGATTGAGAAGGTTGTGGTCAACATTTCTCCGGGGAAGCCGGGTGAGCCGCTGGAGAAGGCTAAGCAGGTTTTAACCCTGCTGACAGGCATGAAGCCGGCTGAAAGAAGGGCTAGGAAAACAATAAAGGAGTTCGGAGTCAGGAGGCGTGAAGCTATTGCTGCAATAGTGACTCTCAGAGGAAGCAGGGCGGAGGAGTTTCTCGAGAAGGCTTTCACAGCCGTCGGTAGAAAGGTGAAGGCGTCCAGCTTCCAGAACGGGGTTTTCAGCTTCGGCGTGAAAGAGCATATTCAGTTTCCAGGTGTTAAGTATGATCCTAAGATAGGTGTGCTGGGCATGGATGTTTGCGTTAAGCTTTGCAGGCCAGGGTTCCGCGTGATGTACAGGAGGCGCCGGAGGAGCAGCGTGGGCAGGTCTCACAGGATAACCAGGGAGGAGGCGATTAACTTTATGAGGCAGCGGTTTGGCCTGGAGGTTGTCTGAAATGGCTCGTCAAACCCCTAAGAAGAGGACATTCGGCAAGGGATCTAGGCCCTGCGTGAGATGCGGCTCATACGGGCCCATAATTAGACAGTACGGCTTGAACTATTGTAGACACTGCTTCAGAGAGGTTGCTCCACTGCTTGGCTTCAAGAAGTATAACTAGGGTGTTGCATGAATGACTCTTAATGATCCTTTGGCAAACGCGTTGACGGCTCTTCAAAACGCTGACCTACGCAGGAAGAGGGAGTGCATAATCTCCCCGGCTTCAAACCTTATAGGCCACGTTCTCAAGATTCTTCAGCAATCCGGATACATAGGCGAGTTCGAGTTTATAGATGACGGTAAGGCAGGCTTCTTCAGGGTTCAGCTTGTGGGGAGGATTAACAAGTGTAGGGCTATTAAGCCCAGGTTTCCCGCATCCTACCGGGATATTGAGAAGTTTGAGAAAATGTTTCTCCCGGCTTTCAACGTTGGGCTTCTAATCGTTTCAACGCCTCAGGGTTTAATGACGCATTCGGAGGCTAGGAGCAGGAAGATTGGAGGAAGGTTGATCGCGTATGTCTACTAGTGCTTTAGAGTCGGCTACGCATGTTGCAACCGTGGAAGTGCCTGACGGTGTTAAAATAAGCCTCCAGTATTCAACGGTGACTGTTGAAGGCCCTCTCGGGAAGCTTTCTAGAGACTTCTCTCACACTGGTTTGAAGCTTGCTCTCGAAGGGAAAGTTCTTAATGTTTTCAGCTTCAACAAGGGTAGGAGGTTTAAGGCTAGGGTTGGAACTGTTGCGAAGCTGATTAGGAACATGATTGAAGGTGTTCTCCACGGGTACGTGGTCAAGCTGAAGGTCGTCTACTCTCATTTCCCCGTAACGGTTAAGTATGACAAGGCTACGGGAACGGTTTCCATACATAATTTCATGGGCGAGAAGTCTCCAAGGCTCTTCAAAAACCCTTTTCCAAACGTTGACATCCAGGTTTCAGGCCAAGACATCACCGTCACGGGCCTTGACAAGAACGAGGTTACTCAGGTTGCAGCAATGTTTGAACTAGCTACAAAGATTAAGGATAAGGATCCAAGGGTGTACGTTGACGGCATATATATTGTGGAGAAAGGATTATGGAGGAAGTGAAGATGACCGCTGAAGCCAAGAAGCTGCTCTCCGCGAGAAGGAGGCGGAAGGAAGCAAAGCCCGAGTTCGCCAGGCAGGAGAGCTGGAGGTATACTAGGCTCAGTGAAAACTGGCGTAGGCCAAGGGGGAAGGACAGTAAGATGAGGCTTAGCGTGAAGGGCTGGCCTAAGACGGTCAACATCGGTTACGGCACGCCGAGGCGGGCGAGGGGTCTTCATCCCTCAGGGTTAAAACCAGTCTTAATATCCTCTAGGCGCGACTTGGAGAAAGCGGGTTCCCCTGAGGGTAAGATACTCGTATTCTCATCAAGGCTTGGAAGAAGGCTTAGGGAGGCTCTTGCCCAGGAGGCTTCCTCCAGGGGCTTCGTCATCGCGAACTATGAGAGGAAGGTTATTGAGAAGGCTGAGGAGGGTTAGGGTTGAGCATTAAGACTGTTAGGAGGCTGGCTGCAGACATCCTGAAGGTCGGGGAGTCGAGAATCTGGATAGACCCGGCTAGGATTGAAGAGGTTGAGGATGCTGTCACAAGGGCTGACGTCAGGAGGCTTATTAAAAGCGGCGTGATAAGGGAGAGGCCTCCTTCAACCCCGAGCAGGGGGAGGGCTAGGGAGAGAAGCGGTAGAAGAGGCCCGGGAAGCAGGAAGGGTGCGAAGGGCGCCCGGATGACGGTGACATGGGTTGAGAAAGTCAGGGCTCAGAGAAGGCTTCTCAAACAGCTTCGAGAAAAAGGGGTTGTTTCAAGAAGCCTCTACAGGAGGCTCTACCTGATGGTTAAGGGTGGAGCTTTCTCCAGCAGGAGGGTTTTGTTGAACTATATTGCTTCGCTTAAGGAGAGGGGTGAGGCTGCTTAATGGCTAGGTCAGCATCCTACAGGGTGAAGTTTAAGCGTCGCAGAAAGGGTCTTACAGACTATTATCTGAGAACGAGGCTTCTGAGATCTGGCCTACCCAGGGTCGTCGTAAGGGTTTCCAACAAGCATGTGCGCGTAGCTGTTGTTTCAAGCAAGCCGACTGGGGACTTCATTGTTGCTTCCGCCTTCTCCCAGGAGCTTAAAAGATTCGGCTGGCCCTTCAGCTTCAACAATACTCCCGCAGCCTACTTGACAGCATACTTGGCTGGCCTAAGATGTTTGAAGAAAAATGTTTCAGAAGGTATTCTGGACGCGGGGCTCCATAAGCCGACTAGGGGTGGAAGGATTTACGCTGCTTGCAGCGGGCTCCTGGACGCGGGCTTCAAGGTGAGGGTTGACCAGTCGATGCTCCCGGATAAGAGCAGGATAGCGGGGGAGCACATATCCCGTTTCTTCAAGGAATCCGGAGGGGAAGGTTTTTCAAGATATGTGAAAGCGGGTTTGAAGGTGGAGGAGATGCCGAGAATAATGGAGGAGGTTAAAAGCAGGCTGAAGGAGGCTGTTGCAAATGGCTGAGGATGAAGTTGGGGAGCCTGAGGAAGCAGTCAGAGAGATCGCTGTGGAGACACCTTTAATAAGAATGATTAAAGAGGGAAGGGTTTCATCGATTGAAGAAGTTTTCAACATGGGTCTGAAAATAAGGGAGCCTGAGGCAGTAGACCTTCTTCTTCGCAAGATAAGGGAGGAAGTAATATCGATGAGCCCTGTTCAAAAGCAGAGTGACGCGGGTGAGAAGACTCGTTTCAGGGCACTAGTGGTAGTGGGGGATGAGGATGGTCACGTAGGCGTAGGCTCAGCAAAGGCTAAGCAGGTTAGGGATGCGATTGAGAAGGCCGCTAGGAAGGCTAGGCTGAACATAATACCTGTGCCCAGGGGGTGCGGCTCATGGGAGTGTAAATGCGGGGAGCCCCATTCAATACCTTCCAAAACATTCGGGAAGACCGGGAGCGTCTATATTGCTCTCTTCCCAGGTCCCAAGGGCCTCGGTCTGGTTGTTGGCGACGCTGCGAAGCCTCTTTTAAGGCTTGCAGGAGTAAGGGACGTGTGGTCCAAGACTAAGGGCTCAACCTCCACCAGCCACTCGTTCGTAACCGCTGCCTACGTTGCTCTGAAAAGGCTTTACACGACTAGTTTTTTAGCTTCGGAGGCTGCTCGCGTTGAAGGCTGAGGAAAACCTTCCGCCGCTAGCGGTAGTAGTCAGGGTAAGGGGCTCCGTCAACGTTACTAAGGATGTTTCAGCTACGTTGAGGAAGCTTAGGCTTCTCAGGGTTAACTCGTCTACGCTGGTCAGGCTAACTCCTCCTGTTGAAGGCATGTTGAGGAAAGCGAAGGACTATGTTTTTTGGGGGAGGCTGGATAAAAACATGCTTCGCCTACTCCTGTTGAAAAGAGGCAGGCTTCCGGGAAACAGGCGTTTAAGCGACGAGAATGTTTCGAAATACACTGGGTACGGGACGCTGGATGAGCTGGTTGAAGCGGTCTGGCGGAGCAGCTCCCCGGCTGAAGCCATTAAGCCTGTTAAGCCTGTTTTCAGGCTAACCCCGCCTAAAGGCGGGTTTAAGAGAAGCGTTAAGAAGCCTGTTAAGAAGGGCGGTATACTGGGCGACTGGGGAGACAGAGTAGGCTGGATCCTGCGGAGAATGATATAGGCGTATTTTTAAAAACCGTTTATCGGCAGGAGTAATGGTGGAAAACCGGTTTAAGACTTACGGTGGGCCAGACGGTAAGGGTTAAAAAGTCCAGAATGCTCTTCTCGCCGGAAAGTTGCCGACAAGGCTGAGAAAAGTGAGGAAGATGCGGGGCAGCAGGACCCACGGATGGGGCCAGGTGGGCCAGCACCGTAAATCAGGATCACGGGGCGGTGTTGGAAGGGCTGGCAGCATGGGACACAAGTTTCTAATGTTCTACAAGGAGGAGAAGGAGAAGGGTTTCATAAGGAAGGTTCCAAGGGTTGAAGGGGGAAAGATAAACGTCGGGGAGCTTGATGAGCTTTACAGGAGGATTCGCGGACAGGCTTCACAGGGTGAGAAAACACTGGATCTTGCTGCACTAGGCTATTCTAAGCTTCTGGGTTCAGGAAGTGTTTCCGGGGCCTACGTGGTTAAGGTTGCCTCCTTCAGCGAGAAGGCGAGGATGAAGATAGAGGCTAAGGGCGGCAGGATTGTTAAGCCCGGTGAATCCTGATGGGCTTCCTAGAGGCCATGGAGAGCATTGAGCCATACATTCCCCAGATAGAGGCACCTACGAGAAAAGTCGGCTTCACGACTAGACTCATGTGGACGGGGCTTATCTTGGCGCTCTACCTGGTGATGGGCTATATTCCTCTCTACGGGGTTGCAGCCCAAGGTGCTGACCCGTGGGCGTCATACAGGATCATAATAGGGGGGCAGCAGGGCTCGCTCCTCCACCTTGGCATCGGGCCGCTTGTAACAGGAAGCCTCGTGGTTCAGCTTTTAGCAGGCTCCGGCCTGATCAGTTTCAACCCTGGTTCAGAGTATGACAGGAGGATGCTGCAGGTTGCCACGAAGCTGGCTACACTGCTGCTAATCCTTTTCTCAGCCGGCTCGACTGTTTTCAGCGGGTCACTCGGAACAATGAGTCTGAACGCTCAAATAATAGCTGTGGCGCAGCTTTCAATAGCCTCGATTCTCCTCCTCTTCCTGGATGAGACTCTTCAAAAAGGCTGGGGCCTGGGCAGCGGAATAAGCCTGTTCATCCTCGCCGGCGTCGCTAAGGAGATATGGCTGGGCTGCTTAAACCCCCTCCCGGCGCCAGACGGCCACATGTGGGGAGTCCTGCTCTTCCTGTTTCAAAAGGCTTTCACTCTTCAAAGCCCTCTCGCCGACTTTTTCTACAGGGGTGCTCCCGCGGTTCCCACGCTTTTCCAGCTGATCATAACCGTGGTCTTCATACTTGTGCTCATCTACCTTGAAAACGTTAGAATTAATGTTCCGATTTCCCACGGCCGTTACAGAGGCTTCTCCAGAGGCTTCCCCATCAGGCTGCTCTATGTTTCAAACATCCCGGTCATCCTTGCGGCTGCAATCTTTTCAAACATACAGCTGATGGCTAATGTTGCGAGTGGAACCTGGCTTGCTAACACTCCCGTGGCTGACTTCATAGGCAGGGTTGAAGTGGTTAACAACACTTATGTCCCTGTTTCAGGCTTAGCTTGGCTGGTGAACCCTCCGAGGGGCATCACGCATGTCGCCCAGGAGCCTCTTCACGCAGTAGGCTACGTGCTGCTGCTAGCCCTCCTCAGCCTAGGCTTGTCAATGGTTTGGCTCTCCGTTTCAGGCATGGACGCTAAATCGGTTTCCTCGCAGCTTGTTGACTCCGACATTTTTCTAAGAGGCTTCAGATCCACTCCGGGAGTAATCGAGAGTAAAATAGCCCCCTATATTAACACGGTTGCGCTCCTGGGTGGTTTAACGATCGGGCTTATCGCAGGCGTTGGGGATGTTCTCGCCGTCATAGGCGGAGGAATGGGTGTCCTGCTGGCGGTAGACATTATTCAACAATACTACCAGTTAATAATGGAGGAGACTATTGAAACCCATCCTGGCCTGCTTAGAATACTGGGTGAATAGCCAGAAACATTTATTTAACATCGGTTTTTCCCGTTGATTAAACATGGCGCGTAACGTTGAGCATCCTGCTGCCAACGGCTTAAACCCCTTCACCGTGGAGGTGAGATGATTGTCTGCTAGCGGGGTAGTCATGGTTACGCTTGTTTCAGCAGCCGCCTCGCTCCTAGGCCACTTGGTTTTAAAATTCGTCCTCCACCCTGAAAGGATTAGGTTGAAGACTGAGGAGTTGAAAGCATACAGGCTGGAGCGTGCTGCCGCAATCAGGCTTAAGGATCAGAAGCTTCTTAAAAAGCTCGACAAGCAGAAGGTCTACATGTCTAAGGTTGAGCAAGAGGTCTCCTCATTCCAGCTTAAAACAATGCTGGTTAACATGGGCATCATGCTTTCAGCATTCTACTTTCTATGGTTCACACTGCCCATGGGGGATGTGGCCGGCCGTTTCTCAGCATCGCTATACGGTGGAAACGAGGAAGTACAGTTGAACTACGGCCTCTGGTACTTCATATCCCTCTCCTTCTTCCTTCAGGTTTTCAGGAAAGCGTTTGGGGTGAGTAGTTGAGATGACGGTGTTGAGGCGGCCGAGGAACCCGATAATAATAATAACTGGTCTACACGGGGTTGGGAAATCGACCTTCGCAGCTCCTATTGCGAGGGAGTTCAACCTTAGATATGTTTCAACAGGCTCAGTGTTCCGTTCTATAGCTGAGAAGAAGGGGTTGACCCTCGCCCAGCTCTCAGAGCTCTGCAAGAAGTCACCTGACTTCGACAGGGAGATAGACGGCGTCACTCTCTCGCTGCTCGACTCAGGCGGGGTTGTTCTAGACAGTCTTCTCGCAGGATGGTTCGCTAGGAACGTTGAATCCTTCAAAATATATTTGAAGGCTCCCTTCGAAGAAAGGTGCAGGAGGATTGCCGCCAGAGAGAAACGGCCTTTGGAGGAAGTAGTTTCTGAAACGCTCACTAGGGAGGATTCTGAGAGGAAAAGGTTCGTCGAGTACTACGGGTTTAACATAGATGATTTAAGCATCTACGACATCATTATCGACACCGGGAGCCTCTCCCAGGATTCGGTCGGTAGAATACTTAAGTTAGCCGTGTCAGCCTATTTGGAGGAGAAATGGTGATGGGAAATGCCTAGGGAAGTGTTGCGGCCAGGAAGAATATGCGTGATAACCCGCGGCAGGGACAGGGGGAAGAAATGCGTTGTAGTAGGCAGTGTTGACGATGCGAGTGTTCTCGTAACTGGTCCGAAGGAGTTGAACGGTGTTAAAAGAGGTAGGAAGAACATCCTCCACCTTATGCCTCTTGCTGAAACCGTAAGGATAAGGGTGAACTCTAAGGATGAGACTGTTATGGCTGCAATAGAGAAAAGCGGCTTGAAAGATTTCATGAGGGAGATCGTGAAGGTTGAGGACGCTTGTTGACTTCATGAGGCTGCGGACGCTTGTGAAGGAGGAGTGTGAAACCGACGAGAAATACGGGGAGCATCCTGATAAGAGAAGCATCTCTAGGCTTCTGCAGCTGGGTGTTGTGAACCTGGATAAACCTCCAGGGCCGTCGAGCCACGACGTGTCCTCGACAGTTAAAAGAATACTCAACGCTGAGAAGGCTGGGCACGCTGGGACCCTTGAAGCAATGGGGAAATCCCGGCGTCTCCGGCGTCCTACCCGTATGCCTTAACGACGCCACTAAAACAATAGAGTATCTACACATGATGAGTAAAGAGTACGTGGGAGTATGCGAGATCCACGGGGATTTCGACGAGAAGGCTTTGCGAAAATGGGTTGAGAAAATGACCGGCCCAATATACCAGCGGCCCCCGGTGAAATCATCCGTTAAAAGGTCGCTGAGGCGGAGAATCATTGTAAGGTTTACGGTTGAGGATGTTTCAGACAGAAGGTTTGTCTTCAGAGTCGTCACGGAACCCGGAACATACATCAGGAAGCTTCTCCACGACCTGGGCCTGCTACTGGGCACGGGTGCGCACATGGTTGAGCTTAGAAGGATCAGGGACGGTTTCCTAGACGAGGATTCTTCAACAACCCTTCTCGAGCTATACGCTGCTTGGCAGCTCTACTCTAAGAATGGCGACGAGTCTCTTATCAGAAGGCTTGTAAAGCCTGTTGAAGAAGCTTTCAAAGGCTTCCCCTCGGTCTACATTAAGGACAGTGCGGTGGCAGCGGTCGCCCACGGAGCCCCCCTTGCCTCACGGGGAGTTTCGAAAATAGACCACCCGCTTTCCAAGGGCGACGTGGTATGCATAAAAACCCTGAAGGGGGAATGCGTAGGCTTCGGAACCCTCACGATGAGTTCAGACGAGGTTCTTCAGGCTAAGAGCGGAATAGTTGTTTCAGTGGAAAGGGTTGTGATGGATAGGGGTCTCTACCCTAAGATGTGGGGCGGCTAAGAGGCTGTTAGCCTGCGTGTCACATACGGTTTTCAGCACCCGGCGGGCAAACTGCTCCTAAAGCTTAAAAAAGCGTCTTTATGTGGCCTCTTTCAATCTGGCTTAAATCTGCCTCTAGAGAATCTAAGGTTCGATAGAAGCCCAGATATGCTGGAAGCCCGTGCGCAAACCGCTTGCAAAATCGGGTTTTTGCAGCCGTCAGGATGGGGATTAATCCACCAAGGCTTAG
>JAFNIX010000015.1 GCA_017601225.1 Candidatus Brockarchaeota archaeon | reverse complement strand
ACATCGGGGAGGCTGTTGAAGACTGGTCTTACATGAAGTTCCCATACTATAGGCCTGCAGGCTACCCTGAAGGAGCCTACAGGGTTGGGCCACTGGCTAGGCTTAACGTTTCCACGCGCTGCGGCACAAGGCTTGCAGACGATCTTCTAAAGGATTTTAAGAAGCTCGGCGGCAACGGCGTTGTTCAAAACACCTTCATGTATCACTATGCTCGCCTGATCGAAATAGTCTACTGCGTTGAGAAGGCTGAGGAGATCCTCCGTGACCCTGAGGTTTTAGACACAAATGTTCAGGCTAAGGCTGATCTCAACAGGAGGGAGGGCATAGGGGTTATTGAGGCCCCTAGGGGAACCCTGATCCATCATTACAGGGTTGACGCGCAGGGTAGGATAAGCAAGGTTAACCTGATAGTTGCCACTGTTAACAATAATCTTGCTTTCAACAGGGCTGTGACCCAGGTTGCTAAAAAATATGTTAACGGCAGGAGCCTCAGCGAAGGGATGTTGAACAGAGTTGAGGCTGTTGTGCGCGCCCTAGATCCTTGCCTAAGCTGCGCGACCCACGCCATAGGTGAAATGCCGTTAAAGATCTTGCTTTACGACTCTGAAAACAATCTTATTGCTGAGGTTGGACGAGGCTAATAATGGCTTTTAAATATTTAATTTAAGCCTTTTTAAGCCATTTTTAAGGCATTTAAAGTATTTTCTGTTTGTTAAGTACTATCCTAAAGATTTATATATTAATCTTTGGGATTTATTAACGATATAGAATTGTCAATCAAAAAGGAAGATGAGGAAACATTCAAGCATGCGGCCAAAGTGTTCAAGGCACTGGCCGACCCAACCCGGCTTAGAATACTTTCAATAATAGAGGGCGAGAGCATGATGATAACAGGCATCGTGGAAAAGTTCAACCTCTCTCAGCCAACAGTTTCATACCACATCAGAATTCTCGAGAACGCTGGCTTGGTTAAAACTGTTAAGAAGGGTAGGGAAGTATACTGCTCCCTAGTTAAGAAGGGCGTTTTAAAGAGGGCGCTGGACTTTTCAAAGTGGGTTAAAGGCGTAGAGTAAAAATAGGGACAACCGTTAGAAACCGGCCGCATTATTCAGATTCATAACTTTCGAAAAATTTTATTTCTATCCTTAAGCAATGAGATGGGGATGAAGATAGACCCAGTATGCTTCGACTCCATGGGGGTCAGAAGCATGGCTACGCTTGTTGAAACTAGAGACCTGAGGCTTATGATAGACCCTGCTGTCGCAGTCGCGCCTCGAAGATACGGGCTCCCGCCGCACCCGAAGGAGCTAAGCCTCCTAGAGGAATTCTGGAGTAAAATAGCCTCCTCCGCAGAGGAGTGCGAAGTAATTGCGGTAACACACTACCACTATGATCATCATAGTTCAACAAGGTTTCTCGAGGAGATTTACAGGGGTAGGATAGTCATAGTCAAGGATCCTGAGAACATGATAAACTTCAGCCAAAGGGGAAGGGCGAGAATTTTTCTCGAGAAAATAAAGCCGATCGCTGCCCAGATTAAGGTTGCCGACGGCAAGGAGCACGTGTTTGGCGGGACTAGGCTCGAGTTCTCCCCGCCTGTCCCCCATGGCCCGAATAGCCAGCTGGGTTACGTTGTTCAGCTTAGCGTAAAGGATTCTGAGGACTGTTTCCTCTTCACGAGTGATGTTCAGGGTTTCCCGCTAGAATACCAAGTTAAGTTCGTAGTCGGAAAGAAGCCCCATACGATTTTCATAGACGGCCCGTCTACGTATATGCTTAGTGTGAATTATACGGTGGAGGAGCTTGAAGCAAGCCTTAGAAACATTAGGAGGATAATCAGACAAGCCTCCCCTTCAACAATAGTGCTTGACCACCATCTGCTGCGGGACCTAGACTGGAGGAAAAGCTTGGGAACCTTATTTGAGGAGGCCGAGGAAAACGCCATAATCTTGGAGTCTGCAGCGGAGTATGCTGGGAGAGAGATTAACCAGCTTGAGGCTTTAAGATATGCGCTTTACAAAGCAGAATCGACCAACTTGAACTAACTGGTCTTTCTAGTTTACATTTTTCTGATGGTTGAGCTAGAAATGTTTATAAAATACCTTCATAGCCCTATTTATGATAAGAAAAATGATTCGGCAGGGTTTAAAGAACAATATAGCAGTATGCGCAGCATCCATACTGATTCTTCTGATGTTGTTCCAGGCTCTAGCACCCGCTGTTACAACTATTTCCGCGCCAGAAGAGTATACCATCTATAAGTACGGATGGTTTGACGAAGTCGTCTTCTTCAGAGTAACGGAGGCAGCTAAGGCTGTTGAAATGATGGAGAAAGGAGACATGGACATCTATTTTAAGGATATAGGTGATCCTGCACTTTTCCGAAGAGTAAGGGAGTCGCCTGCGTTATCCTACGATTTTTCATACGGCTTGTACAATGAGCTGACCTTTAACCCTGTTGGACCAACAACCTTGGACGGCAAGTTCAACCCCTTCTACAACCCGAAGATAAGAGAAGCGATGAACATGCTTGTAGACAGGCAGTATATTGTAGACGAGATCATGGGTGGTCTAGCAATACCCAAGTTTGTCCCAGTGTGCAACGGTTTCCCGGACTACAAGAGGCACGAGAGTGTGATTAAAAGCATTGAGGCTAACTATGCGTACAACTTCGATAAGGCAAAGCAAATAATATTTGAAGAGTTGGCGAAGGAGCCAGATGTGGAGTACAAGGATGGAAAGTGGCTTTACAAAGGTGAACCCATCGTCTTAAAATTCATCATAAGGACCGAGGACACTAGGAGGCAGATAGGAGATTACGTTTCTACACAACTGGAGAAGCTTGGGTTCACAGTGGATAGGCAGTACAAGACTTCGAGAGAAGCCTCTCCGATATGGATGAGGGGTAATCCTGCTGAGGGAAGATGGCACCTCTACACAGGAGGCTGGGTGACAACAGTGGTTTCAAGGGATGATTCCGACAACTTCCAGTTCTTCTATAGCGACAAGTCTGGCATGGCGTCAATCAGCCCTCTGTGGGCTTCGTACAAGCCTTCTCCAGAGTTCAGCGAACTGGCTGATAAACTTGCTGAAAAGAAATTCACAACGATAGAGGAGAGGACAGCGTGGATGAGTAGGGCTTTCGAGCTGGCGCTTAAAGACTCTGTTAGGGTCTGGCTTGTCGACCAGACTGCAGCCTGGGTTAAGAGGAAGGAGATAAATGCTGTTGCCGACTACTCTGGAGGATACTGGGTCGGAATATGGGCGTTCACATTGAACCGTGGTGGTACTAGAGGCGGGTCCGTGAAAATAGGCAGCTCAGATGTTTTAACCGGCGACGCATGGAACCCCATATCGGGATCAAACTGGATATACGATGGCATGGTGAGCTCAGCCACGGGTATGCCTGCTTTCCTAAGCGATCCTAAGAGCGGCCTACCAATACCAACCGGCTTCGTTAAAAGCGTTACGATAGAAGCCGTGAAGGGTCTCTTAACATTCCAGAACCCTGAAAGCCAGAACTGGCTGACCCTGACATTTGTAGACAGCGTCACCATTCCTTCCGACGCATGGTACGCTTGGGATGTTGAAAACAAGAAGGTTGTGACGGCTGGAGAGGCTGGTGTTACCAGTGCCAAGGTTAAGATAGTTGCGGAATACGAGGACATAATAGGCAAGATTGAATACCACGACGGGACGGTCATGAGCCTAGCCGACTGGGTTTGGAGCTGGCCAATCAACTTCGAGAGAGCCAGTGACAAAAGCCCTCTCTATGACGAGGCCTACGTTGGCTCATTCCAATCCTGGAGGGAAGTCTTCAAAGCCTGGAGGATCGTGAGCGAGCACCCGTTGAAAATAGAGTGGTACACTGACTACACGAACATGGATGCTGAGCTGATAGCCAGTGCTTACGTGGGTCTAGCCGGACCATGGCACACCACCGCTATAGGTGTAAAGGCTGAGGAGAAGGGCGTATTAGCCTTCGGCCAAGATAAGGCTATGAAGAAGAATGTTGAATGGATGAACTACATCGCTGGCCCGAGCCTAGAGATTCTTTCAACAACCCTGGATGAAGCCATAGCTGAAGGCTACATTCCTTTCAAAGAGCTTAACAGCCGGTACATAACTGTTGAGGAGGCAAGAGCTAGGTATAATGCGCTCAAAAAATGGTATACCACGTATAAGCATTTCTGGGTCGGTGCAGGCCCATACTACTTGGAGGTTGCCGACGTAATGGCGAAAACCGCAGTCCTAAAACCGTTCCGGAAGCTGCTTCAGCGTGAGCTCGTCATCTCGGTGGAGGGTGGTGGAACAACAGATCCTGAGCCGGGTACACACGAATACCTTGGGCGTGAAACAGTAACGATAACGGCTAAACCGGGCTTCCTAAGCATCCTTGAAAAATGGGTTGTAGACGGGGTCGAGAAGGAAGCCTCTGCGTCCATAACTGTTACAACGGATAAGCCTCACACTGTCAGAGCCGTGTTCAGAATTTGGTATGAAGCGATAGCTGGTATAGTCGCGGTAATAGTGGTCATCGTCATAGTTGCAGTCCTATTCCTTAGGAAGAAAAAGAAGTAGCTGTGCGTCAGAAAAGTTTTTATCCCCCTCTTTTTTCCCTCTTGGAAAAAATGGTTAGGGTGACTAATAATAGATGATTCCCAAAGGATTCTTAAAATTCGTTGTTAAGAGGACAGTTCTACTGCTTATAAGCCTTGTCGTAGCCGTATACATCTCTATTTTACTGGCTAACTTCGGAGGCCTTATAGATGAGATGGTTAAGTCAGACCTTTTGATGAGCATCACCATGAACGTTAGGAATAATCCTGCTTTCCAAGGTCTAACTGCTTCCGAGAAGCAGAAGATCATAGACAGCATGTACCAGGCTGCATTGGAGGCTAGGGGGCTTAACACGCCTTTTTTAATAAGAAGCCTATACCACTTGAAAAACGCATTAACTCTAGACTTAGGAACAGCCCTCTATTTGACTAGCGACAGCGGTTCTAAACAGGTTAGGCTGATAATCTTGGAGAGGCTGCCCCAGACAATCATGCTCTTCACATCAGTAACCATCATAAATTTCTTCACAACTCTTTTAGGGGGACTCTTAATAGCTAGGAAATACGGCTCAAAAATAGACAGGGCAATATCAGCGCTGGCGCCCACATCCGTAATACCTGGCTGGGTTTACGGGATTTTTCTAATACTAATTTTCTACACTTGGCTTCATATTCTCCCACCGGGCGGGATGGTGGATTATCCTCCGCCTAAAGATCCTGTGCTCTACTCCTTGTCTGTCTTGAAACACATGGTACTGCCGATGCTTTCATGGATAATAGCAGGATTGTTCTTAGGGCTTTATTCAAACAGAACCTTCTTCCTCATATTTTCGACGGAGGATTACGTGGAGGTGGCTAAAGCAAAAGGTCTTCCACCTAGGCAGGTGGACATGGGTTATGTTATGAGGCCAACTTTACCGTCGATAATAACGGGGCTTTCCTTTGCCATTATCGGTTCATGGGGCGGTGCTATAATAACGGAGACGGTTTTCGACTGGCCTGGCCTAGGGATGCTCTTGGCATCAGCCCTTTCCTACCCTGATCCACCGGTTATAGTTGGGGAGGTGGCAATATACGCGTGGCTTCTAACCTTGACGGTTTTAACGCTGGATATTATTTACGCCTTTCTAGATCCAAGAGTAAAAGTATGGGGTGGTTGAGCATGAGTTCTTCAAAACACAGCCGTGGCTTTAAAGGTGTTTTGCAAGAGGTTTTAAGCTACAAATCTGCGGTTCTAGGAGTATTAATACTTGTCTTCTTAATAGTTCTCTCCATTTACACTATTGTTACAATACCGTTGCCGGAGGCGATTAACGCTTGGAGATCCAGCGAGATGTGGACTAAGAATCCTAGGAATGCTCAACCAGAGTGGATTGAGGTTTTCATCGGAAAAAGGCTGCCTCGCACTATTACTGTTTCACTGGCGAATGCAGAAGTATCTAGACGTCTTCTCGGAGACGGTAGGATAGCTGCCTCATGGGTTGCCTATTTCAACTACGATTATGACGATTTCCCATCTGAGCTCATAGTATTCTTCAACTCGAGTTATTCTGAGAAACCTGTAGTCGACATATACTGGTTGAGACCGGATGGTGAAGAGTTTTTAGTGAAGAAACATACTTTGAGACGGCCTGATGACCGGCTTTATCTAAGCAATGACCTAGGCCTCGAGCTAAGGCTGAGTGGGCTTTTTGAAAGCAAGGTTGGTGGGAAGCCTAACTTCATGGTAACCGTTGAGAAAGGTCTTTTCGCAGAGTACTCGCTGGATCCACGGGTTTTAAAAGGCAGGTATGGTATACGTTTCGAGACTATTCTTAACGAGAACGATGTTTTTGATGCAGAGCTTGTGGTATATGGCAGCGTATACGGATTGGCAGGCACGGATCATCTTAGAAGGCCTTTAATAATAGGGTTGCTCTGGGGTACTCCAATAGCCATGTCCTTCGGGCTTACGACCGCGATACTTACGACAGTATTAAACCTTATAATAGGCACAGTAAGCGGTTGGTACTTGGGCAAAGTTGACACGGTGATACAAAGAATAGTTGAGATAAACGCTATTCTTCCCTTTCTACCGATTCTAATATTGCTCACAACATTCTATAAGATAGACCTCGTAGTCATCCTTGTAAGCGTAATAGTTCTAAACATCTTTTCACTCGGAATAAAGGGCACCCGCATACTTGTTATGCAGATTAAGAGTTACCCGTACATTGAAGCAGCGCAGGCCTATGGAGCCAGTAATGGAAGGCTAATACTCTTCTACGTGATACCGAAGATCCTGCCTCCAGTAGTGCCGGGAATGATATCGGCTGTACCCGGATTCGTCTTTCTCGAAGCCGGACTGTCATACCTTGGATTAGGAGACCCATTCCTTCCGACTTGGGGGAAGATTATAAGTGACGCGCAGAGTAATGGTGCTTTTTACAAAGGTCTTTATTACTGGGTTTTAGAACCTGCTTTCATGCTTATACTGACCGCAATCGCCTTCGCACTTATAGGTATGGCTCTTGAGAAGATAGTTAATCCTAAGCTTAAGGAGCTGTAGAAAAATGAGTAGCGAAACTGTTTTATCAGTTCACGACCTCAAGCTTTACTATCGGACTAGAAAAGGGATAGTGAAGGCTTTAGATGATGTGAATTTCGACCTGAAGAAGGAGGATGTGCTGGCGGTTGTAGGCGAATCCGGCTGTGGGAAGAGCACTCTTGCACGCGCCTTAGTTAGAGTGCTTCCTAGAAACATTCATACATACGAGGGGGAAATAATCCTTAACGGTAGGAATGTTATGGATCTGGATGAGGAGACTTTCCGGAGGGAAATAAGATGGAGGAAAATATCCATCGTCTTCCAAGGTGCTATGAACTCCTTTAATCCCGTGTATAGAATAGGGTATCAGGTGGCTGAGCCACTAATTATCCACGACCATGTGGAGAAGAAAAAGGCTATAGAAAAAGCTAGGCAGCTTATGGAGCTCATGGGTATGCCAAGTGCTTTTGCTGAAAGATATCCGTTCGAGCTGAGCGGTGGGATGAAGCAGAGGGCTGCTATCGCAATGGCTCTCATAACCAACCCGGAGATAGTTATTCTCGACGAGCCGACTTCAGCACTAGACGTACTAACTCAGGCAAACATAATCAACCTTTTAAAGAGGATTAAAAACGAGTTCAGGCTCAGCTATATCTTTATAACTCATGACTTGGGTCTTGCAAGCGAGCTTGCAAACAGGGTTGCAGTCATATACGCCGGTAAGATGGTTGAGCTCTCAAGCGCAGACGTTTTCTACACTGAACCTAAGCACCCGTATTCAAAAGGTCTCCTATTAAGCGTTCCAACACTCAGAACTGATAGGAAGCCTGAGTTTATAAGCGGGGCGCCACCGAGCTTGATAGACCCTCCCTCAGGATGCAAGTTCCACCCCAGATGCAGGTTTGCATGGAGCAAATGTAGTGCTGAGGAACCAGCCATGTTTAAAGTTGGTGAAGACCATTTTGTTAGGTGCTGGCTTTACGGTGATGGGAGATGAGTTCTGACGGCAAATTGCTTGAATTAGAAGACTTAAAGAAGTGGTTTGAAATAAGAAGGGGTTTTTTAAGCTCCAAGGTGTACTACGTAAAAGCGGTTGACGGCGTCACCTTCAGCTTGGATGAGGGTAAGGCCGTGTCACTCGTTGGAGAGAGCGGAAGTGGAAAGACGACTCTGGGAAAGACCATTATAAGGCTTTACGAGCCTAACGGTGGTAGAATCTTGTTCCAAGGGAAGGATGTGACGCATATTAAGGCTAATGACCTTAAATGGTACAGGAGGATGACTGGTCTGGTTCAACAAGACCCGTTCGGCGCCTTTGCTTCTCATTTCACGATATTCAGGTCGTTAGAGGAGCCTCTTCTCATCCATAATGCTGTTGAGTCTAAAGAGAAGAGAGCTGAGAGGGTGTTTAAGGTTCTTGAAGAAGTTAGGCTTACGCCAGTAGAAGATTTTGCTTATAAGTATCCCCATATGCTTAGCGGCGGCCAGTTGCAGAGGGTTGCTATTGCAAGGGCGATAATTCTTGAACCCAAACTGATAATTGCCGACGAGCCCGTGTCCATGCTTGACGCCTCTGTACGTATCGAGATACTGACATTGTTGAGAAGACTTCAGGAAAGGCTTAGGCTTAGCGTAATATACATAACGCATGATCTTGCAACAACAAGGTTCTTCTCAGAATGGGCGTTAATAATGTATGCTGGCCATGTTATGGAGAAGGCTTCCACGCAAGAAGTCTTGAGGAATCCTTTACATCCTTATACTAAGGCCTTGCTAACGGCTACCCCTGACCCGAATCCGGAGAACAGGAACAGGTTTAAAGAAGTTCCGCCAGGCGAGCCTCCTGCACTGGTAAACCCTCCAATATGCTGCAGGTTCTCCCCACGCTGTCCACTCGCCTTCGACAAGTGTTTTAAGGAGGAGCCGCCCGAGTTTGAAGCAACCTCGGGGCACTGGGTTAAATGCTGGCTCTACGAAAGGTCTTAGTAGAATGAGTCCTAAGAAAGCAATGCTCATCGGGGTTCTGGTCTATCTGCTATCTTTTCTTACCGGTTTATACAACGTGTGGTACGTTAGACAAGGCTATAATCCAGCTAGGTTAACAAGTCTTGTCGTAATCCAAGTAGCTCTTTCATTTACCAGCATCGCGTTAGTGGGATATGGTACTATGGCCTACCTGATAACAGTCATAAGGGAAGTGTTGAGAAAAAGAGAAGAAACAGGAGAATAGCCCGGCTTTAAGCTCTCTACGTTTAAGGGTTCTTAGAAGGGTGTAGGAGCTGATGACGAGAATTATAACGATGAGCACTCCAATAACCGGGGGGAATTGTTCTACAGTTTTCTCACCCGCCCCTAACACGTAGATTCCGGTTTCAGTCAATAGAAAAGACGCTGAGCCCTTTAAAGAAGACTCCTCTTTTAAAGAGCCTCTCACGGTTTTCCACCCGTTCCCCGTCCAATGGTAGAGGACAGGCTCCTCCTTCCGAATATCCTGAATATCTTTCAAGTTGTATGTTAGGTTAAGCCTTATCCATCCTCCGGAGGATAGAGTGATGTTTAAGAAGCCGCCTAGAAGCCTAACTGTCTCCAGCTCAATCGGCCTGGATCCCTTTATGGAAACGTCCCCCTGGTAGGTGAAGGAGATTTCATTAATATTACCATAAGCATTTATTTCTAGTTTTTTAACTATAATTTTTTCCGCGCCTTCAGAATAGAAATCTGCAACCGTACTGTTGTCACACTTGTTGCTAAATAGCTTGGCCTCAGATGAGCGGAAGAGGAACAGCCCATAGGAATTCTGCTTTAAAGAGTTGTTTACAATAGTTGTTGAACGGCTGTTTTCGATAGAAATTCCCACGCGGCAGAAGGAGACAGTATTCATAGATAGCGTGCTGTTGAATGTTTCATACATAGTAACGCCATGCCCTTTCGCATTCATCAGAGTGTTTTTTAAAATAGTTATGTTGACGCTGGATTCAATAGCGATATTGTTCGTGGAAAAGCATGCAGTATTGTTCGTTATCGTAATGTTTTGCGAATTCTGGATTTTTACGCCTATTAGGCCACCCATAACGATGTTCCCGTAGGTAATGATTCCCTGCGCGTAATCTATGTGCATTCCGTAAAAGTTATCAAGTGCCTCGTTCAGCAATATCTTATCTGCCCTAGACCTTGCAACCACTATCCCCATCATGTTATTTTGAAAAATGTTTCTCGATATGTTGCTTCTATCCGATATGTGGTTATACAGGCCATACGTGCAATTGACAACCCTGTTTCTAAAAACAGTGCTGCTTAAACACAGTGAGAGAATAATTCCGTATTTACTTGTCTCTACATTATTCCGAACAATCGTGTCCTCGGAGGATTCTTGAAAGTATATTCCGAAAAGACATCCTTTAACATCGTTTTCTTCAACTAAACCTCTACTTGAACTGTTAATCAGCAATCCGTAATCTCCCCCTAAAATCCTGTTGCCAATAATCCTGTAACCAACAGATCTTTTAACGCGTATTCCGCATATTCCTCTAGCGTTTAAGATTGTAAAACCAGTCAGGAAAACATTATCTTTAAGGATTTCTATAACGCTCTCTCCGGGATTAACTGGAGTCAATTCAACTGTTCCGTTAGCTATAAGTTTAACAGACTTGTTTATCTTAAGATTCTCCATATATGTGCCGGACGGAACATATATGGTGTCCCCGTCAACCGCCGCGTTGATTGCCGTCTGGATTGAAAAAATTTTTTCAGCATTATTTTTAGAAACGCCTGAATATGCTTCCTCTGGTGATGCGAGGAACTGGTTGCTTGCATTCTGTAAAGTAAACAATGCGAGCGTTAGGAACATCGGGTAAACGAGTTTTTTCAAGATATTTGCAGAGCTTAGGAACGGCCTTATAAACGTAGTGTTAGTGCTTGTTAATCTGATAGGGGTATGGGGAAGGATTACCAACTATAAAAATAGGAGTATGCTGGAAATCAAGAAGAGACGTGTCTTTCGAAAATGAGGTTGACTGTTGAAGAGGGTGTAAGAATAACTTTATATTCAACCTTGTTCCAATTACTTAAATCCAGTTTGATAGAGGTTAAGGGTGTTAAGATATATTGGCTGGGGCACGCTGGCTTCAGGATAGCCGGGGAGGGGAAATCAATCTATATAGACCCGTTTAAGATTAAAGGCGGTCCAGCAGCAGACATCATTCTCGTTACACATAGTCATTTCGACCATTTGAGTGTTGAAGACATAAGGAAAATCTCTTCTCCCAAGACTCTTTTAATAGGTCCCAAGGAATGCGAACCAAGGTTCAGACAGTTGGGTTTAGAGCATAAATTGGTTAAGCCAGGCGTAACCCTGGACATCTCAGGAGTAAGGGTGGAGGCTGTTCCAGCGTATAACGTTGGAAAATCTTTCCACCCTAAGATGGATGGCAAGGTTGGGTACGTGGTTACAGTGGGCGGCGTGAAAATATACCATGCAGGGGACACTGATAGGATTCCGGAGATGGCCAGTATAAAGCCAGACGTCTCTCTCCTCCCGGTTGGGGGAACATACACTATGAGTGTTGAAGAGGCTGCTCAAGCGGCTAAAGACATAGGTGTGGGAATATTCGTGCCTATGCATTACGGCTCAATCGTCGGCGGTAAGGCTGATGCTGAAAGGTTCCGCAGCATCGTCGGGGAGAATGCCGTCATAATAGAGCCGGAGGAATAGTCGGAGAAACCAGCGTTTTTTTAGGAGTCTAAGGGTTGTCCGGCCCTGCTTGAGAGCGTTTAAGATTCATCAGCATGAGTAATATCATCAGCATCATTAATGCGGCAATAGCGACGCTGACAAGTATGAGTATCGGGGAGTATTCTCCGAATCCGAATGCGAGTGGGAAGGGTCCTATGAAGATTACGAATGCTCCCCCAACCTTAGCTTCAACCGAGGTCAGCGAGTCTATCAAAAGCGTTATGAACCCTAGCATTAACATCAGGAAGCCTGCTGAAACTAGTTTTCTGAACGTATCCAAGCCTCCTCAGCCGTAAACCGATAAGACAGTCAAGAGGATCAAGATTAGGGTGAGCATGATCGCAAGTATAAGCAGCATCCTAGCCGTCTTCGGGTCTGAAGCAAGGACTATCGGGATTGGTCCTATCATCACCACTGCCCCGCCATGCTTCTCAACCTCGGCGCCGCTCTTCTTGAGCGCTTTAAACAACTCGCTTAAAAAAGCTATAAAAATAAGTAGAAAGCCCACTAGTATTAGAAGCATCGCGGCCAGGCTTAGTGAGAGGCTCATTTAAGCTATTCTACCGGGATCTCTTCGCCCTTCTTCTCCTTCCTGATCCTGTTTAGAGTTACTTCGAGAATGCCGTTCTTATAGCTGGCCTTAGCAGTCTTGGGGTCAACCTCCTCGGGCAGCTCAACATCCTTGCTGTACTTTCTCTTCTCAGACTCTGCGCGTATCGAAAGAGTCTTCCCAACAACATTCAGCTTAATATCCTGCTTATCCACGCCAGGCACCTCAGCTATGACTTTAATCTTGTCCTCCTCGGTAATAACGTCTATCAGGGGTTCAGCGGCCTCCTTGACTTCAAGCGGCTTCACCGGTGATACTTTACGCTTAACGTTTCCAAACTCCCTTACGATCGGCTTACCGTCAGGGCCTATCCTGACAGAGTACCCGTATATGAAGGGGCCGTACTCCCTCCTGACACTGCCATCCGGAAGCTTCTCCTCCCTAACCAGGTCCTTCGGAAACTTCTCCTCAAGGCCTTTAAAGAGGTCGAAGAAATCCTCTTCGAAGGGTGTTGCGCTGAAGGCTCTCCGCATCATTCTCCTCAAATCCTTCTCGAGCCTTTCAAACCAGTCTTCAAACCAGTCCTCAGACATTCTTAACACCTCCGTTTTCAAGCAATGCTTGAGGGAAGATATTAATTTTTCCCTCGTTTTTTAGGGTAAATATTTCGGGGAACTCGGGCTTAAAGGTTTGCAAGCTTGGGGTCAAAGCTTTTATTTAACCCTTGTCAAAGGCTTTCAGCATTGTCCGGAGAATGGATGGTTAAAGTGCTTGAGGATCTGACTAACTCATTCGGGCCCGCTGGATACGAGAAGGAAGTCCTTTCTAAAGCAAAGAGCTACATGCAGGCTTATGCTGACGAGATTATGTCCGACAAGCTGGGCTCACTCGCGTTCGTTAAGAAAGGGGACTCTGAGCGGCCGCGCGTCCTTCTCGCCGGCCATGTTGACGAGGTTGGCTTCGTCGTCTCAGGCATAAACGATCAGGGATTCCTGTCTTTCGCACCCCTCGGAGGATGGTTCGACCAGGTTCTGCTCTCAACCAGAGTCATAGTTAGGACTCAGAAGGGTGATTTAAACGGGGTTATAGCTGCGAAGCCCCCCCACCTAATACCTCCAGAGGAGGCAAACAAGGTGATAACGAAGGAAAACATGTTCATCGATATAGGTGCTTCCTCAGCCGACGAGGCTAGAAGCATGGGTGTTAGAATAGGAGACCCGGTTGTCCCATGCTCGAGCTTCACTCTCATGAAGAACGGCGAGGTTGCGATGGGCAAGGCTTTCGACGATAGGGTTGGTGCAGCGATAGCTATGGAGGTTGTGAGAAGACTCAGAACCGAGGGGGTTCAACACCCTAACACAGTATTCGGCGCAGCCACCGTCATGGAGGAGGTTGGCCTACGGGGTGCTACGACGATAGCGAGCCTAGTGGATCCCGACGTGGCCATCGTGCTTGAAGTAGATATTGCCGGCGATGTTCCAGGGATACCTGCGGGACAGGCTCAGACGAAAATCGGGAAGGGACCGTCTATAATAGCGATGGATGCAAGCATGATTCCCAACCAATCCTTGAAAAACCTTGCGATAAAGATTGCAGAGGAAAACAATATTCCATATCAGCTCTCATTGGTGGCTAGGGGCGGTACGGATGCGGGTAGGATTCACATCCATAAGGTTGGCTGCCCCAGCCTAGTCATAGGTGTTCCGACGAGGCATATTCATTCAGCAGCCTCAATAATGAGCCTCAGCGACGTGAGGAATGCTGTCAGGCTTGTCCTAGAGATGGTTAAGAGGCTCGACGCCGAGACGGTCAGGAAATTAACGGAATGGTAGCGACGCAAGCCCTGTTTAAAAACGGTTTCTAACATGCTTGTGATGTTTGATGATTAAAGCAGTAATACTGGATTTCGATGGCACTCTAGTCGATACGGTGGGCCTTCTCTCTGAAGCGTGGGCTAGGGCTGCGAGCCTTGTGAAGATAAGGATCGACCCTAAGGAGGTCGAGAAGTACGTTGGGCTCGCGGGGCCGGAGATATCTCTTAAAATAGCCGGGGGAGACGAGGCTAAGGCTGCGGAGCTGAGGCGGCTTAAAGACGAAATATATGACTCTGAGTACATTGGTAGGATGAGGCTTTTCGAAGACGTTGAACCTTCTTTAAGCATACTCAGAAGCAATGGGCTTAAGATAGCGGTTGCAAGCTCCCAGACGACGAGGAGGCTTAAGAAATACCTCTCCCTCTTAAGCGTTTTAAAAATGGTGGATGTGCTCGTCGGCTCGGACACTGTTGCAAGGAGAAAACCGGCGCCAGACGTTTTTCTAAAGGCGGCTGAACTCTTGGGGGTTGAGCCTGCCGAGTGCTTCGCGGTTGGAGACACTTGTTTCGACTGCGAGTCCGCAAAGAACGCTGGAATGAGGTTTATTCTAGTCGCTAGGAAGGATGTTTCATGTGAAAAAGCCGATTTTAAAGCGGTTAACCTAAGGGAGGTTGTTTCAATAGTGTTAAACAATCTTTAAAATTGGCTTCAAAGTTGAGCTGTCGATGCTTCCTTTAAATGTCAGGAGCCTGCTGGAGAAACAGCAATACAGAATAGTCGGTAGACACTCCGCTGTCAAAGTATGCTATTGGACTAGGCAGAGGCTAACCCGGGGGAGAGCCTGCTATAAGGAGCTTTGGTACGGTAATGTTCAGAGCCACAGGTGTATGCAGATGACTCCATTCCTAGGATGCAACTACAGGTGTACCTACTGCTGGAGGATTCACTCCGGGGACAGACCAGGATATGTTTGGCAAGAGTATCCTGCTGAGGTTTCCGGGCTGGATGAGCCGGCTTATATAGTTGAGGAAGCCGTTAGGATGAGGAGGCTCCTGCTAATAGGCTATAAGGCGAACCCGATGGTTGATCCTAAGCTCTTCGAAGAGGCTCTTAAACCCTCCATGGTGACTTTCAGCCTGACGGGCGAGCCGACACTTTACCCTAGGCTTGGGGAGCTGATAGGCGAGGCTCGCAAAAGGGGCATGGTGACATATCTTGTGACCAACGGCAGCATGCCGGAGGTCCTTGAAGGCTTAAACCCGCTTCCAGACCAGCTTTACGTCAGCATTCAGGCTTCTAACGAGGAGGTTTTCAAAAGGGTTGCGAGGCCATTGGTTAAAGATGCTTGGCAGAGGTTGTTAAGGTCGTTAGAGTTGCTACCCGGCTTTAAGGGTGTTAAACGCTTGCTTAGGATAACAATGGTTAAGGGTGTTAACGATAGTGATGCAGAGGGTTACTCTAAGCTGATAAGCGTCGCTAACCCTGATTATGTTGAAGTTAAAGCTTATGAGTGGGTGGGAGAAAGCCAATCGAGGCTTCCGAAGGACGCGATGCCGTGGATGAGCGACGTGGTTTCTTTCTCTGAGAAAATAGCTAAGTCCTCGGGATACTTGAAAAGGGGAGAGTTTGAGCCGAGTGGAGTAGTGCTGCTCTCTAAAACGTGATTTCCACTGTTCATAATGACCATACGCGTTTTAGCGCGCGCTCAGGGCGAGCCATGTTTTCCCTGATCAACAATATATGAAACTATGTTGATCCGCTACACTCCCAGCAAAGTTCTCTATCCTCGTTAGTCCAGAAGCCTTCACCGCATTTCTTGCAAACCGCTTTCTTCAAACCCTTTGTCCAAGACCTTTCAGTTTTCCTAAAGCCCTGATGCCTCGGGAACTCTATTGCCTTCTCAGAGCAAAGCAGCATGCAGGCTACGCAGCCTTCGACACAGTTCTGCGGGTTTGCAACCATCGCTTTATTATCTACTAGTGAGAAAACATTGTGGGGGCAGAACTCTATGCATTTCGGCCTATCTAGTCCCCGACAGCCGTTGCAACGATCTGGGAAAACAGTTGGATACCAGGTTACGGTCATCAGTAATTAGTCGACGCTTTCGCTTAAAAATTTTATACTTGGCTCTCCCTCCTGCTGGATGTCCACTGCTCTGAAACAGTGAGCTTCAAAAGTTCGTCGCGAAGCTCGTAAAGCATCGACTTCATCAACGCTTTATGCTCCACGTAGGCATACGAGCTCCTGTCAATATTCTTGACAATCAGCTCAACATTATAGAAATTTCTGTCGGGGAAATATTTAATCTCCACATCGTAGTCCGCTATCCTTTCGGAGAGGCCGGAGATAGCTCTGTAGCTTAAGTTCAACTTCACCCCGTTCTCCTTTTTTTCGTACGAGTGGACTATAATGCCGTAGAGAGAGTAGGAAAGGGATTTTGCCATATCTATGATGAGCGAGGAGAATTGCTCCAATTGCTCCTTCTTCAGCCTAATAGGCGTTGACGCTCTTTTAGAACCATCCTTCTCTGTTTTAATGTCAATTCCCCCTCTGACAAGCATGATTTTGCTCGGAACTATTTTAAGAATGGCTTCCTTCGCTGGGAAAGCTGAGCCAATGCCCGTAACCAGAATTGCGATTACAAAAACCAGGAGCAGTGGTGTTAGACTGTAGAGCTCCGTAAATATTTCCGGGCTACTCGCACCTATCGAATACGCCCAAGCATAGCCCAGAACATACCCTAAGCAGCCTCCCATCACCCCTATTATCAAGCCCTCTGTCAAAAACAAGTAGGTTATGAAGCTTGGAGATGCGCCCAAGCTGGACATTATTATTGACTCCTTCCTCCGCTCATATATTGAGTTTAACATCGCGTTTAGAATGATGAGAGAACCTATCAGTATCATCATGAGAACAGACTCCCAGCTGCCCAAAGCCATTAAGAGTGGTGCTCCAAGCTGAATGGTTTCGAGCTGTGAGCCCTTGTTTACGGTTGCCGAATAAGAGGAGACAACGTCGATGGAGATTCCTCCTCCCCCCGTGGTTATGGCGCGGCTGAGCCAAATCTTATGAGACGAGACCAGAGTCTTCAAGTATTTCTCTATTGCAGCCAGATTAGCGTCAGGATATGTTCCAATCAAGGCTACGACTCGTTTGAAAACAGGAAGGTTTCTCACAGTCTTAATATCCACTAGTCCAATCACCGGGCTTGATATAATGAGCATCCTATTGCCCTCCGTCAAAGCATCATCCCTTGTCAATCTAGACGGGATTTGTACAGCATCCCAGTTAATGGTTCCTGTGAAGAGCGGTCTGCTTCTAAGATAGCTCTCCAATCCTTCTCCACTCGGCATTTGCAGGGTAGATTTGTCGAATACTCCTGTGACATTCAGGTTTAAACCCATCACGCTTAACTGGCTTGGGAAAAATTGTCCCCGTGAAAACTCCTTGTCTATCAGAATACCGTTTTCAAAATCTCCTGAAAAGTTTAATCTCAGATGATTCTTCATGAAGGTGAGGTTTGCAAATATTATTAGGCCTCCTAGCTCTTGGCTATCCGACTCCACCGGGATGGTGATGTTTATTCCCCCCGGCCCCGTGAGGTTTAACTGGCTTGGGGGCGATTCTTTTTGCAAAAACTCTAGTTCGCAGAAAGCTATGCAAATCGGCGTGTATTCCGTCATCCCGAGTTTCTCCGCGTAGAAAGCAGCCTCTTCAAGGCTCATTAAAAACAGCCCGTTGTACTTTTCTTCAAAGGTGCCTGCAGGAGTTGATACCACTACTCTTGCCAGCCAGGATTTTGAGAAAAGAATTGTTCCCTCCCCATCTGGGGTTTCTTGAAGCGATGTGACGAGTGGTACGACTGTTTTCAGAGTTATTGCTGGAACAGTTGCCATCGCTATAGTGGTGACTGTGAGTATTACCAGGGCGCCTCTAAGCCTTCTACTTTTAAGCATTCTAACCGCGGTTGACGCTGCTAAGCTGTAAATCGTGGTTGTTCCAGAGTACTTGAACATCAGCCGTGCCGTCAAAAGTAGAAGGATTAGGCTTACGATGGCTGAAGCAACTGGAAGCATTAAGAACGGTATTCCATATGTAACCTTTGAGACGGACCAGAGGTTAATCAACGCCTTCGGCTTTGTTGAGAAGAGTATTAGCCTTAAACCAGGGTGTAGTTCAAAAGCCAATAGCGAGAAGAGTGTGAAGAAAACGATAGTCAATTTCCTGCTTCCGTTAAATATTAGGTGGGAGACAACTGCTCCGGCTATCAGGATAATTGTCAGTGCGATCGGGACAATGAACATTCCTGATGATAAGACTAGCATGCCGATACTGCTGCCGGCTTCACAGACCAGATTAATAGCTGCCTCGAGCGGAAAAATATTTGTGTTCTCCAGCTCCTTAATGCTGGTCGGTTGAATATCGTTTAAATATGACCTTGCCTGTTGAAGCTTCGCAGATATGTCTGGAGCATAAATCCTAGTTTCACTCAGAAACTCACTGGAGGCTTTAATCAGACTGTCGGTCGAGTTGAAAAGTGCTCCGTAGATTTCTGGGCCGATTCTAAGGTTATCCCCACTTAGGTTCAGGTTCATTTCAAACGGAAAGGTTAGCTGTGCCGGAGTGGATTCAAGCGTGTGAAGCTCAACCAAGTATCTGCCTGTAAGCTTTAAGCTACTCATGTTACTGCATGCTATTAGAAAGCAGCTTCCATTCCCAAAATAGCGCGTGCTACCTATGTTGGTCTCTGGAATATGCGTCCCCCTATACATGTAAATAGTCTGAATACCGCTTTCACTCCTAAAATAACCTATGTGTGTCCCTGCGGGCTCGTCAAACATAATTCTAGCGTTAAGCCTTTGAAAAGGCGATAAATCAAGAACATAAAGCTTCGCCAAGCTGGCCCTCAACACTAGGTTGATATTTATTATTCTGCCAGTGTTATTCACACGGTACCACAATGTGGAATCTACATCGGGTTCAAGCCTATACGTGCTGCTCAAGCCAAGCTGATCAATGTAATAAATATAGTTCTTGCCGTCAACCCTTACGTTCCAATTCCGAACCGTCCCAAAGTAATCCGTCAAAACCGCTAGCCTGTTTAACTGGAGACAAGAATCAGTATATAGCCGGATGTTATTAATAAAATACCGCTGATACTGCTGTACGCTTGAATCCAAACTTATTTCCTGTTGTTGAATTATGCTGCCTGATTGATTCGTGCTCCATGAAAAACGAAATCCTCCTAATAACCCTATCCACATGGTGAAATTAACAGGTTTTTGCGGAGCTTGGTCGAAAATCACCCCGGCGTTTAGAACGACCGTGTAGTTCACGTAGCTTACTTGGGCTGAAAGAGTTCTTCCGGAGATAAATGTAATGGCGACAAGTAAGAGACTGAAAAGAGTTGTTAGCAGTTGCCGGTTAACCATCTGGAACTTGCTATTCTGAGCCTCTTATAAGTTTTAAGAGGTCCTTGAAAATAGGCTCAGCTTCAAGGCGTGCATCACGATTGTTCTTGATCTCAATAAAGATTTTTGAAAAATTGGAAACAGTTTAAAAACAGTAGTTTGGGGGGATCGGGTCTACTTGAAGCAGAGCCTTACGTGGCGGTACTCTCTAGCTGGAAGGTCTGCGCGAAGATCCTTCGCAACCTCCTCCCAGTCGATCTTCATCTCCACGTTCCTTTTCTTCCAAGCCATCTCTATCTTCACCTCCAATTAGGTCAAAGGAGGGTGAATATTTAAAGCCGGCTCGCATTCCAAGCTTACAACCCGTATTCCAGCATAGTAATCACATTACGTTAGCTTTCTGCATTTCAGATTCTATGCGTCAGAAGCATGTTTTTCAAGCCGTTATAACTTGTGCGGCCGAATAGAGTGGGAAAGATGAATGGTTAGAGGCTAGGGAATAGCCAGGTTGAGCGGTCTGCAAAGTTATGCTTATATTATACCTTAAGCATCATTAAACGTTACGCGATGGTTAAGTCGCTGGAATCAATTTCGAAGATGATTGACCACTCGCTTCTCCACCCCACTCTCACCGACGAGGATCTCAAGGCTGGGTGTCTGGTGGCTAAAAAATATAATGTCGCTGCAGTATGCATTAAGCCTTATGCGGTTAGGCTTGCTAGAGAAATGCTTTCAGGCTCAAGCGTGGCTGTCTGCACCGTGGTTGGTTTTCCTCATGGTAGCAGCACTATTGAAATAAAGGTGATGGAAACCGAGAAGGCTTGTGAAGACGGTGCTACTGAAATAGATTTCGTCGTAAACATTGGGAAGGTTTTAAGCGGAGACTGGGATTATGTTTCAAGGGAGATTAAAGCGGTTAACGATACTGCTGTTGAGAAGGGCGCCATTGTAAAAGTTATTTTTGAAAACGATTATCTCACGGACGATTCTAAGGTAAAATTGTGCCACGTGTGCAATAAGCATCGCGTAGCGTTTGTTAAAACATCCACGGGATATGGTTTCGTAAAGCAACCCGACGGGACATACATGTATAGGGGTGCTGTTGACAGCGATATTATCCTGATGCGTAGAGAATGTATTCCGGAGATACAGATAAAGGCTGCTGGCCGCATCCGTAAGCTTGACGATCTTCTAAGACTTAAGGCGCTGGGCGCGACGAGAATAGGGACTTCCTCTACGGTAGATATACTGGAAGAGGCGAGGAAAAGAGGTTACTGTTGAAAAACGCTGTGAAAAACACCGTAGGAATATTCGGATCCCTTTTCATTCCGGTGTGCTGGGCATAAATTTTTAAAACAGGAACCGTTGAAATCCTTTGTGAAAATCAACTATCATATTCACACTACGTTTAGCGACGGTTCCTCCCGAATGTCGGATTACTGTGAGGCAGCGGTTCGAAAAGGCTTTGAGGAAATAGCTTTCACCGATCATTTAACTGTTTTCCCAAACGGTTCTTCATCAACCGGCTCTTTAGACTGGCTTAGGCTTGAAAGCTATGTTGAGGAGGCGAGGATGGTTTCCGAAAAGTATGGGGGTAAGTTGACAGTGAGGCTGGGGCTGGAAGTCGACTATATTCCTGGAAACGAGAAGATTTTAGAGGATATGTTGGACAGTTATGACTTCGACTTTCTAATGGGCAGCGTGCACTTCGTTGGAGGAATCTGCATCGATTCCCCTAGCCATAGGATTCTGGTGGAAAAGGAAATAGGTAAGAATGGTTTCAACAAGTTTTACTCGGCCTATATGCGTCTAGTCGGTAAAGCTGTAGAAACAGGTCTTTTCAACGTCGTCAGCCATATCGACATAGTGAGGATATGGGGGTTCACCCCTAGCGATGGTTTTCTCGACGAGCAGAACGTGTTAAGACTTGTTAAACAGCATGGAATGTGCATCGAGGTTTCCTCAAGAGGGTTGAGACAGCCTGTTAACTCAATATATCCTTCGCAGAGAATCATGAGGAAGACCCGTGAACTGGAAATATCTTTGACCGTGGGCACCGATGCGCATTCTGTCGAAGAAATAGACTACGCTTATGATTCTTTAATAAATTATGTGAAGGCATTTGGCTATGACAGTATCGCTACCATAAGCAAGCGTAGGATTATGGAGAGAAAATTTGAATAATGAGTGGGCGTGATGAAAATAGGGGGAATTCTGTCTAAAAGGTTCTACGCTAGGGATCCGGCCATAGTGGCTAGGCGTCTATTAGGAAACGTTCTTTGCCGTGTCTTCGAGAAAAAAGCTTTGACAGGGGTTATTGTTGAGACAGAAGCATACTACGGAAAGTCTGACCCGGCTTCCAGAGCATACAGGAGTAACGGCGAAATAGCTATGATGCTTTACGGTGATGTGGGGAGAGCCTTGATATATGGCGTTCATGGGAAGTGGTTGTTCAACATTGTTGCACATGAGCCTCACGGATGCGGAGGGGTTTTAATCAGAGCCCTCGAGCCTCTTACGGGTATAGATGAGATGAAAAGACTTAGGGGTACGAGTGACGTTTTTCGGTTGACTAACGGTCCGGGAAGGCTTACAGAGGCGATTGCAATAGATAAAATTCTACATGGGAAACCTGTCTATTTGAAGAGTTCAGAGATTACTGTGAGAAAAGGGTTTGTGAAAACTAATATTGCTAGAGGCTTTAGAATCGGTGTTTCCAGAGACCTTGACATCCCGTTAAGATTCTATGTGGCTGATTCCTGTTTCGTGTCTCATAGGAGAGACAAGTGTCTAAGCAGGCTTAACACTTAAGATATCCTTAAGCCTCTTAACATTCTCCTCGTGTTTAGACCTCCTCCTAAGGTCCACTGCTAATCCGAGTCTTCTAGCTTGGTCAACAGTTAAACCAGCCTCTTTTAATTCCCCGAGTGAAAAACCTCGTGCCCGCCTCCAGTAAAGAACGATTCCCTTTCTTCTCTTAACCAAAGGAATCGCTTCGCTACTCATTTCAAACCCTCATTTTTTAAACCTCTTTTAAAGTTTAACTCGGTTTAGCTGGCAGTTTCTTGTCATTAGGTAACTAATGTTTGCAGGATATTCTGTATAGGCCCTGCGATTCGATTCAATCCCGTTATATTTGGCTATGCTTAAGTAATGGATAAGTAAAGAAAATGGCTATTCCAGATTAAAATACAGTTCTCTCGGCCGAAGCTCCTTATACTCGTCGGTCTGCTGGACCATGTGTCTCCTTATGTCTATGCAGAGGTGGCATTTGGAAATATACCCTTCTTCTTTCTCTCTGTAGTTAAATTCTCTGGCGGCAAACTCGTAAAGATTCCCAATGCTTTCGACAAGCATGCGTAGCACAGGCTTATCCTGTAGGTCTACCCCCTGAGTTAAAGCATCTAGGTCTCTCGCATCTCCTAGAGATATTCCACCGCAGTATCCAGGCATATAGTTGAAATAGTTGTCCACATGGATATGCCAGTTCCTAGTTAGCTCTGATATGCAACTTTCATCGAAGAAAGCTTTAGCAGGGTATTTTACGAATAAGTGTCTAAGCCTGTAGCAGGCCCTCCCCATCGGAAGGAGCTCGGAGTAACGCAACGCCCACCTGTCTTTCTCCAAATACTTATCGAGCGTGAGAGTATTCCTTATACGGATGCTTTTAAACCGATGGTAATAAGTTTCTTGATATATCATCGTGTTCCCGTCAAATATCTCTTTGCTTATGTTAATTGCTCTCTCAGTCCGTTCGAACGGAACCTGCTCAAGTATGAAAGGATTTACGCTAATCAGCATCCCTTTTAACCCTGCCTGTTTCAAAGCCGTAAGTTTCTCTCTAGCCTGTTCATCGTTAACGCACCAGAAGCAATTGGTTTCGGCGAATGTCGACGGGATTCTAAGCTCATCCGCAGTTTTAACCGCGTTCAGAAGAAGCTTAAAATTCAGAAACGGTTCTCCCCCTGTAAAATGCAGCCCATGGTTCAGGCTGACTTTTTCGCGACCATATGGGCTAGGCTTAATGCTCGAAGCTAATTGTCTCAAGACCAGCTCGATGTTTTTCTCCGTAGGCCAGTCACCACTCCATCTCGGGGAGCAAGCGTACATGCAGTGTTTACACGTGCTGCTGCACTTATAGGATAGAATTATGCCGGCTGAAATCGGCTTAGGTAATTGAAGCCTATCCATCGCGTTTTTCACGCTCATTAGTTTAAAGTGTTTGGATAAGCTTTTCGCCGGCGGGGAGATACAACTGGTAATTGGATAAACTTATTAGTGGTTTAGTCAGGTATAGTTTTGGGCGGCTTGAGATGAAACCTGGGCGTCTGATTTCAGATAAGGATAGGGAGCTTTTAAAACGTCTGGCGGAGGTGCGTACCGCAGACGTCATCGATGCGTTAGACAGGTATAATGTTTACGATTCTACAATAATGTCGGAGGAGATAAGGCCTCTTTTCAACGATATAAAGATGGTTGGCGTCGCGCTGACAATACGGCTAGTCAAGGCGAGGGAGCCAATACCTAACATGTCGCCCGAGGAGTATGATCGCTACGCCTCCGAATGGTACAAGAGTAAAAACAATGCTGAGCTCTTCCTAAGGGTGGCGGAGCCAGGGCATGTTCTGGTTGCGGACGCCGGCGGCTACACTAGGGTTGGCTTCTGGGGCTCATATATTGCTTTAATCGCTAGAGACAGGGGTATAGTTGGGCTAGTGATAGATGGTGGCTGCAGAGATGTTGCTGAAATAAGGAGGGAACGATTCCCCGTTTTCTGCAGGGGGGTGGGCCGCACTGAAACCGTGGGGAGGCTTATCCTAAGGCCTGAGGACGTTAACATACCTGTAACCGTCGGCGACGTGCCTGTGGAACCAGGAGACTTTGTAATGGGTGACGATGACGGGGTGGTTGTCATCCCGAGGGAGCTGGCTGATGCTGTTTCAGAGAGGGCGCTGCGACAGTTTCAGGAGGATCGTGCCAACCAGAAGCCTTATTTGGAGAAGTTTGGCATACGGCTTTAGGAGGGTTGAAGATGGACTCTTGGATGGCGGGATTAGGAAGAATTATTGTTTTGAGGGGGGACCGGGGTGAGGATCTTTTAGAAACTATTGAAACCACCGCCCGGGCCAACCGTGTTGCAAACGGTGTCATCATCTCGGCAATAGGTACTCTTGAAAACTGTCGCATACATAGGGTTACTTCCCAGAAGCTTCCGCCTGAGGAGGAGTATGTTGACATAGATGGTCCTTTAGAAATAAACTCTGCCAGCGGCGTGATTGCGAACGGCAGGCTTCACGCGCATATTTCTGTTTCCGACGCTAAGGGTACTTACGGAGGGCATTTAGAGCCGGGGAGCCGAATACTTTATCTCGCGGAGGTAGTGATAGCCGAGATCACTGGAGTCTCGTTCGACCGGGTTCGAAACATGGCGACAGGTCTGAGTCTTCTAATGGCTGTTTAAAGAAGGGTTTTAATCCCGATTGTTTTGAAAAATTCTTAAGGGGCTCCTTCTACTTGGTTGCATGAGCAGGTATATTCAGGTCTTGACGACAACTGGGGGAAGGGAGGAGGCTGTGAAGATTGCAAGAATACTGTTGGAGAGAAGACTGGCCGGATGTGTTCAAGTATTAGGCCCAGTATCGAGCCTATACTGGTGGAAAGGGAAAATCGAGGAGGCAGAAGAATGGTTATGCGTAATCAAGAGCAGAGAAGACCTTTATGAAGAACTTGAGAAAACTATTAGAGAAAACCATTCTTATGAGGTTCCAGAGATCATTACAATGCCAATAGTTTCTGGAAGCAGAAGCTACCTAGAATGGATGAGTATGGAGCTTAAAAAACAATAGGTTATCGCTTCTAATCATCTTTTTGAATTCTTCTTCTCATTGTTGCATTATGATTATAGGCTTCAAGATGAGGATAGGAGGATTACGGGAATACTGCAGGCATTGAAACTATTCATGTTCCACTTGATTATCATCCCGCTTTTTTATCAAACCTTACTGCTACTTTTTACTCCAGTTCTTTGTATCTATACTAATCTATCCTGCGTCGTATTCTCTAAACTAGCTGGCTCTTCATATTGCTGCTTAAAGACATATCCTTCTGAATGCTGTGGCTAAGTTTCTCAATCGCCTCCAGTATTTCATCATCAAGCCGCTTATGTTTCCGGCTCCTGCGTCTACCGGCTACATAGGGGCCTATCGAGTCGAAAGCCGTTTTAGCCAGCTCATCTCCCTCGCCTTCAGAAAATCGCCTCCAGGACTCGGGGAAGTGAACATAGTTCTCCGGATCTGTCCAGCTTATGTCGAACTCCTCCAGTTTCTCAGGGGGGAAGCATACGGCCACACGGTTGAGAATCCTGTGCAAAGATAAGGGTGTTGTGAAAACCCTCTGGATGTCTATCCGATTCTCAACAACAAGCCCCTCTGTTGATTGCAATCTATTTGCTACGAAGCTAGTTATCGAGTATGCTATGTCAATCGGCTCTATTCTTCTCCTAATATCAGTGCTGAAGCAGAAAGGGTTGATGTGGACGTGAGCACCCCGGCCGCTCCACTTGATGAAGACAGATTTAGCCACTCCCAGCTTATCTAGCAGGCTTACTATTTCCCTGGCTTTGCCAACCACTTTCCTCCAGTCCCCATCCTTAGAATCTATATCCCATACAGGAGAAGAATACACTATGTTACTCCTATCCAGAAGGTCCTCCTTGCTTTTAAGCTTGAAGTATATGTGGGCTGTGGCGTAAAAGGCTCTTGGCCCGTATTGCCTGAAGCGGTTGATTAACAGGGCTAACTCTGACTCGGAGCCTACGGTTAACGGTCTCCCTTTTTCATACCTTATCATCATGCGCGTAGTATTCTCTAGAGTCTTCTCGCAATGGATGGCTAGCCAGCGGTTCCTACAGTATTCAGCTATCTCCATCCTGACCTCCGGTTTCTCATAGTGGTGCAGCGGAAGAAGACTCATAGCTCTTTCTCCACCTCCTTTTTCGCTTCAACTATTTTCCTCGTGACTTCAGAGGGAAGCTTATAGTCTTCAACCCTCCTCTCAACCCTGCCCAGGACCACTAGGCCTACGCCCGGCTTAATATCGATCTCATGTAGATACCTGCTGTGGTCAGTCTGCCTCATCTTCTCGATGACGATGAACCTTTTCAACTCTCCGCCTCTTAAAAGCCTCCTGAACCTTATTATCCCGTCCGCTATGTGTTCCACGCCGAAGCCGAAGCTCTCGGCAGTAGTTATAGCATACTGGCTTACAGCAAGTATTGTGAAGTTCCACTTGGATAAAACCTTCTTAACATAGTAGCTGTACCTTCTAGCCATGGCTGGCTTGTCCAGCCAGAATGCTGAGAGACTGTCGATGACGATCCTAGCCCGGCCATATCCAAGCTCCTTCTTAGCCTCTATTATCTTAGACACGAGTGCCTCCATGTCTAGGCTCTGCAGGCTCCACTTATCCGTCCTACCCATTAAGGCGTCGATTATTATCAGCTTGCCCTCTTCAACTCTCTTCTGGAAATCCATTTTAAACTGTGAGGCCTGCCTGACTATAGACTCCCTGCTTTCCTCAGTTGTAACATATATGCACTTGTCTCCCTCTTCAACACCCCTGTTGATGAAGTGTATTGAGAGTATTGTCTTCCCACACCCGGGTTCCCCGGTGACGGCGACGAAGAATCCTTCCGGTATCCCGCCTTGAAGCAAGGAGTCCAGTCCCTCAACCCCTGTGCTAAGCCTCTTCACCTCCAGCGCCATTACACTATTTGTTTGCTGAAAGGGGCATAAGAACTTATCACCATGCTGCCGGCGGCTCAAGTACCGGTTAACCGGTTTCAGATCGAACTATCTCATACCAGATGGTCTGGAAACCAGGCTCGATTGAAAAAACTTTATACTGCCCCTCGTTAGAAACCTGGACCTGCGTAGCCCTGTTCCCTATACTGTCTAACGCCCATACTTCTATCTCCCTGTCTGTCTTAATTCTTAGCGTGGCCCTAACCCCTTCTACTAGTGTTGGAGCCGAACCCCAGTTTGTGCCACACGTTACGGGCTCAATGAGCAGCTTCACGTTAGTCAAATCATTAAGTCTCCACGTTAACAGCGCTATGTTTCCCTCATACGTGCGGAGCCTCATTCCAGTGTTCGTAACATAGCCAGCAGCTATGAGCAGAAGCCTGCTCCAAGACTCGAAGCTCTCCCCCTCCAGCACTGTGACAGTTATAATGCTCCAGCCATCTAGAAGCGTTTCCCCCTGGTCTATAATGAGCGCTCCGAAGTCAAGTCTCCTACCACTGGAGAACCCTATGGCGGCAATGCTTCTCGAAGTATTAATCGTTATGATTCCCCTCCCAGTATGAGAAGTGTCCCAAGCGACTTCCCGGGTGTCGGAGCGGTAAACAGGCCCGGAAACATTCAAATCGGCCTCGGGTAACGCTTCCCCGTCGAGTTTTATGGCTGTTCTATGTGTAAGGGCGACTAATGGGTTTAAGCCCATGTGGCTAGCATCCGGCAGTGCCCAAGCGTAGACTCTCCCGCTCGCTATCAGGTTTACCTCATCCTGAGCGTCCAGTCTTATGGAGACAAGCCGGTCAGCCGGCTTAACGTCTCCTCTTAAGAAGATCATGTGCGCAGCTATTAGAGTTGCCATTTTAACAGGGTGCTGGTCAATATCGAAGAACCCTCTTATCCTCCTAGAGTCCCAGTTGCCCCGGCTCCCATAGTCGAACAGGAATATTCCATCCCAGTCTTGCAGCGCAGCGTACGCGGCTAGCGTTACGACGGTTTCAGAGTCATACATGTTCGGAGCGGGATGATTATACTCCGTAACGAAGTGAGGCTTATTCTCAACCTTTTTAACAGCCAAGCCTACTATGGTGCTTCTCTCTGGACTGTTAACCATCGGCTCGTTAACCACGTACCAATTGCTAGGATCCCAAGGGGTGCCTGGAAAGGAGGGGTGGTTCCAGTAGGCATGCGTATCTATAATGTCAAGCATAGACATTATGTTAGGCGTGCTGCACCCGACTACGGTGCCTATCACAAGGGCTTTCACGCCCAGCTCGTTTTTAATGAATCTCCGCATCCTCGTGAAAAACTCTTCCTCCATGCTGTATAGGAATTCAACCCAGTCTCTCCTAGCTACGCTCGTCCTCAAACCGTATTCGGCGAGCGTCAGTATCTTAACAGTTGCTTTTTCAACGCTCTCATCCTCCGTCGCGCCATATCCGCTGAAAAGCCTCATGGAGAAGCAGGAGAACAGGTAGGCTGCTGTGCTCCTCCCAAGCCCCGAGACGTCTAGCCTAGCGTTGTCCTCTGATTCCGAAGCAACAAGGGCAACCTCGTACTCTCTCCATTCCTTTGTCAACGATACTTCAACCCTTTGCGAAACCAGTCTCCAGGGCTCATGAGCCTGAACCAGGCCTATGCTTACACTGACCGTTTTATCAGCCTTAGCCTTAAACCTGACCAGATAGTTTTCACCCTCCTTTATTCTTATACCCGGCTGGTTGAACTGCACATGCCAGCCTTCAGATCCGAGCCTCGTAACCCTGATTTCTAGAACCCTCCCCACATCCTCCTCAGCCACTCTCACTGATGCTTGCGCACCATTATGAACCTCAACCACCCATCCCTCTAAACCCTGTTCGAAGCAACCGTTCCTGAGAACCTCTGCCTGAGACCCTGTGCCTGTTTCAACGCCCCATGCTCTTCTAAACTCCTCATCATACACATACTTAGAACCCAGGTAAGCGTTCCACTTCTCCTGAAGCCTGTTTTTAAAGACCTGTGGAAGCCTGTCAACCACGCCGCCGAGCCACGAATGCATAAGCCCCTGCTCGTTCACTATTTCAACAAAGGCGATTGCAGGGTCCTCAGCGTAAGTCATTCCGGTGTACGGGTTTAAATGGGTTAGGAGTTGCCTAGCGTACTCTTTCTCAAGCTCTTCAACCTCGTCAAGGAAGAACCCGAGCACCTGCTGGTCCTTCCAGTCCACCGTTTCCACTTCCCTAGGCAAGCCGTCTGCTGACGTAAACCTTCTCGATACGAGCAGGTTTAGGTCGACATATATGCCGTTCCCCTTAAGCTTTGAAATAAAATAGTCAAGCTTGTCTAACGCATCCTTGTTGAGGCAGCGTGTACCCCCAGTGGTTTTGTTGAATATGTTGAAAACCTCCCAGCTTGCATCCATATGGTGGAAACGCACCACGTTAACCCCGAATTTAGCTAGTCTGCAAGCTATCCTCTCAGCCTCATCCTTCTCTGGGAAGCATGCTCCTCCGCAAATGTTTACCCCTAGAAACTTTACTCTTTCCCCGTTAACATAAAGATGACCGTCCTCTTCAACATATACGTATCCAAGGCCGCCCGCTGGCTTGTGAAGCCTGCCTCTCATGCTTACCGCAGTCTGCTCACTATCGTCCCAGGGGAGACAGAAGGGAAACACTCGCTTCTCAAGCTTTACGGGCTTAAACAGGTTTTGGAGTAAAGCTAAAGACGCGATCAAGCCTACTGCCACCAGGATTAAAAGCGTTTTCTTCATCCTGTTTAGACACGCCTTATAAAGTAATAAATCTTAAGCGGGAGCATTCACTATCTAGGCCCAGAATTTTAAGACATAGGTGTCTGGAGAATTTGGCCGAATTTTTAAGATTCTATTTTCTACCAGGGCCATATCCATGAGGCTCTTGAAACAAGGGTGATTGTGGTTCCCATCGCTACGACAATGCCTATGCCCGCTGCGAACCCTGCTAGGACTACGCCTCTTATTGATAACCATTTCTCCGCTCCAAGTATACGCGTCATCAAATACTTGCTCACAAGAGACATCAGGAACACCATTATCGTGTATGGCGGCGTACTGTACATTCCGCCGACTAGCCCAACCGGGTTGAACGGTATTCCCAGCCTGTTAAGCGGAATTGAGATAAGGCTGACACCTATAGATATGCCCATGCCCATGAGTATCTGATCCGGCTTTATGAGTATCTGCCGCGTTGCGAACAGCGAGTCGCTGATGGCATAGTTCGGCCAAATGCCATACACGTATGGGAATAGGTAGGAGGGTATTGGGGCTATTCTCCAGAAGAAGTCTGTAAAAATAAGTCCGAATGTTGTTACAAGTATGAAGGATATTATGACCGCCTTAAAATAGTCCATGGGTCTTGTCCCCGTCGCATAAGCCACCTTGGTTGAGTTTGCGAAGTAAGGTGTAGAGAATCCTGCTATAGCGGGTGTGAAAATCCACCCCGCGTAACCATTGTAGGGGCTGAAGTATATTGCTGCCTTCCACATGTTGTATATGAAGTCCGAAGAGAAGCTTAACCCGAGTTCACCGTAAATCCTAGCGCCGACAGATGCTAAAACGAAGCTGAACCCTACTGATACCAATATGGGCAGCCATAATGGAACATCCGGGAGAAGAATGCTGTAGAGCAGTGCACTCAGAACCGTGGAGCCGAAGAACGTGGCAAGCAGTATTTTGGGTGAAGGATATCCCGGCCCACCCTTAACCCTGCTTAGCTTCGGAAGGGTTTTAAACGCTGCCACGATTTTCCTGCTGGTTGATGCTAAAAGGAATATGGCTAGGCCGAAGGATAATCCCATGAAAAGGGAAAGCCAGAGTCTTAAGCCTGCCCTCTGAAGTATCAGGAAGATTCCCATTCCTGGAGAATACTCTTCAACCCACTGTGGAGAGAAGCTCTTGAAGTTCGTCAGGGTAAGAGTGTTTCCGAAGATCCATGTGATCACTGATCCCACTAGCATAGCGAAAGTCAACGAGGGGGGTAGAATCATGCCGTAGAGGAAGCTCAACGGGTCTGTAGCTATGCCTATGACCGCCCCTGGCAGGAAGAACTGTGTGTACGGTGTTAAATCAACCCAAGGATATGGGATTAAACGTGCCTGGGGGCCAATAAGCATGGGTGCCAAGTAAAGAATTAAACCGTATATGGCACCCATTGTCAAAGACAGGACGAAGTAGAGCAGGTCCTGAGGCCTCCTGTCGTGCAGCGTGTTCACCATAGCTGCGTCGATTTGTGCGAACGGGAACGGCAGAGGCTCCTCCACCACGTAAAGGTAGGAGAAAAGTATGCCTATGGATAATTCCGCTGCCAAGCCAAGGATTGAGAAGGCAAGGTTTACGCCTAGGGCGAAAAACCAGTCTGGATGCAGCAGGGTTCTCAACTGGTGGACGACTGACGTTGCCGGGGGAGACATCCATGTGGGAACATATTCCCTAAGCGGAGTGTTGAAGAGTGTGAACTCTAGGCTTAAAGGGTTCGTAACATAATAGGACCTGTACACAAGCCAGTAGTACATCGGCATTGCTCCACCTATTCCTCCAACGATAGAATAAATTATGAAAAGCTCCTGTCTTGAAAGCTTCCTGCCGTAAATCTGTGTTAAGGCTGTGAAAAGTATTGCCGTCACATATGTGGCGGCAGTACTCACACCCGATCCTACTGCAAACCATAGATATATTGAGGATGGCAAGAAGATTAATGCTGCCATTATCATTGCCAAGATGCTTCTCCAAGTCAATCCCGGTGAAAATTCCTGCGAGGCTTGCGTCAGCGACACTTCACCTAGTTTTTTCCTTCAAGGCTCCAATATAAAAATTTTTAATTCTAGCTAAAAACTTATAAGCTGGCATACTCCTATTTCTCCAAAAGACATGACTGGCAGAATTAAAATCATGTCAATATCGCTTTTCCTCCTATCCGTTTTCCTCACGTCAGTCACACAGATTCCCGTAACATCTGGGCAGCTTTACGCGTCATCTTTAAACCCTGATCTTAAAACCGGTTTAAGTATTCCTGTTTCAGCCGAAGCGGAAAAACTTTTCCCTTTAGACACGGCTTGGGTGAACCGGTTTGTAGCAGAAGTGTCTTCCTACGGTTCTAGAATGACCGGTTACCCCGGCTACTATAAGACGCTTGAATATCTTTACAGCTATCTTAAGAATGAGGTGGGAATAGCAACCCAGAAACACAAGTATAAGGTGCTGGTGCCCTACGACGAGGAGACCTATATTGAGGCTTTAGAGCCATTTAAAGCACGGTTTAAAGCTTACGCGCTCTATCCTAACGGTATCAACCCTTGTCCAACCCCATCAAACGGTATTGTTGGAAGCTTGATTTATGCTGGGCGAGGAGACTTGCAAGACTTAGATGGGAAGAATGTTGAGGGCGCCATAGTTGCCATGGAGTTTAATTCTCGGGACAACTGGCTTAAAGCAGCCAACCTCGGAGCCGAGGCAGTAGTATTCATAGAGCCGGAGCAAACAACCTATCAGGAGTGCTACGCTAAATTCCTAGATACTCCTATGGGTTTCACGAGGGTTTATGTTGAGAAGCGGGATTGGGATGTTTTGAAAGCCGCCACCCGAGTTAAGATTGTTTCCAGAATGGCTTGGAGGGAGATTGATGCGGAGAACATAGTTGGATTCATAAATGGGACAGCCTCGCCTAACGAGGTCGTCATACTGTCCGCGCATTTCGACACATGGTCTGTTGTACCAGGATTGTCGACGAGTAAGACTGAGCTTTTACCGCTAGCCTTACTGCTCGAGTATGCTCGCCACCTCAAGTCCAACCCGCCTAGGTATTCCGTGTGGATAACGCTTTACTCGGGACACTGGCAGGCGTTAAGCGGCTCAAGAGAATTTGTCGAAGACTACTTTTTCAGAGAGGACGTTAGCAGTAACAGGATAACGATCCTCGGAAACATAAATTTCGACCTTATGGCTAGCGACTCCGACGGCCTGCAGCTTCTTCACGCCAGCCAGTATTCAACCTACGGCGCGACCTCTATACATAGCGGCGGCTTCCCCCTCAGGCTCTCCTGGTTTAGGACAACGATAAGCAGCATGATCGACACGCCTGAGGTCAGAGGCTTCGCAAGGAGGATACCGAACGTTAACGTTTCAGCTTCATCCAGCGCATTCATCTCCTCTCTCGTAAGCATTTTCTTTGAGTACAATACTTTTTCAGGCACGGAGCCCATTCCATTTATGCTGGACTCTGAGCCTGCTTCAATCGCAGGCGTACCGGCGTTCTCAATAACCACTAGGCGCTCAAACAGGATCTACGTAGGTTCCCCTATAGATGATTCGAACTATGCTAATGTAGACGTTTTAGACCCGTACTTTCAACTCATCCTCCACATTGTTGACAACCTTCTCCGAATGGAGTGGAATATCGATAGGGCTTCGATCAAGCCAACAAGGTTCCTGCTTTCAAACACGAGAGGATACCCGGGCTATGCTGCTCTTCAAGGCAGGGTTGTTGTCTACAACTATAGTAAAGGATGGTACGACGCGGTTCCTAATGCTCTTGTTGAAGTCAGGCTGGTTACTTCAACCTACAAGCTTAACAGGATTGTGATGAAAAGCGGCGAGGACGGGTCTTTCACAGTCCACGGTGTGCCTATTGCTGGTGCTGCCGGGGGAGGAGGCACCGCAGTAATATTCTCAAGATGGATCGCCAGGGGGTGGGTGTTTAACGATGAGGGCATTATCACGATGGCTACTGACCTGGGGCAGTTCGGCATGATGAACTTCCCACTTGAAATAACTGTCCTACACGCTTATGAGAACGTTACCGTGGTGATTGCTAAAGCCGTTTCCGTCGAGGTGCTTGATTTCGAGATCCCAACCGTAATAATGACGCCCAGCATAATAGATCCTAGGGCTGGCGCGTTCGAAATGTGGAGGAGCCCGCCTCAACCGGTTATGGTGTTCTCTTTCGAGATGCTTACTAAAAGCCCGCCGATAAGCTACGGCTACTATTCTAACGGGTGGGAGCCTGTTTCAATAGTATGGGTTCAGCCAGGGATAAGGTTCGTCGTCGTAAGCCCAACTGGAATACTTTTAACAAATTCTTCTCTTGAAAACACGGAGGGAAGCGGTTTCTACGTGAAATACGGGGAGAGGGAGAGGGTGTGCTTCTCCACTTTCAGAACTGCTAAAGACCTCTACTATGTTTCATACGGCCGTTATCTCGAGCTGGTTAACAGAAACATGGGCAGCCCGAGCGCGGATGAAACCCTGGATAAGGCTAGGAGATACATTGAGGAGGTTGAGAAGCTTTTAAATGAGAGGAAGTATAGCGGCATGTATGCTTACGCTCTTCTAGCCAGGGCCTACGCCGTTAGAGCATACTCGGTGGAAGTCATGCCCTTGATAAACGATTCTGCGAAGTCTCTTCTATACATGTTTATCCTCGTCATATTCGGTGGTTTCTTCCTAGAGAAACTTATCATCCGTGCTCACGGCTCAAGGCGCATTATCGCCCTCGCCGTCCTCGCAGCAATGTTCCTAGCATTATTCAGCGTTCTGCATCCCGCGTTCGGGTTGATGAGTAATATCTCCCTGGGCATGATGGGCTCGCTAATACTGATCGTTATAATTATAGTGTTCATAATAATACTTTCCATAAGCGAGGAGGTTAGGAAAGGCATTGAGAAAAGGGTTCTAGGTGTCCACAGGGCTGAAGTAAGCAGGCTTGACACAGCAATGATATCTTTCTCCCTGGGGAGCGAGCATATGCGCCGCAGGCCTTTCCGCACCATACTTGTTTTCCTAACATTGATCACAATGGTTGTAGCCATGACTTCCTTCACCTCACTCATGCCCGGGAGGGTAACGGTTCCAGTCACAAGGTATGGTTATGAGTGTAATACCTATAGGGATGAGATTCTCATAAAACAGGGTAGAGGTGTTCCCCCGAACATTCTTTCAGACAAGGTTCTAGATATCGCGAAAATATTCGCCGGAGATAAATACTATGTTTACCCGCGAGTATGGATTTACGGGCCGGTTGATAGGGCTGCGTGGACCACTTCCTTCAGAGTTTGGAGTGCAACCAACACTTCGCGGATACCTGCAATAATGGGGATGACTGTGGAGGAGTTCAATCGGATTGTGAGGGGAACCTGTATCGTGAGGGGTGGGCTGCTTTCCGACGATGCTGATCAGGCAGTGATATCGAGATCGCTGGCAACCAACTTGAGCGTAACGATAGGGGACACTATTTACGTTTCAGGAATCAGGTTTACGGTAACCGGAATAATCGATTCGAACGAGGTTGATTTCCTGCAGGAGGCAGATGGATACAACATTTTCCCGGCTAACCCGAGTTTCTTCTCAACCATAAGCAGAGACATGGCTGTCTCTGCTCAAGCCGGTACTTCTCCTCCAAACCTTGGTGTTTCAACGACAATGATAATACCCTACAGGAGAGCACTGATGATAGGTGGATATATCGCTTCCATAGCCATAGTGCCTAAGACGAACATGTCTTTCGAGGAGATATTCGGCTTGGCTAAGGAGTTAGCCTACTCCCTAGATCTTTCAATATATGTTTCCCACCAGGGAAAGCCTTATCTGCTTTCAACTTTCACCACCGTGCTTCTTGGAGGATGGGAAATAATATGGATGATCATCATCCTAGGGGCGCTGAACATATTTACAACGGTGCTGGGCAGCCTTAGGGAGCGTGTTAGGGAGGTCCACGTGTTCAGCATCGTCGGCTTATCCCCCATGGGTGTAACCGTGTTCTTCATGACCGAGGTCATAGTCTACGCTATAATAAGCGCCTTAGTAGGGTATATCGCGGGATACTTCATGACTAGAATCTTCATGCTTGTCGGAATACTTCCTTCTGAACACGTTTTCAACTTCGCCTCAGCATTCGCGATATTGGGAACGCTGGTTACAATGGCTTCAGCCCTAGCAGCAGCTGCATACCCGTCTTACATAGCTTCGAAAGTGGCTACGCCCTCGCTCGAGAGGAGGTGGAAGTTTAAGACGAAGCCTAAGGGGAACGAGTGGGATATTCCTCTGCTCATAAGCGTTTCAACAGTCGAGGAGGGTAGAGGGCTCTTAGCATATTTGCACGAGTATTTCGCGGGTGCAGGGGCCGTGAAAGAAGGTGTTCACATGGTTAAGGAGCTGCAGCCGCCGAACTACGAGGACCTATCGTTAAGCTTAACAGTAAGTCTCTCGCCCTTCGAAGTGGGTGTTTCCCAGAGGGTTGATATTGCTGCGAGGCTTAACGAGGAGGTGAAAAGATACGATGTTATACTCCACTTGGAGAGGCTCACAGGCCCGGAGAGCACATGGGTAACCTCAAACTACAGGTTCGTAAACGAGTTGAGGAAGCAGCTAATAATGTGGGGATCCTTCTCAGCGGCTGAGAAAGCAAGCTACATATCTATGGCAAAAGCCTAGTGTAAGTATACTCCTCGATTTTCTTAAGGAGGTTAACGATTGTGAGGAATGCTCTCCGGATCCCGCCTGCTGACTGAACACCATACAGCATGTGCATCCTCACGATCCACGATATGGATTGAGGCGACTCCATGTATTTTTTAACCATGCTGCTAATCATGGGTCCTCTGTCTGAAGTCATCAGGTATGTTTCAAAAAGTTCAACCGGTATGAGCGATGGGAATATTTCTATCAAGTCTCCTCCCCCCTGTTTAACCAGTTCCTCAACCTCCCTGCTCCTAATGAGCTGCATCAGGCCCTCCTCAGACATGGGTACCCCGGGTATGGAGGCTAGTCCACTCCACCTGCTGACCTTCAGGCTTCTGCTTAAAAACCCTTTCAACTCCAGTTCCAAGGATTCTGAAAGCATTCTTCTTAAAAGCTGAGGCTTATCCTGGTTTTTAAGCCTGTCCTCAGGGATTTCAAGTACACCAACTATTTCGAACTTCCTGTCGAAGCTGAACTGCATCCTTCTTACGAGAATAATTAGCCTTATCTGCGGGTTTTCAAGCGGCTTAGCAACCAGGTTTCCCCTACCGGTTTCCTCGAAAGATACTTCATACTGTTCAAGCGCCTTCTTCACACTCTGGACCCAAGACATTACCTCTACCAGAGGTTTTTTATTAAATAAGTCTATCTTAAGTCTATCTTCTATCTGAATTATAATTTTTTAAATTTTTGGAGTCCCGCGTAAACAGGAATGGGTTTATGAACCCATTTTGGCGGTTTTACGCATGCTAACTCTTAGGAACGGATTTTACACCCGTAAAGTTTAAATTTTGCAAATGTATAACATATCCGAAGGTGAAAACATTATGGCTACGGAAGTGGAGCTTAGAACAGGTTTAACACCAAAATCACTCGCCGTCTCCATCCCCCTCGCAATATTCTTCGCATACATGTCGGTTGTCGTAGGCCTATATACTGACAAGACATCTACTTTCGGCACTTTCATAATACCTATGGTTTACTTCATCGTGGTGTTCGAACTCCTGGGAAGAGCCAACCCTAAGCTGAGGCTGACGCCGCAGGAATTGGTTTTCGTATTCTCAGTAATCTCATTCCTAGGAATGCACTCGTACCTGACGATGCATGCTGCAGCTCACAACAATCCTTTAAGCATGCCCGTGTACGGTGCTCTTAGCGATTACGAGGCTTTCTCAATAGACAGTTTAAGAGACTACTGGAGCAGGGCTGTCCCCGCCGTAATAATCGCTCCTGAGCCGATACGCTTCGAAATCGCTACGATGCTGATGAACGGTAGAGCACCTGGCCAGGTTGTTCCATGGGGATACATAACCAACGCCCTAATATACTGGGGCCTCGTCTACATGTTCTACGCCTTCATAAGCATATTCGTAACGTTCGTCTTCGGCAGAGTCTGGGTTGAGGAGGAGAGGCTAATCTTCCCCTTAGCGGTTCCATCGCTCTACATGTTCAGGGAAGCCGGGGAGATCGATCCTGCTACTAATAAGTCTAGGCTCTTCAACTTCAAGGTTCCGACGACAAAGGTTTTCTGGGGCATGTTCGTAATAGGCATGATAAGCGGGATACAGCCTTTGATAGCTGAGCTCTGGCCGGAGTTTCCAGCATCCGCATGGTGGGGTGAGCAGAATGTGAACCTACCGTTCCTCGCTGCACTCTGGCCCGGGATATATGCGTCAGCAATATTCTTCATACCTCAGATAGCCGTAGGGCTGGTTATGCCTAACGATGCTCTTATAACACTGATACTTGGATGGATCATCTTCGGCGTGCTCTACCAAGGCATAGGCGTGAGCATGGGCATAGTCGCATACCAGGCTGGGATGGAGTACGTGTGGCCATGGGAAGCATACCCGGGAGTATGGATGCCCTTCCCATACAGGTATGTTGCTTCAACCGGCGTGGGCATAGGCATAGCGATATGGTGCCTCTACACTCAGAGGAAAAGGTTTGCAAGCGTCTTCTCATCCCTCTGGAAGGGAGGGGAGGAAAGAGGCCTATCCATGAGAACAATCCCACTACTCCTACTGATAGGCGCTTTCGGATGGTACGCTTTAATGCTAATCGAGGGAGCAGACCCGTTGATCGCATTACTCGTGCCACTCTGGGCACTGATCTTCCACGTGACCTATGCGAGAGTATACGCAGAGGTCTTCTGGCACGTCGGAACAGGCTGGGGCGCTGGCCCCGCCCCTTGGGACCCAACCTACGTAGTAGGATCAGCCCTCAGAGGATGGCCTGCACCCATGAGTGTCACTTGGGACTCGCCTATGACCGACCCGGCTTGGTTCACGATAGCTAGGCACATGGCGAACGCTGGCCACTGGAACGTGTCCTTCGGCCCCCTGTCAGCAGGGTTCCAGGTAACACTGTACAAGCTTGCCTACGAGCTCAGGATGAGGATGAAAGACTTCCTAATAGCGTTATTCATCGGCATGGTTGTGCTGCTGTTCGTGTTCGTTCCATTGGACACCTACTTCATATTTAACACGCAGGGCGGTGTCAACCAGCTGGGCGACCGCGTGTTCACCTGGTGGCCTTGGGTTGCCGCTGGGTACTACCACAGGGGAAGGTGGGCTGGGCCTGCGGAGCTAACAATAGAATACGCTCTTGGCATATGCTACGGTCTCGGAATACTTCTGGCACTGGTGCTCTACGTTTTGAAGCTTAAGGTTCCACTCTTCTGGTTCATAAGCGTTCCAGCCCTCTACATATCCATGACCATACCCACATACATGTGGCTAACCTCACTGATCGCGTTAATAATAAAATTCGTCGTGATCAGAACCATAGGGATAAAGAGGTATGAGGAGTACGCAATGCCAATAGTGGCAGGATGGATCCTGGGCTTCGGCGCCATGTGGCTGCCCGCTGCACTGCTAAACCTTGGAGTAGTATTCCCGAAGATGCAAACCCTGTTCCAACCGTAAAAACCTTTTTTTTCATCTTTTTCGTATTTTCCCCATCCAATTGGTTTCAGGCTGACGGAAAGCTTTTAAAAACGGATGTGTAAATCCAGTCGATGACGCCGAGTTTTAAGATAATGTGCTCGCTTCTCGTAATAATGCTGGTAATCCTAGCGTTTCTCTCATACAACTTGTCCGCCTGCTTGCAATCGGCTAAGGAGCTTAAACGTCAGCTCGCCGAATACGGTGAAAGCTTCAAAAAGCTGGCAAACCTTATATCAAGCCTATCCTATGATGCTTACGGTGGGACGTTGAGCGTTAAAGGTAAAGCTACCGGCTTCTTCCACGTTGAGAAAATTAATGGTGTCTGGTGGCTTATAGACCCTGAGGGAAACTGCTTCATATCTAAGGGGGTGAATCACGTCAGCTTCAACGCGGACTATTCTCCCTCCCTGGGATATAGCCCGTACAACAAGGCTGTTCTGAAAAAATATGGGGGCGTCGAGCCTTGGGCTAAGGCCACTGTTGAAAGGCTGCGAAGCTATGGTTTCAACACGATCGGCGCATGGTCAAGCAGGGAGCTCTACGAGCTTGAAATCCCGTACACTGTAATACTCGATATTGCTGCTTCCGCCGGCTCAGAATGGTTGAGCGGAAGCGTCGTAGACTATTTCTCGGAGAAGTTCGAGAAAGTTGCTGAAGAGGTTGCTGAGAAGATGTGCGCCCCTAGGAGGGATGACCCATATCTCCTGGGCTATTTCACTGACAACGAGCTAAGGTGGGGGCCGGACTGGAGGTCTTCCAAGCATCTTTTCGACGACTATCTTGCTCTTGAAAAGGATGCTCCGGGTAAAAGGATGCTCGTCCAGTATTTGAGGGAGAAGTATGGGAGTATAGGCGAGCTTAACGCTAAATGGGGGACAGGCTTCAGCTCCTTCGAGGATATTCTGAACATATATGGGCCTCCTGCAGGGGCCTCCTTGGATTCCGACAGGCTGGGCTTCCTGGAGCTTGTTTCGAAAAGGTATTTCAAGGTTTGCCACGACGCTATAAGGAAGCATGATCCCAACCATCTTATCTTAGGGTGTAGGTTTGCTTTCAGGCCGCCAGACGAGGTTTTGAAAGGGTGCATTGGACACGTTGATGTTGTTTCAGTCAACAACTACGGGTGGGAGCCCCCCCTGGAGGACTTGAGGGCTATAAACCGTCTAACAGGCCTTCCAGTGATGATCACTGAATTCTCCTTTAAGGCGAGGGACTCCGGCTTGCCTAACACTAGGGGTGCTGGAACACCTTTAGCAACTCAGGGGGATAGGGCTGAGCGATTCGAAAACTATGTCAGCAAAATCCTATCCGAGCCCTATGTTGTGGGATACCATTGGTTCCAGTATTCGGATCAGCCTGCGCAGGGGAGGTTCGACGGGGAGAATAGTAACTTCGGCCTCGTCAACATTGAGGACGAGCCCTGGGTGATTCTGGTTACCAGGGTTACTAGCGTTAACCTTAGGGCTGAGCTTATTCACGCAGAGTCAACGGTTGAAAAAGGCTCACAGTAGCATTGTACTGCGTATTCTATGTTCGAAAGACTCAATTCGTTTTTAGAAAAAAATTACTGCAGTAGCCTGAAGAACTCTTCTATCCCTTCCCCGATAAATTCTTCCTCCAAAGTCCCGAGTGGCGTTTCCGTTTCAAATATTCTCCCCGGTATCCTCAAATCCCTATGGCTGAAGCCCTCTCTAGCTTTAAACTCGTTTTTACTCTTAAGAGTTTCAACCCCTATTCTGCTCAAGTCTTCGAGAGAAATATCAGGATTAAACCCTACGGTCTTCAGGCATTCGAGCACGGTCTCAGGCTTGTAGACTCCTCTAGCGAAGAAGCATACTACTAGGCTTGATAAGACTTGACGCCAAGACTCCTCTTTAAACAGAGCCTCGGCAATCTGCCTCGGCGTCATCCTTATCCCCGTCTTAGCATTATCCTCATCAATGCTGTATCCCGCGCTATCCAGATGACTGTGCCTAGCACCAGTTAGAAAGGTAAGGTGTGCAGCCGGCCCAGTATGGTAGCCCGGCATCTCGTTACCCCCGAAGGAGAGTGCAAAATCCATTCCGCCGTGTTTCAACGCAGCCTTCTCAACACCCTTCGCCAGGTTTGAGTAGAACTCGTTCGGCTGGGACACAATCCTCCTGACAGCCTCCCGGTATGCTTCCCCATCGCCCCATTTAAGCTCCAGCCCCATTGTCTCTACGCTTGTGACAAGGCCTTTCTCATAGGCTTCAGTAGCCCAGGCTAAAACGACGCCCGTGCTTATCGCGTCCAGCCCCTGCGTCTCAACCTCGTCAATAAGCTTTAACAACTCATCAGTCTCGGTTAATCCTAGCATGGAGCCCAAAGAGTATATGGGCTCGTAGTCGTAAGGAACCATGGTTGTCTTGTAGAAATAAGGCTCATCCTCATAAGGCTCCCTGAGTGTCGCCAAATGTATACAGGCCACTGGGCAATGGGAGCAGGAGACCCTTCTGCCCAAGTGTTTCTCAGCGAGATTCTCGCCTGAGATGTTTTCAGCATTTTTCAGACTCGTCTGCCGGAGGTTTATCGAGGGAAGCGCTTTAAGCTCGTTCAGGGGGATAACGTTGGAGGATGTTCCAATATCGTGGTACTTCTTCATCAGCTGTGATTTAACAGTTAGCTGAAAAATCTTGTCGTAGAGGATCCTGTATTCCTGAGGGTTTTCAACCTTCACTGAGTGTTTTCCACATATCATTATCGCCTTAAGCTTCTTGCTGCCGAAGACCGCTCCGAGGCCAAGCCTGCCGAAGTGGCGGTAGGTTTCGACAATCACGCTCGCGTATGAAACCATTTTCTCGCCTGCCCTGCCTATTCTCATAATTGTCCTCAAACCCGCTTCAGACTCAAGTTCCCTAACTATTCTTCCCACAGTATAGCTGCTTTCAATCCCCCATATTCCGGAAGCGTCTCTGAAATGCACTTCGCTCCCGTAGATGGCGAGGTAAACAGGTGTTTCACTAGCCCCCTTAACCACCATCGCACCGTACCCTGCCATTCTGATTGCAGTGGCGCTTCTTCCACCGGCATGGCTCTCGCCAAGGTTGCCGGTTAAAGGAGACTTGAACATGGCGACTGTTTTAGAAGCCATCGGGAAGAGGCCTGTCAGGGGGCCGACTGCGAATATGATAGGGTTCTCAGGTCCAAAAGGGTCTGCTTTCTCTGGGCACTCCTCCAGCAGAAGCCTAATGGCGACGCCTGCTCCGCCTATGTGTTTCTCAAACAGGTCTGGTCTGCTTCTCACATGGAATCTTCTCTTTGAAAGGTCTATGTAAAGGATTTTATCAAGCGTCATTCTACTCAGCCTCCCTCAACCCTATTACCCTCTAGGGACAATAATTGGCGCAGTAGCCGCAGTGGATGCATATGTTAGGCTTGTTGGCCTCATTGTCCCAGAAGACTGCTTTAAGCGGGCATGCGTCAACACACCTTCCACATCCTATGCATTTCGAAGGGTTAAGCGTGACCCCGCCGCCCTTCCTTAAGGATAGTGCGTTAGTCACGCAAACCTTCATGCAAGGCGGGTCTGGGCAGGCTCTGCAAACGACTACTGTGAAACCCCTCTCCACTCCTCCGATCGACTTTACTCTTATTGCTGATTTGGCGAACCCTCCCTCGCCGAACCTTCTTGAGCATGCAAACATGCATAGCTGGCATCCGACGCATTTATCAATATCCAGGACTGTCAACTTTCTAGCCACTGTTCCTCACTCTAATATTCGCTTTTTCAGCCTTAAATAATTTTAATTTTAACATTCTGAAGCGGGCAACCTTGGTTCGCGGCTAGCATGTGCCATGTAAAGGGTTTGAAAACATAAATATCGAAGAATGGTGGCATAATTGGTGGGTAAAGATGGAGGATAAGCCTGTTTACCTGGATCCCTCAGCCCCTGTTGAGCTCAGGGTTAGGGATCTGTTGAAAAGGATGACGCTGGAAGAGAAGCTTGCTCAACTCCAGTCTGTCTGGCCAAGGATTTTCGGAACAACGGTTATTCCACGGGAAAAGCTGGAGGATCTTCTTAAAACCGG
>JAFNIX010000014.1 GCA_017601225.1 Candidatus Brockarchaeota archaeon | reverse complement strand
CAAGCATCCTCATAACATACTTGTATTTCTCCTCGGCAGGTTGATAACCAGAAAGATAAATCAGGTCTCGAGGCCTGTTTTCCAACTCTTTTCTTAAAAGCTCTGGAGCATTCTCCTTAATCTTAATGTATTGTGAAAAAGAGTCTTCAAATTTTAAAACTTGAGGGTCTCGTGAAGGACGGTAAGGATTATACTTTTCATCCCGCGAATAACAATACTCGCACCCCCATTCGCATTCTACGTAGGGGGAGGCGGAATACTTGTTCCAGAACCAGCCGCCGTCACAATGCTTATGAATGTTTAATACGCGTTTCGCCTTATAGGTTTTATACATGCTTCTCCATCCCCAGTCTTCTCTCTTCATCCAAATATGTTATTGCTTTCCTCACTATCAACCTAGATATCTTTTTCCCAGATTTAAACTGTCTCTCTAAAAATTCTATTAAAAGATCGGGGTGATGCTTGCCGATTGTCTTAAGCCCCCAGCCGATGCCCTTTACTGCATCAACCTGTTTTTCCTCAACGTATGGCTCAATTAGATTCAACAGTCTCCATGTTTTATTCGGCTCGTCTAAAACCCTTTTGCTGAAGAAGTGAATAGCCACCCCCCACGCTTCTTCTAACCCATTTATTCTCATCTTTTAAAAACCTTTCAAACCGGGCAATGCTTTGTCGAAGTAGCCTACTAAGGCATAGCCTAGGCTGCGTTCACTAATAATGTCGCAAACATACCATTTATCCCCTTTAACAATATATTCTCGGCTTTTCCGCATGACCTGTTCAAACTCGTTTTCGAGAAGAGGGATTAAGGCTTGACTAACGATAACGAATCCTCCCATAGCTTTGTAATCGATAATTACGTCAAAAAACTCCAAGAATCCTCGAGGTTGACCTATACTCGCTTCACCGATCTTTCTACCCAGAAAATCAAGCATAGGGAATGAGTATTTCCCGTCTAGAATCGGCTTAACGATTTGGAAAGCAGCATTAACATTGCCAGCCAAGATAAACTTGCTCGATTTCTCAGCGAGCAGTGTTATTTCCTCCTTGGAACAAAAATCCTTCTTCATCGTTTTTCTCTACTTTAAATCCGCTAGATGCTCTTCAAAAACCTTCACCCTTGGAGGTTTACTGCCTTTCTCCAGCTCAAGTCCTTCCGCCTTTAAAAGGCTCGCGCGCGTATTTTCCTGATCGAAAAAGATTAATGAATCAAACCAGCATTTTAGTGACAAAGGAATGTTTGGAGACGACTGCATGGTAAGGGCGGCTAAAGAAAGTGATTTGGAGACGATAATGAGGATTGAAAAAGCCTCCTTTCCCAGGTGTCCTTATCCTTCCGAGGTTTTTGAAGAACTCTTGAGACGCTGCCCGAAGTATTTTTTGATAGCAGAATACAAAGGGAGGATTTCAGGCTATGTGTGTGGAAGGCTCGTTGGAAAAGACTCTGGACAAGTCGTCTCTATAGCTGTTGAACCAAGGTCAAGGAGAAGAGGAATTGGCAGAAGTTTGATGCTCGAGCTTGAATTAAGGTTTAGGGAAGACCGTGTTAAAACTGTTCGTTTAGAGGTGGGTGTTGATAATGATGCGGCTATTCGGCTCTACGAGTCTTTGGGTTACCAGACTGTCGGGATTAGGAGGAAATATTATTCGGATGGAAGCGATGCATTGATTATGGTTAAAAATTTATTATGAAAATACAGGTTTTGCAACATCGGCTAAAATGTTTATAATATTCATCCAGGTGGGTTTAACTATGAGGGGCAGGATTGTTAGGACATCAGTCTCTTTGCCCAGCGACCTGGTTAAGGCACTGGACAGGTTTGTGGATTCGATTAAATCCGACAGATCTAAGGTTGTTCAACAAGCGATAAGGAATTTTCTGAGCATACCGCATAAAGAGGGGGATATGGTTTCAGGCTCCCTAATGATAGTCTATAGCCATGATGAACACGGTTTAGAGGAAAAGCTGACAGACGTTCAGCATAGGTTCAGCAACATAATTATCTCAAATCTTCACATTCATTTAGACGAGCATAAGTGCATGTTAACGATATTCGTAAAAGGAAGATTTAAGGATGTTTACAACCTTATGAAAAGCATTATAGGTAGGAGAGGCGTGTTAATGCTAAGGGAATCGTTGGTTAAACTTTGATTGAAACAATCATTCTGGAAATACAAGTAATCCCATAATCGACGCTAAGAATAGGCTATATAGTAATACTAGGTAGAAACCTTCTTTCCAACCGAGTCTTCCTCTATGCAAAAAGTACCATAACAGTATGTTTGCAAGTAGTGAAAAAGCTATAATGTCTGTGAACCCTCTAATATTGAGGGCTACAGGAGAAAACGCTAGCGTCACACCGAGTATGAGGGTAATGTTAGTAAAACAGCTCCCGATAATATTGCCGATTGTGAGTTCACCATGCTCTTCCAACATGGCGCGAATGCCGAGTGTAATCTCTGGAAAACTAGTCCCAACCGCAATGACAATCGCGGATATAAGGAAGGACGGCACTCCTATTAAGTTAGAAATCTCCACTGTCGAATCAACAATGAGTCTTGCACTTATTATAACTCCGATAATGCCTAGGAGAGACAAGATTAATGAATTTATTAAAACCTTCTTCCCTTGTATATTACGCTTAACTACGTTCTCATCCGATAATTTATCTAAAACTATTTCTTTTTTGGAAATTATTTTGTAAGACTGATAAACATAAATGATTATGAGTATCAGCCCAACGATTCGGCTTGCAGGAACAAAGCTTATCAAAAGAATTGGAATGATCGAAGCTGTAAAGATACCGAAGTATAATACGTCAAGTTCATCAGACTTAAGCTTAACAGGAACAGAAGCTTTTCTTGATTTTTTAAAATTGTAAAGGATAAGCCCTAAACCAATCACTAGACAGACGTTAGCAACATTTGAACCCAGAACGTTTCCGACGGATATCGCCGCTTCTCCCGATATTCCTGAGAAGATAGCGACCATTAGCTCGGGAAGCGTAGTGGTTGCAGCCACGAACGTAAAACCTATTCGGGATTTTCCCAAACCGGTTAATTCAGACATTTTGACAATATATTTAATTGCTATATCGCTGCTTATGAGTAATAATAGCAAGGAAAAAACCATTATTATCAGATTTTCTATTAATCCATGCATGGTTACTGAGTCTTTTAGCCCTATTTATAAGTTTTTAAACTATCCGGATTAATTTTCTCCAGACTGGTTTGACAATCCCTACTCCCATATAATAATTGTTCCGAGTGCACTCGCCCTATCCTCTAGAAGACGTTTATAGGTTTCTGGAGCATCGTATAAAAAAACCCTATGAGTTACGAGCCTAGAAACATCCAGCTGTCTGGTTTGAAGCATGTCGAAGAAAAGCTCAACATGACGCCTCCGGCTCCAAGGGTTGTTCAGGGTTTCAACCGGCGGGTGGGACATGTTGTGTGCACCTATTATGGTGAAGCTGGGGGCGTTACAATAATCGTGGAGATCGATATACGTTGGGCCTCTCGGACTGCTTAACACGACGAACCTTCCAAGTCTTCTTAGACATTTAAGCTCTTCAACGATCAGGTTCTGATTTCCAGTAACCTCGAAGACAACATCCGCCATCCTTCCCTTCGTCAGTCTTTCAACTTCCGAAACAACATTCTGCTTCAACGGGTTTATCTTGGCAACGTTATCTGGAAGGTGTTCAAGCCTATTATCGGAGACGTCGACGACGATAACCGGCATTGCACCAGCTATCTTGCAAATCCTCGCAGTTAACTGGCCGAGTATCCCGGCACCATAGATTACGACGGATTCACCGAATGAAAGCTGGCTTCTTCTGACACCGTTCATAACGATCTCCGCTATTGTGAAGAAGGATGCTTCATCCTCGGTAACGTTTTGGGGAACTAGCATCACATCCTTCTGCGATGCTGAAACGTACATTGCGTGGGGAGAGTATGAGGCTACGGTTTTCCCAATTAGGCTCCGGTCCGCATCAGGACCAACATCAATAACCATTCCTATGTTGTTATACCCTGGGATAAAAGGGTATTTGCCATAGTTAGCCCAGTACGACTGGGGAGGAAACTCGCCGCTTAAAATAGTAAGCTCAGTACCTATGCTGATCAGGCTCCGCTTAGTTCTTATGAGAACCTCGTCCCCCTTCAGCTGTGGGAGCTCTCTGTCTTCAATAACAACGCTTTTAGGCTTCTGAAATACCACTGTCGGGTTCTTCAACCCTGTCTACTCCGCTCCCCTGATAAATATCTTTTTCGCTCTCTCCCCTAAGAATTACGGGGAAACCTTATAAACTTGTTATAGCGCCGGCTTCCCATGGCTCCAGAAAGATTTGATGAAATAGCTCTTCCCGAAGAATTCAGAGATATTTACGATGAGGAAGATGGGTTGAAGAGGTTCAGGCTCTTCATAGGAGGGAGATGGGTTAAGCCTAGAAACGAAAAATACTTCAGCGTTAAATCGCCTTCAACCAGGAGGGTTCTGGCGGAGGCCCCGCTTGGAAGCAGGGATGATGCCCTCCAAGCAGTTTCAGAGGCGGATTCTTCGAGAAGTAAAATAAGGAACCTGGCGGCAATAGACAGGATAGAGATACTGGAGGAGGCGTCAAGCTTAATCGCCAAATATGAGGACTGTTTGGTCAATATTCTAGTGTCCGAGGCGGGTAAACCCTTGGCATATGCGAAGGGGGAGGTTAACGCTGCTAGGGAGAGGTTGAGGCTCACGCTTGAGGAGGCGAGAAAAATCTACGGGGAATACATTCCGGGTGACTGGGTGAACGACACTAAGAACAAGTTTGCAATAGTTCTAAGGGAACCAGTTGGGGTTGTTGCCGCCATCACGCCGTTCAACTACCCTCTTTTCTCACCGATAGCGAAAATTGCTCCTGCAATTGCCTCCGGTAACTGCGTGGTTCATAAGCCAGCCAGCGACACTCCAATAATGGGGCTCATTTTGGCCAGGATACTGCAGGCCGCTGGGCTTCCAGACGGTGTTTTAAACGTTGTAACTGGGCCGGGGGGAGAGGTTGGAGACACTTTTGTTTCAGACCCAAGGGTGAGAGCTGTAAGCTTCACTGGAAGCACGGAAGTTGGATCCAAGATACCTGTTAAAGCAGGCTTGAAAAAGCTTCATCTGGAGCTCGGGGGGAAGGCTGCAGCAATAGTTCTTAAGGATGCTGACCTTGACCTTGCTGCGGAGAAGATCACGTTAGGCGTTGTGAAAAACTCCGGTCAAAGATGCGACGCTATAAGCCGGGTGCTGGTGGTTAAGGAGGTTGCCGACGAACTTGTCGCGAAGCTTGAGGACAGGTTTAGAAGCATCACGTTCGGCTATCCTTGGGAGGAGGGTGTTCAAGTCGGGCCTTTAATAAACGAGAGGGCTTTGAACCATGTTGCAAGCCTCGTCGAAGACGCTGTCAGCAGGAACGCCGTCCTGCTAGTGGGAGGGAAAAACCACGGTTTGATCTATGAGCCTACGCTTCTCGACCGTGTGCCGCTCGAAGCCAGGATTGCCTGGGAGGAGACTTTCGGCCCAGTACTGCCTGTGATAAGGGTTAGAGACGAATATGAAGCGGTAGAGATTGCGAACAGGTCTAACCTGGGTTTAGACTCAGCTGTTTTCACTAATTCACTATACAGCATGTGGAGGGTTGCTAAGACTCTGCAAGTCGGCACTGTGAGCGTTAACGATGCTCCTGCACACGGTGTTGGAAACTTTCCATTTGGAGGTGTTAAGGATTCAGGAATAGGGAGGGAGGGGCTCGGGTACAGTATTGATGAGTTGACGGTTATAAAAACGGTTTCCGTGAACCTTGCGCCATCCGGGCTCTGGAAGGGAAGGTAGCCTCTAAAACTTAATATTCTGAAAAATGGCTTTAGAAACATGGCTTCAATGGGGTCGCGAAGGATCCTGGGCTTGGTTTACGGGAGGGAGTTGCTATCCTATGATTTCGGGCCAAGCCATGTGATGAATTCAGCTAGGCTTGAATCCTTTTTCAAAGCCGTAGAGTCATCAGGGTTGGTTTCAGACAGCAGGGTTAGTCTGATTAAGCCTAGGATGGCAACTCTAGAGGAGATAGCCCTATACCATGACGAGAAGTATATTGAATTCGTGAAACGTATGTCTGCGGAGGGTAAGGGTCTGCTTGACCATGGCGATACTCCTGCTTTCCCAGGTGTTTTCGAGGCAGCTTCCCTTGTAGTCGGCTCCACGCTTGAAGCGCTGGACGCAGTCATGAGGGGCGAGGTCTCATACTCTATGAACCCGATGGGAGGGCTGCATCACGCGAGGCGTGGCAGGGCCGCCGGATTCTGTGTTTTCAACGATGTCGGTGTTTTAATCGAGAAAGCCAGGAGAAAATATGGTCTTAGAAAAATACTGTACGTTGACTTGGATGCTCACCATGGCGACGGCGTGATGTACGATTACTATTATGATCCGAACCTTTTCATCGTTGACTTCCATGAGAACGGAAGGTATCTTTACCCGGGAACCGGTTTCGAAGGAGAAACGGGTGCCGGGGAAGCCGTGGGGACTAAGCTGAACATTCCTTTAAGACCGTGGGCGACCGACCGGGATTTTGAAGATAAGATGGAGATTGCTAAACAGTTTATGTCTAAATCCTCTTTTGAATTAATGGTTTTTCAAGCCGGTGCCGACAGTATTGCAGGAGACCCTATTACACATCTGAAGCTAAGCGCTCAGGCACACCTGAGAATCGTTTCCTTTCTTAAAGACTTATCCAGTAAATCAGGCACGTGTCCTTTAATCGTGCTCGGTGGCGGAGGATATAATCCAAGTAACACTGCGGAAGTCTGGCTTAAAATAGTAAATGCCCTTTTAAAATAACTGTTTGAGAAACACTGCATAAGAAACGTAAACTGTTAAATGCGCGTTAATAGCTAGGGATGGCTGGATGAGGAACGCAGTCGTGGCGGAGCTATTCGCAGTATTCTTCTGGGCCCTGGGAAACATATTCGTGGCATATCTAAGCATGTTTTTTGACAATTACACGCAGAACTTTTTCAGGTTTGTCTCAGCCGGCGTAGCACTACTGTTTTTATCATTTTTCTTTAAAAAAGATGATTATTTAAACTCTTTAAGAAGGTTTAAGGCTCTTTCAATCCCCATTGTCACTGTCTTCGCCTTCCAAATATTCATGGTCTACGGGATAGCTTTTACAACGCCAACAATAGCCACGTTAGTAACACGCCTCAGCATCATCTTCGTAGACGTACTCTCCTTCTTCCTATTCCCAGAGGAGAAGGCGGCGCTTTCGAAAAAGGGTTTCACAGCTGGAACCATACTGTCCTTCATAGGGGTTTCAGGAGTTGTCCTAACGGGTTCAGATTTTTCCCAACCGGGAGGAATGTTTCTAGCCGGCGTCTTCTTCTTATTAGCAGCCTCAATACTCTGGGCGGTTTACACCGTTTCCATCAAGATTTTTCTCAGAAATTCAGACCTGCTTTCAGCAACTGCCAACATATTCTTATTGTCCGGAGTAATGTATCTACCGTTCTCAGCATTTACTGGGGGTATATACGGGGTCTTAAAAGTAGAGCCGGTTGTGATCCTGCTGCTCATTGTCTCAGGTATTCTCGCAATAGGCTTAGCCAACTTTCTGAACTATTACGCTATCCAGAGGTTGGGCGCATCCCTGCCCGCAAACCTTCAGATCCTCCTACCGGTTTTCACCGGCGTGATGTCGGTCATAGTGTTCCATGAAGAAATGCAGCCCCATAAAATCTTCTTCTCCATCTTAACCTTGATCGGATCCTGGATTACCGTTAAAACCTCGGAAAAAGCAGTTAAGAGATCGATTGCATAGTAGAGAAAGGCTTTGCTCCTCTTCGAATAGAAAGCTTTATCCATGCTGTTTCAGCAAGGTAACGCATGAGCAGCGCGGAAGAGCTTGTGAAACTGCTTTCCAACCTGCTGCAAATAGACACTAGTAATCCGCCTGGGAATGAGAGTAATGCCGCCCGCTTCCTTAGAGACTGGCTCTCACAGAGAGGTGTTGAATCTGAAATCTTAGAGTTTGAGAAGGGAAGAGGCAACCTGGTTTCGAGGATAAAGGGCTCCGGTGAAGGACCGTCCTTACTCCTGCTTTCACATACCGATGTTGTCCCCGCCGACCCGGCTAGGTGGAGGATTCCTCCTTTCTCCGGCGCTGTTAAAGACGGGTATGTTTGGGGAAGGGGAGCATTAGACATGAAAAGCATGGTTGCCGTGGAAACCATGGTTTTCAGCGAAATGGTTGACAGAAAGTTGAAGGGCGACCTGATCCTTCTAGCAACCGCCGATGAAGAGAAAGGTGGCTCAGGGATAAAACACGTGTTGGAGAAAGCACTGGATAAAATTACTGCCGACTATGTTATAAACGAGGGCGGAGGGGAAGGAATACTCGCCAAGAAGGGTTGGATTTTCAGCATTCAGACTGCTGAAAGAGGAGTTTTTTGGTATCGTGTTCGCACAAAAGGCTCTCCTGCACACGGCTCCATACCTGGGCTCGGGGTGAACGCTATAGACAGGATGCGCCCCTTGCTAAACAGGGTTTCAGAATTCAAAGCAGCCAGCGAGAGGGTTGAGCCCTCTTGGAGATACGTCGAATCCCTGTTGAAAATGATGGGGCTCGTCGACGAAGAGGCTAAAATTGACAATGTTGAAATTCTCCTAGATAGGTTAACCGAAACCGATAAAGGACTGGGAGAGTCTGCGAAAGCGATGCTTCGGGTTACGATGACGCCTACAATGATACAGGGAGGCATCAAGGAGAACGTTGTTCCATACGAGTGCACGCTGACCGTGGACTGCAGAGTCCCCCCAGGATACTCGGGGGAGCGTGTGAAAAGGATGATTGGGGATTTGTTCCAAGGTCTTGAATACGAGTTGGAGTTCATACAGGAGTCGGATCCAACTGTTTCTCCGGTTGACACTCCTTTATACAGGGCTATTGAGAGCACTCTCTTAAAGCAGGTTCCTGGCGCTAGGCTTGAACCAACCACGATGACGGGCGGGACAGATTCACGATATTTCAGGAGGATGGGCATACCTGCATACGGCTTTCAGCCTTTAATGGTTGAGGGGAACTATTATGATTGGTCAAGAATGGTACATGGAGATAATGAAAGAATATCTATAGAGAACCTAGTGTTCTGCTACCGAGTGTTGAAGCAAGTAGTGGAATCGTTCATGCTCAAGTAACTTACACTGTTAACAGCTTTAAGAGCACGTGGACTAAGATTCTTCATGAATAAAAAAGTCAGAGGTATTTGTTTAGATGTATTGTTTACATGTGTAACAGTAGTACCTCTTGTACTGCGGTATCCATGTTCCAGGCTTGCCGCATTTCGGGCATAGCGGTGCTGGCGGTTGGCCTGCCGCGGGAGCCGCTGCGGCTGGAGCTGGTTGTGCAGCCGGTGCAGCAGCAACAGTGGGCTGAGGTATCTCGACTTTTTTAGAAAGCAGAATTATGTCTCCAACGGTCTTTACATCGCCCCATTCCACCTCAATCGTGCTTCCTGCTTTTGTAGAAATGTAGAGCGTTATGGTTCCTTCGCCCGGAACTATGCCTATTTCCTTCACCGTTCCGATGAAGAGACAATCAGGGTCATAAACCTGCATACCTATCAGTTTCGATTGAGGAATACCTTTTCCACTCATTGCTGTCTAAGGAAGTTTCAAGGTATATATTAACTTTCGCGTTTTTCATTCCAGTAAATTTTTTTAGATTTGTTTTGCACCGGATAAATAACGCGTTCGAACCTAACCATTATTTAATACTTGTCAAACATCCTGTTTCATGCTACAATCTGGTTTCCTGCTCTTCATTCGCATGTTTTTCAAAAAGGAGGCAGATAGCCATCCATTATTTAGATATCGAGCTCAACTCATCCGCGTTCGCTCTAACCTTCTCGAACGCCGCTATAATGTCATCCATATCCTCCTTGGAGCCCAGCAGCACGTTCTGCGGAAGCCATAAGCCCTCCTCGTAACAAGCCTTCTCCGCAACAGGCAGTCTTAGCTTAGAGTAATCCATGGAACTACCGTAATACGGGCAGGACAGTGGACACTTTTTGAAATACTCTAGATAGGGCTCCCTGTAGAGCGGCTTGGAATACCCTACGCTTACAGGTATTCCCTCAGCCTTCATTGCCTCAGCGAAACCAGTCTTAGACACTCCTCCAAAGGCCTCCGAGTCATACCTGAATATGTATAGGTGCCAAGCATGCCTAGTTATCCTCTCGTCATCCTTCAAGGGCTTTAAACCATCTATTTTAGAGAGCTTGCTGTTAAGATAGCTAGCGTTCTCCATGCGCCTCCTAGTATGCTCGTCAAGCCTCTCAAGCTGAACGAGCAGTAGTGCAGCCTGAAACTCAGTCATACGGTAGTTGACGCCGGGAAGATAGTGCTCATACCATGCTCCCTGCGGGAGGCGACCGCAGTTATGCAGGCTCCAAGCCTTGACGTATAGCTCCTCGTTACTAGTCACCGTGATTCCTCCTTCCCCGCTGGTAATGTTCTTACTCGACTGGAAGCTGAAGCATCCGAAGTCTCCGAAGCTTCCTGTTCTCCTCCCTCTCCACTCTGCACCCCAGGCTTGACACGCGTCTTCAACAACGCGTAGATTATGCTTCTCCGCTATCCTCATGATCTCATCCATGTTAGCCGGTCTACCGCCTATGTGGACAGGTAGGATTGCCCTTGTTTTTTCAGTAATAGCCTCCTCTATCCTTTGGGGGTCAATGTTGAAAGTATCGGGTTCAATGTCAACGAAGACAGGTATAGCGTTAACGTAAAGGATTGCGGTTGCCGTAGCCATGAAGGTGTAAGGGGTTGTTATAACCTCGCTCCCGCAGCCTATTTCACACGCCCTTAGAGATATTTCAAGCGCGGTTGTACCACTAGTGACAGCAACCCCGTACTTCGCATGCTGATAGGCGGCGAACTTTTCCTCGAGCTGCTTAACGTATTGACCGCCTATGCCCCATACGCCGCTTTCCAAAACTTTTTTCAAAGCTTCAAGCTCTCTGTTGTCAAAGACGGGCCATTTTGGAAATGGCTTATCTCTAATTGGTCTACCTCCTTTTAAGGCCAGTTGAACCATGTCTTCAACCCCATTCAAGCAGTATAAAAATATATCTCGCATTTACATCCAACATTTCCAATTCTTAAACTAATTGTGTTTAAGGCTTTCAGGTTGACGCTTAGGCTAGACTCGTAAAGCGTAGTTTAAGACGAATAGTGCAACGTTGTAGGCGGCATGTAGCGCTATCGGGCACCATAGCCTGTAGTTTCTTTTCTTGAAAACGTATCCGAGTAGGATGCCGAGTAGGAAAGCAGGAAGAAACTGCCAAGGATTCAAATGGAAAGCTCCGAAAAGTATTGACGATAAAAGGATTCCCCCCCTGCTTCCTAGGCTTGACTCCAAGCCCCGCTGTATGAATCCTCTAAATAAGATTTCCTCGCAAGGAGCGACGATTAGTATCGTGATCAGAGAAAGCGTAACTAGTTCTATGAATGAGGAGGGCGAGAGTATTTGAAAGAATTCTTCAAACCATGGCGGAACCGGTATTAGAGTCTCAACGATCACTCCCGCTGAAATGCCTGTTAACAGGGTTAAAGGCAGGATCAGCAGCGCTACCCTATACTCCTGCAGGGCGCTCTGCGAGTCTAATCCGAGGAAGGCTAAACTTATCTTCCTGCCAGCCATGTAGAGCAGCACGGGAATTATCATCGCAACCTCCCCTATGGCGAGCAATAATAAATTATTAGCATCCATGCCTTTGGAAAGAGAGAATGCTAGAAAGGGGAATTCTAAGATGGCTGGTAGAAACATTGCTAGAACCAGCATGAGGAAGGACTGTGATGCTTTCCAGGGAACTTTGCTAGGAGCCTCGTAAAAGGCTTTTCCACCATCCCGGTTCAACGTCTTCCTCTGAAGAAGGATGGATGCTGCAAGCACAAGGCTTGTTAAAACTGTTAAGGGTGGGCCGTATATCCATCTTTCCCAGTCGGAATTGCCGGTTGAAACTGGTTCAGGTCTTCCAAGAAAGAGCCCGATCAGGCTTACGCCGAGAAGTATTGACGAAGCCAGTGTCGAAAAGTTCAGCACGTAATTCCTATAATCTACGCGGTATTGTGTTTCGAGTCTTGGGGGCGGTTGCAAGGAGGCCTTCTCAACAGGAGCCTGGCCGAAGAAGGTTCCTGATTTCGCGAGCGTGTACCTGGACAGTAGGAAGGCGATCAGGCTCGTGTAGGAGACCAATATGAGGATTATCGTGGGCGGAGGCGCGTCTGCAATGCTTATCGTGGTTCTTGCAATTATCATGGGCATTGAGAGGAATACTGCTCCGAATAAAGGTATGAAAACGTATAGTAGTGCGCTGAGAGAAAGCGCGTTGGAGGGCTTGCTCAAAACCAGTGATGTAGCTACTGAAAGTATGGATGAGAAGAGCGTCACAGACAGTAGGAGCAGGAAATCCAGCACTAGGAAAGGCGTTCCAGCTAAAAGAATGCTGAAAATACAGTAGAAAACAAGGGCGAAGCTGAAGGTCGCTATAAAGTATGCTAAGAGCATACCTTTCACGTATCTCCGAAACCCTTTTTCCGAGACCGCCACCGTCCAAAGTGTTTCACGCTCTATTATCCCCCAGTTTATCGAGAAGATGGCTGGGATTAGAGGCGTGTAGAGTATGCTGAAGGTTAAGGCTGCCAGCGCGAAGAATCTGAACTGTCTGACTAGAACCGGGAAGCTCAAATTAGATATTGCAGCGATCGCGAAAAGCATAATTGCCGTGAAAAGACTGCCGTCCCTCAATATTCTCAGAAGATTCAGCTTAACAAGCAGAGCCATCGGCTTCTCGCTCATTTTAGGCGAAAGAATCTGTGTAAAAAGCCTCGGCACCCATTTCAGTATTCTCCGGTTGCTTGAAGGCATCTCCATTAACGCCGTGGTTAGCAGGGGGGTAACGTTAGGAAGGAAATTTATCCTCATCACAGTAAAGTAGGCGCTAGCAATCAAAGTCATGTAGACCAACCCTATTATGATTTCCAAGCCTCCTATAGAGCCTAAGGCGCATTTAGCCAGCAATGTTGAAGGATAAGGTAGGTCAGAGTAATTCACCCCGATTCCCATGACCATGCTTACCAGGGGCGTGAAGAGTATCAGAAGAATAGTCCATCCCACCGCCTCCACTTCAACGTCTTTCAACATAGTCTTCAGAACCCCCAGTGTCTGAGCTATTGCAGAAGAGGCGAAAAGCATGATTTCGTAGGATAGGAGTACAGCGGGTAGAATGTTTAAGCGAGGATGGAGCATTACAGCCATGAAGGAAACTAACGGCGGTGTGACGGCGAAGTTCAGGAAGAAGAATTGGAACAGCAGGTCCGCCACAAGGTATGTTGACGGCTTTATTGGGGACGTTAAGACGAAATCTATTTCTGGTTCAAGCGCCGTTATTCCGCCTTTGAGGCCTAGGAAAATACCCATGGCTATCACGCTTGAAAAAGTTATTGAAACTATGTTGACAAGCTCCTTCTCGCTCATCTCGGAGAAACCGTAGTACCCTCTTATGAAAAACCCGCTGAAGAGGGATGAGAACACTATGACGAAGTAAAACATTACCGTTGAAAACTTTACTGAAAAGCTTCTCCTCAAAGGTCCGTAGTACTGGAGAAGCTTGAAAAAGAATATTTGGAGGAGCCTAGAGCCTTCCACCTTCAGTTCCCCCAACTATTCTGAAGAATGCTTCCTCCAGTGTCCCTGTGGACTCTAGCCCCACGGTTTTCTTAAGCTCCTCTATAGAGCCTTCAGCTACGCTTCTCCCCCTGTTTATTATTGTGGCGCTGGTGCAGAATCTTTCAGCCATGTCAAGCATGTGCGTACAAACGAGCGCAGCCCCACCGTCGCTAACAATATCTTTAACAAGGTTTTTCACTAGGCGCTGACCCTCCGGATCAAGACCGATGAAAGGCTCATCCATTATTATGAGCCTAGGCTGATGAATGAATACTGTTGCCAGTGCAAGCCTCTGCTTCAAGCCTTTGGAAAGCTCAAGGATAAACCTGTTTTCACAATCGTTAAGCTCAAACATGCTTAGAAACTCCTGAACCCTTCTCCTAGTCTCCTCCCCCGGTTCAACACCCCTGATCCTCGCAATATACCCTAGGAACTCCTTGGGAGTAAGGTAGTCGGGGAGAGACGGGGCTTCAGGCAGGTATCCAATGAACCTTTTGAAACCCTCGTCGCTTCTAACATCCCTGCCTATGACTGTTATCCTCCCCTTGTCAGGCTTGAGAAGGCCCACTACGCATTTCACGGTGGTTGTTTTACCGGCGCCGTTGGGACCTATTAAACCATGAATACTCCCGGAGTCAACCTTCATAAATAGGCCCGCTACTCCTAATATTTCACCGTAGCTCTTCCAGAGGTCCTCAATATTAAGTAGAACCTCGTTTCCTAAGCATTCATCGCACACCGGAGGCAAGACTTAAGTTTTGAAATAAGCGTAGAATTTTTAAGTTTTTAACAATCCGTGGAAAGACATTCGGAAAATGGAGCTTAGAAGGCTACAAGTGCTGGTCTACATGGGGTGGACCCATTCTTTAAACCACGGTTTATTCACAGCAATAACGCCTTTAATACCGATGATCGTTTCGGAAGGCTACGACTACCTTAGCATAGGTCTACTCTTATCCATATACCTTCTTCTGTACAGCTTCGGCACACTACTCTCAGCACCCATATTAAGGCATATGGAAGACAGGAAAATCCTGTTCACATCGCTTATGCTCCAGGGTTCGTCAACACTGTTCCTGCTCACGCCTGGTTTAACAGGCCTAGGCCTCTTCATACTCTCCTCAGGAGTATTCGCCAGCCTTTACCATCCTGTTTCGAACGTTTTCATATTCAACAGGTTTAGGAAAAACGTTAATTTCGCCATGGGGCTACATGGCACCGGCGGGAACCTGGCTCAATTCGTATTCCCGTTAATATCTTTCCTAATAGCGGTGAACCTGGGATGGAGGTCGGCGCTAATCCTAACTGGTTTAATGGTTTCCTTCTCATCAATCCCGTATCTCGCAACACCCCGCGTGGAGAAAAGTGTTTTTGAAGCACCGGGGATCCTACGTGGATTCATTAAGGTTGTTTCACAAAGGTCACTCCTGCTCTTAATATGCTTCTCGCTTCTCTTTGGGCTCTACTATAGAGGGATAGAAGTATTCTTGCCGACCTACTTGACTTCGGAGAAGGGTTTTAGCGGGGAAGCTGGCAGCGTCGCTCTCTCAATACTGCTGCTTGCAGGCGCGCTTGGCCAATACTTAGGGGGGCTCATAGGAGACAGGTTGAATGAGGCCACGGTTCTCCTGTCAGCATCAGTATTAGAATTTGTCTCACTCATCCTGCTTCAAACCGCATCCAGCAGCATCCTAGTTATACTTTCCACCGCTCTGCTAGGGTTAGCTTTCTACTCACACCAGCCTGCTGCAAACTCACTTTTAGGGAAAAAGAGCATGGAGGAGTTGAGAACATACGCTTACAGCATCTGGTTTTTCCTCGGCTTCATCTCATCGTCACCATCCACTCTGGCCGTCAGTCTAATCGGACAAAAATTCGGCTTCGCGGCCGCGATACTGACTTTAAACATGATCGCGCTTATACCCTTGACACTATCCATTTACATATACCGTGAGGCTGGAAAGACGGGAAGCGTGACCCTAGGCTCAGCCTGAGGGAAGCCTACCTGCCTCCTCTTTCCAACGCTTCAAGCCTTTTTCGAGCAAGGCGGAAAGGCCACACAACGGATGCCGAGAAACTTTCAATCCGTAATCATGCTGGCTCGTAAATGTTTCAGGATGGTTTCACCCGAATACGTAGGGCAAAACTATCATTCCTATTATAAGTCCTAATAGAGCTAGGCTTACAGCATAAACCATTTTATCAACAGTCTTAACACTCACCCTGCCGCCAAGCTTTTTCCTGCAGAACAGCTTGAAGAAGACCCCGCCGTCCATTGGGTAAAGAGGGAGAGCGTTAAACACCCCAAGGTTCAAGTTTATAAACCAGACCCAGAAGAAAAAGTTCACAGGATAATGGTAATCTTCACCTAAAATGGTGGAGAAATAGTATTTTTGAAGAAGGCTTGAAAAGGGGATTGCCTCGTAAACCCATGGAAAAGGTGCAGTAGGGATCATCAGGTATGTTACGAAGCCTTCAAGAGGCGAGCGTGCAAAAGCCAGAGAATAGTTTTCAAGAACATCTTTAAGCGGAACCAGGCTGAGTTTTCCACTGGAACTAAGGTTTTTTCCCAGCGTGAAAGTATAGTTTGAAAAACCGTTGCGCGAAACCCTGAATGTTATGTTCCCCCCCTGCTTGTAAACTTTCCTAACGGCTTCGGCGAAACTATTCCAGTCGGGTGTCGGCTCACCGTTCACACCTATTATTATGTCGCCGGGCCTCATCCCTTCTTGGTAGGCAGTCCCGTTGGTGGCGAGCCCAACCACCAGTATGCCGTCGACCACCGGCTTCAAAGTAAGCATTAGAAGTATGAAGACGGCTAGCGCGGCTAAAGCAGCAATAACGTTGGAAACAGGCCCTGAAGATAAGACTCGCCCCGCTTTCTCAAGCCCAGCATCTTCAAGCTGCTTCTCGTCAACCTCTGCGAAAGCACCCACAGGTATTATTAGGAACAGCACTAAGCCGGTGGACTTAACATTCATGCCGTTAGCCCTCGCCTGGGCCCCATGCGCATACTCGTGGATCACCATAGCTATGAGTAGAGCCATCCAGCCGTAGAAAACAGGCAGGTAAGGGTTTACGCCTGGCAGAAGTATGTTCGCCGCAGGCCCCATCTCTTTTAAAACTCTGCTGACACTAGGGTTGCTCAACATATTGTTCACCGCGTTAAGCAGCAAATACACCATTACTGCTCCCAGAAACGGCATCACTATTAGGGAGATGAGCCCCATTTTCTTGGAGAACCATGTTCTCCCAAGCCTATCCATCAGTGTCAATCCGATTCTCGTACGGACTAGGATGAATGGGAACTGGATTTCAACCATGTTCGGCAGGCGTAAGCGCATCTAACAATGTTTCAGCCTGAAGGCTCTTTTTAAACATAGCTTGTTCAAAAACGTTTAAAACAGCGACGGCAAAGCCGTATGCGTGTGAACGTTGCTCCGATGAGCCTTTCGCTACTGTTTAAAACCGTCGAAAGAAACTATTTCGCTTAAAGGCTTCCTGTCCCCGGGTTCCCTAAACTCTTCGCCAGCAGGGTAACCTAGCGGAGTTATAGCTACAACGTTATACTCTTCAGGTATTCCAAGAACCTCCTTAACCTTCTTGTTGTCGAATGAGCCTATCCAGCATGTTCCAAGACCCTCAGCCCTCGCCGCTAGAATAAGATGTGTGAAAGCTATTGAAACGTCTACAAGCATGCTCATAGAACCCATGTAGCCTCCCCTGTTCCACCCTATGTCGCGCCCGCATGCAACAATAACCACCGGCGCCTCAGCTATGAAACCCTGGTTGCCGCATGCGGATACAAGCTTCTTCTTCAAATCCTCATTCTTAACCACTATGAACCTCCAGGGTTGACGGTTTGAACCTGAGGGAGCTATTCTCGCAGCATCCAGCACCCTTTTTAACACCTCGTCCGGTACAGGGTCTGGCTTGTAAGACCTTATGCTCCTCCTGGTTCTCACCACCTCGTAGAAATCCATTTCGCACACCTGTCTTACCGGTGTGAGGGAGACGAATAAAAGTTTTAATTAGTAAAAAAGGATAGGGGTGTTTAGCCTTTCAACTTGGTGGAGGAGGCGGCGGGGGAGGCAGAGACGGAGTTTCCTCTCTAGGCTTCCTTTTAAGCAGAATAACCACCAGCACCACTACGACTACTGCTACTACCGCTCCAATAATGATGAGCCATGGGATTTCCGGAGCTGCCCCGGCTCCTCCATCCTTGGTAACGCTCATGCTACCGGTTAAACCGTTGACGTCAATACTATACGTTCCCTCGCTACTCGGCGTAAAGGAGAAGCTGACTGTTGTAGACTGGTCTGGACTTAGCGTGACTCTTTTAGTATCGGCAGCCTGATTGTTAACCTTAAGCGTGACCTCATATGTGCCTGATTCCCCACCGGTATTCTTAACAGTGACGGTGATCGTCGAGGATTGACCAGTCTTGATCGAGCTTGGGCTTATGTTCAAACCACTGACTTCAAACCTTGCTGGAAGAGTTGTTGAAACAGTTATTGTGACAGTCTGGTCGCCAATCCTGACAGCATAGGATCCGTCTGAAGCAAAGGATAATTTGTGGCTTATGCTCTTAGTCTCGCCAGGGTTAAGAACAATCAGCCAACTATTTTTAACCTCCCCGCCAACGCTTATAGTCAGATTATGAGTGCCCATCGCGTTGCCGGTGTTTGAAGCAGTAATCGTGATAGCGACTTCTTCATTCGGCTTTAACTGTGTTTTATCAAGGTTGGCGTTAATCACTATATTCGGCCTTGGCTGCGGGCTAACCAGCTCAACCGATAAAAGCTCTATGTTAACCCATTCCGTCTGGTCGAGTAATTCCCAATGGATTTTAACTATAAGGGTGCCGAAGCTAACCGGGGCGAACCACCATTCTACAATAGCACGGTAACCTTCCGGTGCATTCGCGTATCCCTCCCACTTGTATTTGTATATTAGAAGCTGGCTTGGTCCGAACGTCCTAGTTTCTGGACCCAAGTAAATCAGTCTCCCAAACCCAAGCTCCCCGTAACCGTATACTGTGGTAAAGTTCCACGCTTCCCCCCAGTTGCCAACCCAAGCAACCCAGACAAACAGCATTACGTTTCCAAACATCTCCGCGTATTGTCCCGTGTAGGTTTCCCCCTCAATCTCCACCTGTAGGCATTTGCCTGTCGACTTTGAAATCCACAGGAGCATGGTCTCCGGGGTCTCCCCTTCTTCCTCATATTCCCATTCAACTTTCCACGTGGCCTCCCCGCTCACGGTTTCCTCCCCGAGAACCCGGAAGCCTATTTCCCCAACAGTCCCCTCTTCATCCGAGAAACGGTATTTGGCTGACTTAACGTTGCTCAGCAGGACGGCTACACTCTCATACTCGGATTCCTGTGCGTGAGAAATTAGCGGCGGGCTTTCGGCTAGTGTAAGCACCGTCAGAAGGACAAGGCAAAATGTTACTATTTTTCGCTTATCCAAATCACTCACTATTTTCATTTTAGTAAAAACGTGTAATCCTCTATATAAAGATTTCCGCTGAGTGAGCCATTTCTTATACACTGATTTTTTAAATCATCGTCTGAAGGCTTTAGAAACTGAAATCATTCTCTAAGTGGCTTGAGACAAGCCCTGCTCACGGGGCAAGCATTGCAGGCGCTTCTCCTGCAGTATTCCAAGTTTAGCCTGACAAGCTGGGACTCTACCTCTTTAATTCTCTTCATTCCGAGTCTCCTAGCGGTTTCAACAGCGAGTTTAGAAGGCTCAGGATCCGCTTTACTCCAGACGCCTCTTAACTCTCTAAGAAAAATATTAACTCCCACCGGGCCGATGCCCCGAAACTCTTTCAGCAATTCCTCAAGATGCTTTGGAGACCTGGCTTCCCTATGAATCGCGTCTAGGCTTCCAAACTTCTCTAGGAGAGTTTTTGAAGCATGAAGCAGGTTTGTAGCGGTTGAAAAATCATACCTCACGTATCCCCCTGAGTCAAGAACTTCCACCAGCCTGTCCCATCCTGCCTTAAGTATTGCCTCCGGAGTTACGAGCCCCTCCTCCTGAAACCTTTTGAAAGTCTTCTTCGCAACCTTGGAAGATATTCTCTTGGCGAAGAGCATTGATGCTAGAAACCATTTAAACCGGTCCTCGGGCTTATTCAAATCCAATCCTAGCTCCTCGGAGTAAGTCTTAATCCTCCTCAGCCTTCTAATCGCAGCGTCCACGTAAAAACAATGGTGTGAGAGTTTAAAGTTTTACTGCTGCTTAAACATTTGGCAGGCGTAAATAGTTTTAAAAGAACTTCTAGAGCGAGCTTAGGATGCTTTTCAAATACTGAACATCCTTCCTGGTTTGCGTCACAAGCTCGCCCAGTGGCAAATCGTATTCGCTGTGTATAGATACTGGGCCATTGAAGCCTATTTCCCCAAGTATTTCGAAAACCGTTTTCCACTGGACCAGCCCTTCTCCCAGTGGAACTGTTTTTGCACGCCATCCTCCCCCTTCCTTAAACCAGCCGTAATCCTTCACAGAAACCATTCTTATCCTCCTGCTAAGAATATCCATGCCCATGAGCCATCCTGCTAAGCCCCCCTCCACAGCCATGTGGCCAGGGTCAACGTAGGCTCCGACAAGATCCGGGTCAAAACCTTTCAGAATAAGCCATACGACTGTTGGCTCAGCGGACATAAACATGCCTGAATGAACATGTATCGCTGAAGTCACCCGGTACTTCCTGCTTAACTCCTGAATTTTTCCAAGCTCCCTACGTATTTCCGCCACTTGCCTCCGTAGAAAGCCGAAGCCCCTGTACTGCCAGTAGCCCAGCTTCAAGTATTTCACCCCGTTTTCAAACGCAGCCCTGAAAACCTCCTCAGCATAGGGCTGGTCGGCGCTAGTTATTTCGGTCGTTATCATCGGAACCTTCAAGCCTTTAGACTCGAATATTTCAACAGCCTCCGGAAGCTTTTCCAAAGCCTCCTCAGGCTTAATGCAGCCGTTTGACCTAACAGTCAGGTCGACGCCTTCTAACCCTATTTCAACCACTAGCTCTGCAAGCCGTGTCAACGAGAGAGACTGAAACATTTTTGAAAACAGGATTAACTGCATGCTTCAACCCGTCCTCTCAATTGTTAAAACCCTAGGCCAACCGTCCGGTTGAGACATCCTGTCCTTATCACACCATCCTTAACGTTGAAAACCTCCTGAAACCTTTCCTGAACATCTTTGAAAGCATGGGGCAAGTATTGCCTAGCGTTGTACTCAACCCCCATCACAGGGTTTGTTCTGGCGGCAAACCCTGCCGAGTGCACGAAAGCCAGACCCGGACAGGTTAAATCCTGAATGCTGTAGGGCACCCCCAACTCTTCCGCCTTAGAGACCAGGAGAAGAATAGAGCTTTGACACTTGCATGTTTTCAACGCTACTCCAGACCAGCCTAGCCTCATTGACAGGTCGAAGCTTCTCAGTCCGGTAATGCCCTCGTCCGCTAAAACAGGCTTCACTTCAGCAACCCTACTCATGTCAAACATGCACCTTTCAATATCGCGGCTAACCGGCTGCTCCACGTAAAGGATTCTTTCAAAGGCTTCAGGGGCCTCCCTCCTGACTCTTCTCAAATATTCTAAAACAGCCTCCGGAGACGGGTGCATCTCGTTAGAGTCTACAGACAAGTAGAAATCCTTTTTACCCTGCTTACCCAATGTTTCCGACACGACTTCAGCCACTTCTCTGGTTCGTTTCACATCCCAGTCCGTATCGTTGCCGCTGAGCTTGATCTTGAAGCAGAACACTCCATCCTTCTCAATCCATTCTTCAAGGCTCTCTGGTAAACCTTCAGTGCTTTCTAAACCCGTCCCACCTCTTTTCAATTCGTCCAGCCCGCCGACGAGATGGAAAACCGGGATTTCGGATGAGTATTCGGGTTTAATGTAGTCGGTTATATACTTGTTTCTGAATCCTTCTCCAAGGTAGAAGCTTAAGTCATGGTTGACATACTTGGGACCGTAACCGTCGTAGCTGCATATTTCGTTAACCTTTCCAAATCCGTCGTGAAGAGAGGAATCTATAGGGGAAACCGCTACTAGAGCTGCAAGAACGGGAAGCCCCTCTTTAAGCCCCAGTTCTGACGAAACCTTTCTAGCAATACCGGGTATTTCATCCTCGTGTCTTACAAACCAGTCTATGGGATGCATGAACCTGCTTCCAGCCTCTTTAACCAGCAGCTCCCCGTAGCGTTCGGCGACAAGCTTCATGGCTTCAAGCTTTCTCTCATGGGTTTCCACGATGCTTGGAAACGCCCATTCGCATGCCAGCGGCATGGATCCTAAGCCTATGGCTTCCTTCCCATTCCTGTTTTTAACTACGGTTTTTACTGTGAGCGAGGTGGACTCCTCCACGATGACGCTACCGAATTTCAGAGGAGTCCTAAGCCTGTGGCTGGTGTATTCGAAACTTATTTCAACCGGCCGAATGTCAGAATCCTTAACCATCGCGGAGGCGACACCATCCTCAACTCTTTAACCTTTCGTTGAAACATCTAAACCTTTTCTCAACGCTGCTTCTCTCGCTTCAGAAGCCCGTTTAAAATATTCCCCCCTGGTTTCCATGCTGAACTCTTCAATAATTCTTTCCACAGTGGTTTCCTCGGCTTCGCAAGACATTAGGAACACTGCTTCCGGCCGAGCCACTTCAAAACTGATCTTTAAACCATACTTCTCTTTTACCCTATCCATTTTCTCCCAGTTGTAGTCTAGATGCAGAACCTCGTAATCCAGGTTTATATTGTAACATATAACCGGCTGGTAGCTGCTGGATACAGCCAGAACCCTGCCCAGGGGGTTTATAATCATGCTTCCCCTATCGTCAGCTATTGAGGAAACCATGTAGACACCATGGTTGAAAGCCCACGTCTTCAACTGTAGTCCCCCGGGATACATGGATGGGAAGAACACGATCTTAACCCTGTTCCCAGCAAGGCTCTTTATAACGTCTTCGAAATTCAGGTCGAAACATATTGCAACCCCGATTCTCCCAAAGTCTAGTTCGAACGCCTTGGCCTCAACCCCCGGCGTAACACCTGCTTCAATCTCCCATATGGTAGGATGAATCTTATCGTAGCTTCCAGCATACTCTCCGTCTCTACCTATTAAAACAGCCGAGTTGTAAACTTTACAGCCTTCCCTCCGCATCATCGGGAAGACTACGTGAACCCTGTTCTCTCTTGCGAAAGACGATACTCTGGCGAAGAGAGCTCCCGGGGTTTCCTCAGCGTTCCCCACCATCTCTTCGATGCTTAACCCTAGAAAGGGCGAGCATTCAGGGAGGCAAATCACATCCGGCTTGTCTAAAACGGCCACGTTTAAAAGCCGCAGTATTTCCTTAATATTGTTCTCAATTGTTTCTCCAGCTGTTTCTCCCCTAATTCCTCTAAAGGTTACGGTGGCTACGCGAACATGCTTCGCCAAATTGTTTCTCCACACCAGTCTCACGATTTAAATATTGCGTATGCTTTTAGAAAAAGGCTATGAATAGAAAGGATGAGAAAATAAGGATTCTAATAACAATACCTAGAACCCTTTACAAGAAGATCTCAAGGGTTGAAGACGAGTGGACGCTTAGGTCTTTTTTCAGAATGCGTTTTCAACCCATTGGATAGGAATCTTAACGAGGAGGAGCTGTCAAAACTTATAGTTGACATAGATGGGTGTATTACAAGCTGGGGCTCTCCAAGGTTCACTGAAACCGTTTTGAATAACGCTAACAGGCTTAAAATCATAGGTCATGCTGCTGGAAGCGTTAAGCCCTATGTGACGGACGAGGTTTTTAAGAGAGGAATAATCGTTGTTAACGCTGCTTCAACAATAGCTAAGCCAGTGGCGGAGTTTACCCTCGCCATGATTCTGAACTGTTTAAGGGGAATACCGAAGTATATTGAAGCAATGAGAAGGAAAGCCTGGAGTTACAGGGATCAGAAAAGCTTTACGAATTACGATTTGAGAGGGAAGACGGTTGGAGTAATAGGGTTTGGGGCTGTTGCCAGAGAATTGGTTAAACTGCTTAAACCGTTCGAAGTCAGCGTGATTGTATACGACCCCTACCTGGAGCCAAGCCAAGCTGCTGCATGTGGAGCCAGGAAAGCCGATTTAAACGAGCTGCTTTCATGTTCAGACGTGGTTACTCTACATGCTGCTTCAACACCTGAAACCCGCCACATGATTGGCGAGGAAGAGTTTAGATTAATGAAGCCTACAGCCTACCTGATAAACACGTCGAGAGGTGCTCTCATAGATGAGAACGCCTTGATTAAAGCTTTAAAGGAGAAACGGATAGCAGGGGCGGCTCTGGATGTTTTCGAACAGGAGCCTTTGGAGAACAATAGTCCACTGTACGACTTGGAGAACGTGTTTCTAACACCCCATGTGGCAGGAGGATCTGATGAGAGTATGAGCCGTTTGTTCGGCACTATCGTCGAGGATTTTAAAAGATTCTTTTCGGGAGAGAAGCCTTTAAACACAGTGCCATATGAGAGGCTTAAAGTTCTTGCTTAAAGTTTTTGAAAAAATGTCATATGAAGCATTTCACAGCTATCAGCTTCCAAATCGTCTCGAAAAAATAAACGCTTAAATAATAAAGAGGATAGACTCACAGTAAACCGGTTAATGAGAAAAGGATTGGATGCAGAAGACATTGCGGTAACCATCTTGGAGAAGCTCGGCTACACGGTTTTAGAAAAAAGGAAGCCTGTAATAGTTGGAGGAGTCAAGGTCGCGGAGATAGATCTGATCGCAAGAGACCAGGAAGGAGATATTCTAGCGGTTGAGGTTAAGTCTGGAAAGGCCTCGGTCACAGATGTCAGACAGGTTTTCAGCAACTCCAAGCTTCTAAAGGTCAAACCACTGCTAGTCTGCAAAGGTTTTTCAGATGCATCAGCACTCAGCCTTGCCAGCGAGCTGGGGGTCAGGTATATACTTCTCCCAGAATACTATCTTCTCACGTTCGAAGACTTTAAAGAGGTCTCCAAGGAGATTATAAACGACTTGTTAATGCTGTACCTCACGACTGAGGTTCAAGAAATTAATAGTGAAGAGGAGAAAATAGTTGAGGCTGTTGCTAACTCTAGCAGCTTTACTGAAGCCTCGGGAAGGCTGAATGTTTCAGAAGAAGAGCTTGGCAGGATGGTTTCCAGCATAAGCGTCTTCAGGTCATGGGACAAACAGAGCTTCAACCAACTTAGGCTTAGAGCAATGCTTGTTAAAAACAGGCTTAAAGAGAAGAGGCTTATTGAAAACATTGAGCGTAAACTCGACACACTGGAAAAGAAAATAAATGATTTGAAAGATAAAAAATAAGGGATTAGTTCTACTAGAGCTTCCGGTAGCAGAACCACCAGTCGAAACACTCTAATTCGCCTGCTTTAGCCTTCTCGAGACGTGTTTTAGCCGTTTCCACATCTCTGGCTGGCGGGATTATCACATGATCCTTAATCAACTCGTTGTTCGGCCAGTTCGCAGGCATTGCAACACCATTCCTATCGGAGATCTGCATAGCCTCTACAACCCTAAGTATTTCATCCATGTTTCTCCCTAGCTCCTGCGGATAATAGAGGATTATACGTATTTTCCCCTTGTCGTCAACTACAAAGACTGCCCTAACAGTGTTAGTCCCCTTTCCAGGGTGAATTAGCCCCAGCCTATCCGCAACCTCACCCGTGTCTGCAATTATTGGAAACTTAATCTCAACCCCAAGCTTCTCCTTAATCCACTCTATCCACTTCATGTGCGAGAAAACCTGGTCAACGCTGAGACCAATCAGCTCACAGTTCAATGCTTTAAACTTGTCATATCTTTTCTGGAAGGCGACGAATTCTGTTGTGCAAACTGGAGTGAAGTCTGCAGGATGACTGAATAACACGAACCATTTTCCAGCATAAGCCTTCGGCAGCTCCATAACCCCATGGGTCGTTTGAACCTTCATCTCCGGAAAGTCTTCCCCGAGAAGAGGCATACCTTTCTTCTTAATTTCAACAATCTTCTCTATTTTCTCCATTTTGCCTCATGTTGGATTATTCAATAAGCGTTATAAACGTTTCCCGAAGGCATTGTGCAAACAGGAGCAAGAAACATTTTAATCGTCATAACGGTTATGTTACGTGCATAATTGTTCAATAAGCTTAAAACTATTAGCGCGCGCTAGGCCATTGAAGCCGCCTTCTTTAAGACTCTGGTTGGAGGGTTTAAGCCTGCCTCTCTAAAAGCTATTAGAAGTGCACCCACAGCAGGAGGGTATGCGGGTCTTCTAACCTTGATCTTTCCGTATTCTAATGAAAGATGCTTCCTGATTCTCCTGGCCAATATGTCTGGATGACCGTTAAACATTCCCCCCACTAGGTAAATGTTCAACTCGTCTCCACGGGTCAACTTCATCTTTCCAGCCACAGCCAGAACGCCTCTCGAGAGGGATTTCGCAGCATCCTCAATTATACGCCTAGCAACCATATCACCATTCTCAGCCTCAGCCTTAACTTTTTTCGCGAAGAGTGCTATATGCTCCTTCCTCATCTCGTGAACACGCCTAGCCAATTCCTCCATGCTTCTGGCTTTAAAGAATTTCTTCGCCTCCTCCTCAAGACTCGTTCTACTCCCCCTCCCATCGTAAGACTGGAATGCTGCTCTCAAAGCCTCGATGGAAACAGAGTATGCACCGCCCTCATCGTTGAAAACATGACCCCATCCCCCTGCTCTGAAGAATGAGCCTCCTGACACTCCCAGAACAACCGAGCCTGTTCCAGCTATGACTATAATGCCCTGCTCATCTAAACCCAGGCAGGCCGCGGCAGCAGCATCCACATCGCTTTTAACCAGGATTTTAGCTGCCCTAATCTTTCCTTTAAACAGTTTTTCAAGCCTTCTTCCAGCCGTCCATGCTCCTGAGAGACATAGCGCTGCAACCTCAGCCTCATCGCAACCCAGTTTCCTAAGAGCCCCGTTAAAAGCCTCCTCTACTGAAAGAAGAGTTGTTTCAGGGCCTGCTGAAAGAATGTTAGACGGCCCGGATTTGCATGCGGCGACACGCCAACTGCTGGTTTCCACAGCGAGGCACCTGGTTGAGCTCGCACCCCCGTCTACACCAGCTATAACAATACTTTTCAATCGTAGAGAAGAATCCTTCTGGCTCGGGCTTTAAACCTTTTCTGCTCCTCCTTCAATCTTAAAACAATCTCTTCAACGCTAACGCCGTTCAATATTTTTCTCCTGACCTGGCTGTCGCCTAGCAGCCTATCCATCTTCTCGTTTTCAACTTCAAACTCCCTTGGATGAACCTCTAACACGGATTGGAGGATGTGGACAACAATCTGGAACGGCCTAATCCGCCTATGGTCTTTCACCACCAGATGGATGCCTCTGCAAACCTTTCCCACGTGTTTAGAAGAGGAGGGGATAAACCTGGTCTCCATGAGTAGACACTCTTTACCGAGCTTCATTTTCAACATGGTGGCGATTTTTTCTGACTTTAGCCATGGGGCGCCGAAGACTTCAAAAGGCTTGTATGTTCCCCTGCCTTCAGAAAGATTGGTAGCTTCGAGAAGAACCATTCCGGAATACAGTAAAGCGGCAACTGGAGTCGGTATTGCGGGAGAAGGATAGATCCAGGGGAGACCCGTGTCGCAGAAGTACATCATTCTGCTCCATCCTGAAAGCCTCACCACTGAGGGGGGTTTCAAGCCTTTTTCAAAAGCGTAGAGAAGAGCCAGCTCTCCGGGAGTCATGCCGTATCTAAGTGGGATGCAGTATGGTCCGACGAATGATTCAAACCCTTTTTTTAAAACAGGCCCCTCAACGGTAATACCCCCAAGCGGGTTGGGCCTGTCGAGAATCATGAAGCCGACACTGTTCTTCGACGCCTCCTCTAAACAGTTCAGCATCGTGGATATGTAAGTGTATGTTCTGCATCCAACGTCTTGAATATCGTAGATCAGCAGGTCTAGCTCCTTAAGCGTCTCAACACTTGGCTTTCTTTGCGTGCCGTATAGGCTTTGAACACTAACCCTGGTTAAAGAAAGTTTTTCAGACTCTACCGGTTCACCGGCGCCGTAGGCCCCCCAAAGCCCGTGCTCAGGAGTAAAAATGGTTTTAACACGTATCCCTTTTTCTAAGAGCCGTACGTAAGACGGGTCTAGGCTTCTCGTCGTCGAAGTATGGTTTACAACAAGCCCTATGTTTAGACGGGTGAGCCTTTCAAGAAGTTTTTCTCTCTCAAGAAGAACATCCAGCCCCGGCTTAACACTGCTTGCCAAACTACTCGCCCAGGAGGCTTCTCCTCCTTATTCTCTTAACACCCCAGTCTCCGAAGGTCATGAAGGCTTCCGCGTATTGGAAGCCGACCTCAAGCCCCCTGATCCTTTTCAAGCAGGAATAGTAGTCCACGTAATTGAACCCGCTGTATTTTCCAGAGGTAAAATCATAAGTCTTAATCACGTCCAAGTATTTTTCGAAAACACTGCTAACGTCCACATACACCTCCGGCTGAAAGCCCTGCGGGTCCTCCCAGTTCTCAGGATAGTAAAGACCAACCGGCATACTGCGCTTACCCTCAGCCCTCTGCTCTCCGGTGAAGCGTTCAAAAGCCTGTATGGCGAGCAGGTGGCATGCGAGATGGTCGGGATGATAGCTTCCCTTCCAGTGCATCAGGACAGCATCAGGCTTAAACTCTGAAAGGCTCCGGTACATTTTCAGTTTAACTTCCTCAGCATCGTAGGGAACCCCCTCCACACACCCTAGGAAATCCACTTCAGCGTTCAGCTTTCTAGCTGCTTCTAAAGCCTGTTTAACCCTGGTTTCAGCGTATTCTTCAACGGAGACCCCTGGCGGCCGGGCCCATTTGCCAGAAGGCTTAAACATGTGGAGTATGAGACACCTACCACCCTCCTCAGCGTTTCTAAGCATTGTTCCACCAGCCGTGATTTCAATATCCCCCGTGTGCGAGCTGAACGCGAGTATTTTAAAACCCAAAGTGATCACTCTCCCCCAAGATTCTTGGCGAAAACAGCGAACCTGCGGGTCTCAGACATGCCGTTCCTAACGTAGAAACTGTAGTTTCTCCCCCCGCCCCACGCTAGCCAAGCGTTTCTACCGCCTAGAGACTGGATTAGCCTAAGACACTTGTGAAACAGGACTGTGCCAACCCCCTTGTTCCTATGCTCCTCAGCAACCCCGAAGGGGCCGAAATGCTCTATCAGCCCGTCGGTAGCGATTTGACAATAGCCAATTATCTCGCCGCGGTGGAAAGCGAGCGTAAACCAGTCTAGAAACCTAGGGTATTTCTCCATCGTCCTCCTAGCGTCCTCATACCACCATGGGAATCTGGCTTTCAGGAAGAGAAGAAGCTCCAGCACGTGTTCATCGTCAAGCTGCTGGAATGAATAGCCCTCTGCAGTAAGCCTACCCTCAAGCTCTAAAACCTCTTTAGGAGTAGTGTACCCCATGAGCGACATGCTCATTGAAACTGATTCCCTGCTTGACTCGCTGTAGCCGTTCTTGGTGAAGAAGCCTATTGCCCCCGGGTAAGCCTTTACGTCAACCCCTGGAACAAGGTACCTAGGCCCGCCTGAGAAAACTATTCTCCTGACTCCCTTTTCCCGTAGTTTTTCCTCAACTGTTGCAAGCATTCTAGATCCGATTCCCCTGCCTCTGAAACCGTTTCTCACACCCAGTATGTTGATGTAGCCTGTTTCACCCCTGGTCACGCAGTAGATGAAGCCAACCACCCTTCCCTCAGATTCAGAAACTATGCACAGCTCGGGATCAAAATTCTCCTGGAGTAGAACCCTGTACCTGAACGAGTCTTCGCTAAGCCTGTCAAGCGGCATCGCGTCGTTGATTATTTCTAGAACAGGCCTCAGGTCCCGGCCTTTAAAACACCTTTCTACAGTACTCAACAGAAACCGTTTAGAATGGAGACATATAAGTGTTTCTTTAAAAAGCGTGCGTTAAGATTTATCATCTACCTGGTTAACAAGTAGCGGGTTGAAGAAGACGGCTTCAAGACTGGAAAGAATAGACGCGGAGTTTGAAAAACTGTTGACGGAGCATAGGAATCCCAGGACAGTTAGAATCGACAGGGTTAGTGTAGCTGAGGCTTTAAAGATGATAAACAGGGAGGATAAGAAGGTGGCTAAGGCTGTTGAACTCGAAATACCTAAGATAGCTAAGGCTGTTGAAACCGTTGTCAAAGCTTTCAGGAAGGGCGGTAGACTCATATACGTTGGCGCGGGCACGAGCGGCAGAATAGGGGTTATAGATGCTGCTGAATGCCCCCCTACCTTTGGCACAAGCCCGAGGATGGTTCAGGCCCTGATAGCCGGTGGAAGAAGAGCCATGTTCAGAGCTGTTGAGGGGGCGGAAGACAACATGAGGGCAGGCGTTAAAGACATTAAGCGTCTAAGGGTTTCCGAGAGAGACGTCGTCATAGGCTTAAGCGCCTCAGGCAGGGCGCCCTACGTGATCGGGGCTCTTAAAGAGGCTATGCGGAGGGGTGCTGAAACCATTGCTGTCGCAACAGTGCTTAACCCGAGGATTGGAAAATACGCAAGCATAGTGATAACACCGATCGTGGGACCGGAGGTGATAGCTGGGTCGACGCGAATGAAGGCGGGAACGGCGGAGAAAATGGTGCTCAACATGATTTCAACAGTATCCATGGTGAGAATCGGCAAGGTGTATACAAACCTGATGATAGACATTAAGCCTTTAAGCGTGAAGCTTAGGTCACGGGCCAGGAGGCTGCTGCGTTTCTTCGCAGGAGTATCAAGCGAGGAGGCTGAGGAGATCTACAGGAGGAGCAAGTATGATTTGAAGGTTGCTCTAGTCATGGCTTTAGCAAGGGTTGAGGCTAACGATGCGAGAAAAGCTTTGAGGAAAAGCCAGGGGCTGGTCTGGAGGGCGATAAGGCTGATTCAGGAGGAAAGTGCAAGACTTTAAGGCTCGAAAACAATCACGTCGTAAACCATCAGGCTGTCTAGAGTGAATTCAAAACAGTCTGGAAGCTCTCGGCCGGGGAGCATGCTTCTATCGCTCAGCTTAAACGCCTTCCTAGGCCGGCTCCCCCTGATTCTGACTTTAATATTGTGCACACGAGTTATGCTTGAAATGGGTCTCTGCATGTTTCCAGTGGTGTTAACAAGATGAACGAGGATCCTGCCTGTGCTTCTCTGCTCCCTGACTTCGAACATCACGGTGTCCGGAGCTTCAACCTCCACGACAGGAGGCTTACGCGTTGCAAACCTGATGCAGTCAGCGTAAACCTGCAAGATATCCGGTATCCTGTACCTGGTGTAGAAGTCTTCAACCAGAGAGGAGAAGTAGATCGTCCTGCTCTCGCCGTGACGCCTGCAGATGATTGCAGCATAGTTTGAAACCCCCCTGGGGGCAGAGTAGTATGCTCCTATTGGATTCATGAAGAAGCATAGTGTAGCAGCATCCTGCTTACTGAAGGTTTTAAGACTGTACACTGGCCTAGGGATTAATGCGCCCGCAGGCATTGAGAAGATTTTCTCCTTGGAGTCTGCTAGCTTCATGTATTCCTCCCCGACTCTGGGAAGCATCATGCCGTCGCATCTTTCTACGCCGAGAATACTCCAAAGCGGGTTTTCAAGCCTATGGTCACCATACTCGTTGTAACAACCGGTTTCAAAGGAGCAGAGGAGGCTTCCACCTTTTTCAATAAAGCCTCTAATGCTGCGGATCTGCTCATCGCTCAAGCACGCAGAGTTCGGAAGAACAATAAGAGAGTATTTTTCCAGTTCACCTTTGGCAAGAGCATCATCCAGAATCACATCGTATGGAATATGGCTGCGGCTTAAAATGGTTGCAGCACCCAGAATAGAGTTGGTGTAGATCTCGTCGCATATCGCCTTTCTCGCTTTCAGGCTTGTTTTCCTCTGGCCAGTACCCTCCTCTATCCTAAGGTCTCTTTCAACACCAGTCCCTGGATCAAGGTATAGTTCCCTGAGCTCTGACAAGTAGAACGTGGATGTTTGCGTTGAGAGAAGCAGGGCCACTTCAGCCTTCGAGACAGTATCCGTATAGTACTCTTCGTTTCTCGACAGGAAGCCGAGAATGCTTCTCATAGGGGTTAAGGCATCCTCCAGCCTAGTGTCTAAAGCGTAGTCGAACACTGCGAACCAAGGGTTTGCACCGCAGGAAACGGTTTGCGCAACCGAGATCTCAGCCTCGAAACGGGGCAGGGGCACGTAGTGCCAGCTGCCCAGCGCGTGATGGCTGAAGACAACCGCCGGTTTACCTTTAGCGGCGAGATGCTTAGCCTCAAGCGTCCAGAAGATCAGAGGCATGTTTTGAGAACCAGGGTGGAAGAACGCCTCTGCACCGTTGAAATCCTCGTATTCGCTAAGCTTTTCAATGTTGCGGGCAACTCTCCAGCTGCCGGGCCACCAGGCTCCACCATTAAGAAATATCACTCCCTCCTCGTTCACCCTTTTAACGGCTTGGCGAGCATCTCGTAGAAAATCAGCCATAGACTCTTCCCTGAACTCTATGAACTTCCTCCAGAGAGGGTTCGACCAGTCTTCCCAGCTGGGAACCTCGCCGCCATACTTGTTTGAAAACTTTTCCCTGCATGATGCACAGTAGCAGCATTCGGGGAAGACCACCGGCCCATCTAGGAAAACCCCGTCGATTCCTGTTTTCATAGCCTCCTCTATGAGTTCAAACGCCCAGTTTCTCCACCCTGAGTTCACGCAGAAAGTTGTTCCGGAGCCGTAGAGCGGATGCACGCTACCGTAGCTTCTCCCATCTTCGACACGCTGCTCCCAGTCAGCATGCTTTTTCCCAAAATCGTAAGAGTACCAGTGCATGTTCAAGTATGCTAAGACTCTGATTCCATGCTTCCTGGCATAGGGCAAGTATTCTCTTATCAGGTCGAAATCGCCGAGTGCAGGATACTTTTCGAACTTCGGCGTGTTGAAAGTAGTCAGGTAGCCCAGCCCCGGGGCCGTCCCGGGAGTTCCTATAACCCATTCGCAGTTAATGTTCCACTCCTCCTTTTTCCACCGGGCCAGCTTATCCATGTCTGACTCCATCATCCTGTTCAAAGCGTCAAGATAGTCAAGCCTCATCATCCGGACTGGTTTCCTCCACCATTCCAAGTTTTCCCAAACACAGTTAATAGGGGGCGTTAAAAATGTTGAGCAATAACGCGTCTCTAGAAGCCTTCCAAGTAGCAGTGTTTTTGAAAAACTTGGCTATGCGACCCTGTAATCCGGAACCCTTTTCAGCAGCATTCCCCCTATCGGTATAGGGGTGAGCTTCTGCGCTAAAGCCTTAGCCCTCTCCAGCTTAACCATGCTGTCAGCGTAAATCGTAAACAGCCTGTCGCCCTTCTTAACCTGGCTGCCCATTTTCTGCCAGACCACCATTCCCGCCCCCTTATCCCTAGGGGCCCCGGCTGTGCGACATATCTGGATCACAGCAGCATTGTTAACCATTTGAACATAACCGCCCTCCGGAGCAGTGAAGTCGTAAGTGTATTTTCCCACCCTAATATCGTCGGAAGTCACATCAGGGTTGCCGCCCTGAGCAGCAATAATCTCCTTAAGCTTCGACAGGGCTTTCCCGCTCTTAAGAGTCTCCTCAGCAAGCTCTCTACCCTTCCCCCTGTCGGCCACGCCAGCCATCTCCAGCAGGATCCCGGCTAGGACGCAGGACTTCTCAACCAGGCTTCTAGGCGCATACTTCCCCTCTAAAGCCATCAAGGCCTCTCTAGCCTCCAGTGCAGGGCCCACAGCCCTGCCCAAGGGCTGTGAACCATACGTTATTGCGCATTCAACCCTTATTCCCACTCTTCTACCGAGCTCTATGAAGTCTTGAGCTAGGCTCCTAGCCTCATCCTCAGTCTCAACCTTAGCCCCCTTCCCCATTGGGATGTCTATTAGGAGAAGCTCGACGCCAGCAGCCTTCTTCTTAGACATTACTGAAGCAAGAACCTGCGGCCTAGGATCCAGGGAGAGCGGGTACTCCGCCCTTATTATCTTGTCGTCAGCTGGAGCAAGGTTAACGCTGCCCCCCCAGGCCAAGGTGCCTCCGGTGCTTTCAGCGATGAACTTTATCTTCTGAGCCGTGAGGGATACTGGGGCGAGCACCTCCATGGTGTCAGCTATCCCAGATGGGCTGGTTATGGCTCTCGAGGATGTTTTCGGTATTGTGACACCGTTTGCGGCGACTATTGGAACGGTTATGAGTGCATACTTGTTGCCTGGAACGCCTCCGATGCTGTGAACATCAACAATGGGCGACTTGTCGAAAACTATGGTTTCGCCTGTTTCAACCATCGCTTTAACCATGTCTGTCACCTCATCCATATCCATGCCGCGCATCTCGACGGCGCTCACGTAGGCGGACAGCTCTATGTCTGAAAGATTGTTCTCCACAATGTCTCTAATAATCACGCGTATCTCCTCCCCGGAGAGCTTTTGCCCACTCATCTTCTTCCTGATGTAGGCTATGGATTGAGGCTTCTCGCTTGGAACCAGGTTAACCAAGTCCCCGTCTTTCAACCCTAAGGATCTAGCTGTCTCCGTGAAAACCCCTACTTCCCCCCTGCTCAACAGCGTCGAGGTGATGTTCGCCACGGCCGTAAGCGATCCCTTCTCACAGTATACTCTAACGTGGTCGAGAGCATGAACCCCGAGCTCCCCTGCGTCGTCAACGTTCAACAGAACCTCGTAGGAACCCTGCTCGATGTCAATAACTCTTGCCTTAAACATCAGGTGATTGAAAGCGCTTGGCCTTTTAACCTTTAACAGTAGGCAAGGCTTTTTTGAAACATTAGGTGCTGGGGATATACTATGGTTAGCCAGGTGCTAACGCTTTATAATCAAGCGGCCCTATCCTTACTGTGCCACTCAGCCTATCGCCGGAAACAAGGTCTCTGAAAACTTTTCCGCCAAGATTCTGCTCCACAGCCTCCTCCTTATGGTTTAAAAGGAATACGACTTCTTTCCCCTCCCCCTTCCTCCTAGTTGCCTCCACCCCTAAGGTAGCGGGAAGCACCTCCTCTGCAACACCCATTCTCATAAGCCAGTCTGTCAACTCGTCGTGAAACTCTGAGGAGGCAAAAGTCCCAACATAAATAGCAACACCCTTGCCGAAGCGTTTCACGGTTGCAGCAGGCTTACCCCTGTATATTCCTGAACTGTACTCGGCAATAACCTCGGCATCCTCAGCCACTAACTTCTCCATCCAGTTTCGAGCCTTGAAGAAAACTTTTTGCCTAAGCAACACTGCCTCGCATGCTTCGCCCCCTGGCAAACCCGTGTACTCCTCAACAGTGATTCCGAATAAGTCTGACACTCGCCCTGGAAGAGGACTGTCAACAATATTGTTGTTCCAATCCTTCGCTCCAGTCCTAGGAGTGGCAATAAGCACTCCGCCCCTATTCACGTAGGATCTTAACGCATCCTCCAGCTTATCGTTTAACAGCAGCAGGGATGGTGCGAACAGGACACGATACTTGCTTAAATCATCTGTAAAGGGGTCTACGAAGTCCACCAGGATGTTTCTCTTGTAGAGCGCTCTGTAAACGTCTAAAACCGGTTCCCAAGCACTCATCCCATAATAGTTTTCCCCACCGTAGCCAACCTCGAGATCCCAAGCCCACAGGTTATCGTAAACCAGAAGGATGCCGGTGCTCGCGTCGAAAAAAGTTTTTTCAAAAAACGGGGCGATTCTGAAGAGTTCCCCAGAAACATTCTTAACCTCGGAGAACCTCCTTCTCGGAGCACCGTCATGATCCAGGATGCCGTGCCAGTACTCCTCAGCCCCGAACCTGCAGGATCTCCACCTGAAGTACAGGATTCCGTCAGCACCCCTGGCGACTGATTGAACCGTCCAAAGCCTGATCTCACCCGGTTTCGGTATGGGTGCTAGATGGGTCTTGACAGCACCGCTCTGCAGCTCCATTATCCAGTATGGTTTCTTCTTAAGGCTTCTCATAACGTCGTGCGCCATTGCGGAAGCCGCGTGATCAGTTTTCGAAGACCATTTAGGATAGTAGTCGAAGGAGACCAGGTCCAGGTCTCTCGCAAGCTTAAAGTAGTCGAGCTCCTTGTAAAGACCCATGAAATTATGGGTTACCATGTGATGGGGCGCGTGTCTACGTATTATTTCAACCTGCAGCCTCTGATAGTTAACCCATGCGTCGCTGGAGAAACGGTGCCACTCTAAGCAGAGCGCAGGGTTCTGCATGTCGAACGGCGGCCTAGGTGGGAAAACCTCGTCCCAGGAACCATACTCCTGACCCCAGAAGACGAGGCCGCATGCAGAGTTCAGTCTTTCAACACTGCCATACTTCTCCTTCAACCAGCTTCTGAAAGCCGTTACGGAGTTTTCACAGTAACACAGGTTCACGTCGAACTCGTTGTCTATTTGCCAGCCTATAATGCTCGGGTTATCCTTGTAGTGGAGAACCATTGCTTCAACTATCCTTTTCGTATGCTCAATATAGTTCGGGTTTACTGCGCAGCAGTTCTTCCTAGTGCCCTCCGGCTTACGTCTCCCCTGAGCATCAACCTGCAGGATGTCTGGATGAGCCTTCACCAGCCAGGGGGGCGGGGCTGCAGTAGGGGTTCCGAGCACCGCTTTTATGCCATGCTTTGAAAGAGTTTCAAGCGCCTCGTCAAGCCAGCTGAAGTCGAACTTTCCTTCAACAGGCTCCATCCTGCTCCAGGCAAACTCGGCCAGCCGAACCGTGTTAAAACCCAGCTCAGCCATCATCTCAGCATCCTTAGCCCATCTTTCCCTAGGCCAGTGCTCCGGGTAATAGTCGACACCGAACCTGAAGGACGGGACTCCTCCACAATCCGAATCCTTCATGGGAAAGACGATTATTAACGATGAAAATAAAGCTTTTTACTTTTCAAAAACCTATATAACACGGAGACTTTAGTGGGGATGAAATGGTTGAAAAGCCTAACCAGGATGTTGCGAACATAGTTTTGACTTTTCAGAGGAACGAGTTGACCGAACACATGATTTACAGTTCTCTCTCTAAAAGAGCCAGGGGGGTTAATTCACAGCTTTTAAAAAAGATGTCTGAAGACGAGTTGCGCCACTATGGCGAATGGAGAAACTATACGGGCAGAGATGTCTCCCCGAACAGGCTTATGCTTTTCAAATATATCCTCATATCAAGGCTCTTCGGCTTAACCTTCGCGGTTAAGCTTATGGAGAGGGGTGAAGAGGAGGCGGAGGAGGTTTACGAGAAAATATCCAGCGTCTTTCCAAAAGCAAGGGAAATAATGAGGGATGAGAAGGAGCATGAGAAGATCCTGATAGGCATGATCGATGAGGAGATGGTGAATTACGTCGGCTCGCTTGTGCTGGGTTTGAACGATGCGCTCGTCGAGCTAACTGGGGCTCTCGTCGGCCTAGCCTTCACCCTTCAAAACAGCAGGCTTGTCGGCGTCTCAGGGCTGATAACGGGCATTGCAGCCTCAATCTCAATGTCCGCCTCGGAATACTTATCTAAGAAGTCTGAAAAGTCTGAGAAAAGCCCCTTGAAAGCATCCTTATACACCGGTTTAGCCTATCTGGTGACTGTCCTAATACTTTCAACCCCTTATCTTCTACTTTCAGACTACCGGATTGCACTGGCAATAATGTTCCCCAGTATAAGCATAATTGTTTCAATCTTCACCTTCTTCATTTCAATCACTAAGGAAGTTTCTTTCAGAAAAATGTTTCTAGAAATGATGCTCATAAGCCTAGGGGTTGCAGCAGTATCATTCGTAATCGGATGGATTGCAAGAATGCTTTTCGGAATAGAGATCTAACCCAACCTAGCATAATTGTGCACGGGAAAGGTTTCACAGTATTCCGCATTATCCGGATGGGAAAAATATTGGCTCCTAGCCTTGCAGGATGCTTAACCAAGGATTTAAACCGGAACCCGTCCGGCGAACAGCCTTATGTATTCTTTAGCCTTCTCCTTAACCATGTCCCGGGCCGCGGTGCCGAATTTCCTGAAGTCTTTCTCACTCGGGTTAGCCTGGTAAGCCTTTATGAAGCCCTCTATGAAAGCTATCGACAGGGCGGTTGCAACATTAACCTTAGTCACACCACCAGTCTTGATAGCGTCTAGAAGAGTGCCCTCTCCCTTCTGAAGAACAATCCCTTTTTCACGCGCATCCTTGGGCGTCATAAGTATTCCTGATGAGCCATGGGATACGATGGGTATACGCATCCGTTCCTGAATGGCGAGAAGCCTGTCTATGCGGACCGGCCATATGTCGTCCCAAATACCATGTATGGATCCGAAGGCGGCGGCCAGAAAGTCGCAGCCAGTCTTCTTCACAAAGTATTCGACGTCTTCCGGCTTAGCCATAAGCTCCTCCACAGACTTCCCCGCTTTCTCTCGAATAATCCTCACGGCTTCAGCCGGCGGCAGCGATCTTAAACGGGCTATCTCAGCCTGAGAGAAATAGTCTTCAATCTTCGGAATCTTCCCCAGCTCAGCCTCAACAGGCACTCCTTTCTCATGACACATTTCAACAACCTGCCTGGTAAGCCTAATGTTCTCTTCCAGCGGGAGAGAAGAACCGTCGAAAAGCACGGCTGTGAAACCCGCGTCAAGGGCTTTTTTAACCTGTTCTATTTCAGTCGCGTGGTCAAGGTTTAGAGCTATGCGTATATCAGTCTCGGAGGCGGCGATCTTAACCATTCCAGCACCCAGAGACCATCCTGCATACTTGCTTGCCCCCGGGCTCAGCTGTATTATCAGGTCCATGGGTTCACCGACCTCTTTCGAAACCTCTTCAGCAGCCCATATGAATGCCTGTATCATCTCCATGTTGTTCGCGTTGAAGGCTCCCACAGCCCTGCCCTCCTTCAAGGCAGGCAGAAGCAAATCCCGCTCATTTACCAGAGGCATATTTCATCCACCTGTCCTCAAACCATTAAGAAGGTATAAAAGCTTTCCCCTCCAAGCAGCTAAGCCCCATGTTCACCGCTACTTCTTCTTTTCATCCCGAACCCGGGTAAGATTTAAAAGCGTTTCACCGCTCCAGCTTCAGAAATTATTGTTGAAAATCCTGAATAGAAAAACGCTTTCAAAAAACAGGTGGAGAAACGATGTTTTGGAAATACTTGAAGAAGGGTTGAGGGCTTCAGACCCGAAGAAATCTGTGGAGGAGACTCTTGAAAGAATAAGCGGGGATATTGAGGCTGCGGAAAGAGTTTTCGTCATCGGGTTTGGAAAAGCCTCTACATCAATGGCTGAAGCATGCGAGGAAAAAATAGGGGAGAGGATTGTAGACGGCGCCATAATAATCCCGGAGAACGTTGATGCTAAGAGGCTTAGGAGAATAAGGGTTTTAAAAGGGACGCATCCAACTCCTTCCGAAGCCAGCGTCGAGTCGGCCAGAAGGCTGATTTCCATATGCCAGGGTTTAACCCGGAGAGACCTTGTAATATGCCTAATCTCCGGTGGAGGGTCATCCCTCTTAACTCTCCCCGCTGAAGGAGTAACGCTGGAGGAGAAGAAGACGGTGACGGATATTCTTCTGAAGTCCGGAGCAGAGATAAAAGAGGTTAACACGGTTCGGAAACACTTGTCGAGCGTTAAAGGAGGGCAATTGATAAAATTCCTTAAGCCGGCGAAAGTGGTTTCGCTAATATTGTCAGACATCGTGGGGGACCCCGTTGAATACATTGCTTCAGGGCCGACTTCCCCGGACCCGTCTACATTCAGAGACGCTTACAACATTATTTTGAAGTATGATTTAATGGGAAAGCTGCCTAGAAGCATTGTTGAAAGGATAGAAAGAGGGGTTCGGGGAGAGATTCCTGAAACCCCGAAGCCTGGAGACGAGGTTTTCAAAAACGTTAAGAACATTATTGTTTTAAACAACATGAAGGCTCTGACCGCGATGGAGAGAAAAGCTGCTGAACTCGGCTACAACACGCTTGTCTTAACATCGTTCATGGAGGGTGAGGCCCGTGAAGCCGGAAGGTTCCTATGCGCAATCATTAAGCAAATAGCCACGTATGACTCCCCTGTTAAAAAGCCAGCCTGCCTTATAGTCGGCGGGGAGACCACTGTAACCGTTAAGGGTAGAGGAAAAGGAGGTAGAAACCAGGAGCTCGCCCTATCCGTCTTAACTAATTGCAACGGTTTAAAGAACTTTGTCTTCGCATCGATTGGGAGCGACGGCATCGACGGCTATACTGACGCAGCTGGCGCCATCGCAGATTTTTCCACGCTGGAAAACGCGTTCAACAAAGGACTGAATCCAGAGGTGTTTCTAGAGGATAATGATTCCTACAATTTCTTCAAGCAGACGGATGGCCTAATCTTCACCGGTCCGACGGGCACTAATGTAAACGATTTCACTATAACAGTAATATTCTAACAGTAAACACGCAAAATAACGAAATTCCTACCTATAGGTCTTAAACAAGGTATTTAGAAATATATTTTCTCCCCGCGTATTCTTCAATCAGCTTCTCATCTATCGGATACGTACCGTATTTCTTCGTCAACTCCACCATAAGCATGTAGTTGGAAGGCTTCACCGCCGGATGGATACTGTTGCTTGAAGCCATAATGTGTCCTCCGCCAGGAGAGGCCTTTGCAATAGTCTCCTTAACAGCATCCTCAACCTCCTTCTCATTGCCGAGCGGAAGAACATAGGAGCAGTCAACATTCCCGACAACAGCTATTCTCCCCCCGTATTTTCTCTTAACCTCCCCTATATCCATTCCCGCAATAGGCTCTATCGGGTCGAGAGCGTCAATACCTGAGTCCACGATCATGTCGATTATCGGCCAAAGGTTTCCGTCAGTATGCTTTATGAAGGGGGCTCCAAGCCTCCTGACTGTCTGAACAACCCTCTTCAAATAGGGTAGGACAAACTCCTCAAACTGCTTCACCGACATGAACGGCCCCTTTCTGTCAGCGTAATCATCCCCAGTTAAAACAACATCAGCCCCCGTCCTAACAGCCCTCTCAATAACCCTACACTTATACTCTGAGATTGTTTCGCTCAGCCTGTGGACGAAATCCTTATTCCGATGATAGTGGAGGAAAAGGTTCCGCAAGCCGCCGACTAAGTAGTGGGAGAACTCGAATGTTTCATGGCTCAGAAACACTATTGCCCTCTCCCCCTTAAACCTGTCAACATACGCTTCAAGCGTTTTCAGCCTCCAGTCAGCATCCGGGTCTGGAGGAGAATACTCTTTCAAGTCGCCAAGATCCTTTATTGGGCCCCCAACCGGGTAGTTTACTCCAGCATCAATCGGCTTCCACCTTATCCCCCACTCGTCTACAAGGCAGTTCCATTGCTTCTCAAACCTTTGATCCTCACCCACACATATTCCGTCTAATCCCGCCCATTCGACGAAGTCAGCGTAGGACCCGCTTGGAAGCAGGCTTCTAATCACAGGCTCGTTTATTATGAGCTCCCAAAGGGGAACCCTGTCAGGCTGCTGCCTGCTTAAAGCCTTCAGGAACCTTTCTCGAGGCTTCACGGGAAAGTTAACTCCACATTACTTATAAACTTTCAGAGCACACTAGCCCTGAGGCACATGCTTACCTAAGGTTTGAAACCGACTGTTTCAGAATCTCCAACGCGAATCTGAGCTCTTCCCCCGGGTTCTCCCCAAGCCCTGCCTCAATAGACATCGCACCCCGGTAGCCTATTTCCCTGAAGCATTTCAAAAGCCTGTTGAAATCAATAATGCCCCGTCCCGGCACCCTACTATTGTTATCTGCAAGATGAACATGGATGATTTCCTCCCCAGCCTTTTTCAAAGATTCTATTAAGTCGTACTCCTCCCTAATCATATGTCTCACATCCGCCGTTATCCCGATAAACTCTGAGTTAACATTTTCAACAAGTTTCAGGGCTTCTTCAACAGTGTTCACGAAATTAGTCTCGCTCCTCGGCAGCGGCTCTACTCCGAACCTCACGTCAAACTCCTCCCCCGCTTTAGCCGCCTCCTTCAGAACCTCCAGGTTTCTTTCAAAGCCTTTCTCACGAGTGGTTTCAAAAGGTATGTTCCTAGCCTTTCCGGAGCCCCATACTAAAATGGGGCACGTGATCTCCGAAGCAGCCTGGGCAAGCCTGTAAGTATACTCTATACTCCTTCTTCTCACGTGTTCAGATTCAGAAGCATGTGAGAAATCGGGCGGGTAAATACTGTTTGAAGCAACTATGCTCACGCCATATGAGCTTGAGAGCTCGCTTATTCTCTTTAAATCCGTCTTCGAAACCTTAAACGGATTAAGCTGCAGCCATCCCGGAATCTCTATGGCTTTAAACCCGAGCCCGGAGAGGATTTTCAAGTTCTCCTCGGCTGCCTGCATGCAGACTCCGAGTATCCAGTTCAACAGTTACCAAGCCTCCTGAGCATACTTAAGCCCGCTGGTTCCATGGGACAGTCATCTTCCCCCCACATGATCCAGTATTTTTCTCCTGAAAGACAGGTAGGCCCTCGTAAACTCTTCCAGAGTCTTTACGCAAGGACCATAACTCGGCCAATCTGATGTTTCAACACCCCTGTCACCATAGTTCTCAACTATCCCCGCCTTTTTCAAAAGGCTGTTCAACTCGGGAGAGGCCTCATACGCTTTCACAAAGTCTTCAATACTCATGAGAACCTTAAGAATACCCTGGTCTACACCCCTGCTGATCGAATCCTCGTAGTCCCCCATGTTAAACCCCTCTTTAAGAGCCTCCTTAACCACAGCCAGCTGATGATTCGGAAACTCCGTGTTCGTCACGTTTCTCCCCGAAAGGGTTAGAAAAGTGTCCTCAGGCTTACGTTTAGAAGCAGGCAGCAGATCTATCCTGTTAATGATCAGCTCCGCACTCTCACGTGGAATTCTGTACTTCCTCACCAAGTAATCCACCCACTTAGACCTGTTCAACGGCGAGAACATTATCTCGTAGACTCTTCTAGCAACATAGGTTCCGGACATTCTCACAGCTTCCTCAAATGTTTTCAACATGTTGACGACTTGCTCCCTCCCACCGTAGACCCCGGTTGAAACCAGAGCCTCGACGAAAACCTCGTTAAGCAGGCTTCCGCCGAGGAGCCTCCTACTTGTAAGCAGTTCAACCTTCCCCCTTATGTCTTTCGCTCTGAATATAGTCGCCTCCTCCCCTCTCATTCCAAGCCCATCAGCAATTTTCTCTAAAAGGAGCATCATATTGCCATTATCCATCTTTTCAACCGTCTTAAGCAAGAGGCTTGCGGCGACGCTTTCCCTCAGATGATCCTCGAGCCTCCCACCCATGTTAGTGTCATATGTTTGAGTCGGAGTGATGCCTTTCCCCACAGCTACCGCCATCCCCTCCATGGCGGTCACCCCCAAGATTACTTCCTGCGAAACCGTGAAGCTAAGCGTGATGTTCTGCCCTATTCCAGCCTCGTTGATCCTCCTAACTATTTCCACGGAGGAAGGATAGGCGGCTGCAACCTTTATAACAAGGTTCGGCCTGCCTTTTTCCCGAGGCTCCCTATAGCCCCAGAAAAGATACTCATCATAAACCCTTAAATCATTCTCCAGTTTACCGGCGAAACTTCTAGCAGCCTCAACACTCTTATCCACATCGCTCGCTATCAACGGGTTTAACTGGTAGCTTACAAGACCATCCTGATATTTCGACAATACGAAGGGCACTCTGAAGACGTAGAAATTGTCGAGAAGGGCGAACCTCGTCGCCTCCATTACTATTTCGTCAGCATACTTATCCGGCTCTGAGAACCATTCCGGATACTGTTTTCTCAGGTTTTCTTCAACATGCTTTTTAAAAGACTCCCAGAGATAAGGGTCATCCTCATACGCCAGTGCCGCAAGCACAGGGTTTGTTGAAACCTGAACATATCCCAGGTGTCTCAACCATCTTAAGCCGAGGGCATAATCGTTTCCAAACTTGCACAAACCCTTCCTATAAGCGGAGTAGTAAAAATTATTATTCAAAATTTTTTCGACAGTTCGAACATAGCTTTCCGTCAGGGATTCAGCTTCAAGACCATTCTCTATTTCTTTAGCAATCCATGCCACAAGGCTGTTCCCCTTGTTCACTAGCCTCATCCTCTCGAGCTGGCTGGCTATAGTGCATCTATAAACAACGGGTTCGCCAAGCTCTTTTCTCTCCAGTGCCTCACAATTCTTCAAAAAACCAATTATGACTCCAATGGCCTTTAACGCTTCCTCGTCGGAAAACCCGACCCATGTTCTTTCAACACCCATAAGGCTCAAAATTGTTTCAAGCAGCATGTTGTAAATCCGGTTTCTAGTAACAATTGCGGCGTCAAGTTCCTTCTCATCAGCCTGTTTTCCAGAGCCGGTTTTGGCGAAGACTGTTTCAAGCCTCTCTACTAGAGTGCTCACCGTGTCTACAAGCATGCCCTTGAGCTCAGGATGCAGCAAATGGTCTGACGCGAGTTTAGTATGGCCGTCTAAAGCAGTCTTAATCACATGATCCACATGGTCCACACTGAACGGGACGGGTAGGTTTAACGCCGACGGGCGTGACCTAGATATGACCCCTGCGGCATAATCGCGAGAAACACCGCTACGTGTTCCCATGTGGCGTTTATCCAAATCGGAGAGCATATAAGTTTTTCTAAACTTTGTCCCACCGTCAATGTGAAACCTATAATTCTTAATATGGAATACATTCAGAATCTTCTATCTATGGCTATTAAAGCTTTGAGCTAGCCAAGAATACTCTGCCTGGTCTTGAAACTAAAACGGAGACATGCAGCAGCAGAGTCAGACTCCATAGGCTTAATTAGACGGTGGGGGAATTATATTCATTTTCGTAGATAGGCTGAAAACATACTTATCAGAGTGGAGGAAAGACAATTCTCCGAAGAATGCAACATATTCTTTTTGCCTTTCCAAATGGTAAACATAGTCTCCATCCTGTTTAAGCAGAGGCAGAGAGGACCATGCTGAATCCCTAAAGTCCATGCTTTTCGAAGAGGCGAGCCATCCGTCAACATACAGGGGTTCCTCGCTAGAGCGTAGGGTAAAGGCGATCCGCCCGTTCCCATCCTTTTTAACCCTTACTTTCGGCAAGCTCTTGTTTGAAACAATCGAGTGTGCAAACGCTGAAATCGAGTTAATAACCCTCCGCCCATCTTCTAAAGCATGGCCGGAGTTCGGCACGTATAAAAGGTACTTTTCACCCAATAAAGCGTCGAAGTAAAGATTTGAAGAATCAACTGTCCAATACCTGTCGTTAGTCCCATTTATGATCAGCTTCGGAGCCTTTAAGTACTCCAAGTAATTAAACGGATCTATTATTTGCACCAGTCTTTGACCGATTTCAGAGTACATGCGCTCCTGAAGCCCCAACCTAGTGTAATCCTGAATAAGTTCACTGTAGGCCCCGTAGCATTCCAGCTGATGCTTCATCTGCTCGTTAAGGTTGAGATTATCGAAGACCAGTGGGATTATTCCAGAAACCCTCTTGTCTACTGCAGCTAAGAGCCAGGTGGTCCATCCTCTTTTCGAGGCTCCTGTGACTATGAAGCCCTTTAACTTCCCCAGCTTCGCTTCAAGAAAAGCCTCTGTCATATCTATCGCTTTCTTAGCGGATTTCACCATCGGAAGGAGCAGGGGCCATTCCTCATCTTGAGTTTCCAAAAATTTGAGGAAAGTGTATGAAACTAATCCATCCTCGTATAGCCCGTTGAATAGGGGCTGGTTTGGAACATCGTGAAGAATTACACAGGGCAGAGGCAGTAGGTTGGAGAAAGCCTTGCAGAATACTAGCTCCTCTAAACCGGAGCCGCTTCCAGTTATCAGTAGGAGAATGTGATTATGCTCCACACATTTAGGAATTACTATGTTCACCCTATGAGACCACAAGTAGTCTTTCCATTTTTGAGAACGAAGATCAAAAGTATATGTGTCGAAGCCTCCTTCCTCATGGGAACTTTCAATCCTCCAAGAGAAACACCCGTCTTCCCTCCAAACATACTCGCTTAATACGCTGGACATTAGAATACGCGAACAATGTTCAAACTATTAAATTTTCTGAACAACCCTGTATTTGTTTGCCGCCTCGTACAGGGTCAGAATGTTTTCAATCGGCGTGTTTCTGAGAATCGTATGGCTCGGCCTCAACGTGTACCCTGTTGGGCCAAGAATCCTCACGGCTTCCTTCACTTCGTGCTCTATCTCAGCCCTGTTTTTAAACGGGAGAGTTTGAACACCTATCCCGCCTTCAAAACTCAGTTTTTCACCATACTTCTCCTTTATTTTCGCAATATTCATGCTCTCCGGCTGGAGGGGTTCTAAAACGTCTACGCCTATTTCAACCAGATCCTGGACAATCGGCTCAATCCAGCCGTCGCTGTGAAAATGAAAGAAAGCCTCCCCTTTATGTATTACTTCGGCAAGCCTCACATACCTTGGTTTCAGGAATCTTCTCCACTGGGTGGGGGAAACAAGCATGGTTGTTTGCGCACCAACATCATCACCGTTGTAAACCTGATCCACACCTGCCTCAACAAGAAGCTTAGCCTGCTTACAGGAGATTTCGAAAAGCCTATCTAAGACGAATTCTACTTTTCTAGGCTCACTGATCATCAGTTTAAAAATCTCGTTATACCCGAATAATGCGCAAGCCGTTTCAAAAGCTTGCAAGGTAAACCCTACGACACAGTAATCCTCGTATCTCCTCCTAAACTTTTTAACCCTTTCAAAATCATCCTCTATTAATTCAGGAAAAGGATAGTTCTCCACCTCCATATGTTTTAAAGGATGGTCGACGTAAAAACTGGTCAACCCGTTTCCGGAAACCATTGAAACAACACCCCAGTGGTTTCTGCGAAGAATCCGGCCTTGAGAGTCTTTGAAACTCTCCTCTTTAAAGCCGCCTTTCAAGCCAATCCCTATCGCATCGATTCCAACATTGCCACGATAATCTATTTTGAGAAACTCGTACAGCTTCTCAGTATCCTCTAAACCAAGATGATTCATCAAGCTTCTCAGAGGCTCAGGAGAATCTATCCAAATATTAATAGGAATATAGTCTACTTCCTCTCTTTTAACCGCCCTATAGCACCTTTCCCTTGAACTATACTTGCTCTGCATCCCCGCTTGAGGAGAAACAGTTCATATTAAATTTTTACCAACACCTGCTTGAACAAACGGCAAGTGTTCTTTCTTAAAAATCCCGCTGCCTAGTGATAGCTTCACCGGATTAGTGGAACCTTAAACCCGCAGTTAGGACACCTGTCTTCAGAAGACACCTTGATGCTTAAAACGGTGAAGCCTAGGCGTCGAATCAATAGTTCGCCGCACACGGGGCACCAAGTGTTCTCAAACCTATGGCCCGGAATGTTTCCAACATACGGGAATAATACGCCTAGGGATCGAGCCAGCTCCCTGGCTTTCTCCAGGGTTTTAACAGGGGTTGGCGGAGCCTTAAACACGTACTCCGGATGATAGCGGGTGAAGTGGAGCGGCGTATCGGGCCCAAGCATCTTGAGATGAGTCTCCACCAATTGTCTGAGGCACTCCTCTTCGTCATTAACCCCAGGGATCACCAAGTTCACGATCTCCACGTGGAGGCCGAGCTCCTTGGCTCTCCGCGCATTCCTCCATACAACGCTCGCTTTAACCCCGCCGCAATACTTCTCGTAAGCCTCCTCACCACCCTTAACGTCGAACTTTATCGCGTCCAACCCTGCTTCAGCAAGAGCCTCCAGCGCTTTCAGCGTCATATACCCGTTTGAAACAAAAGTATTGTAGAGCCCTTTCCCCCTGGCTAACGGAAACAGGTCGAGACTGTATTCTAACAGAAGGGTTGGCTCATTGAAAGAAATGGATGTTCCTCCGCAACCACTTTTCAAAGCGATTTCTAAAAGCTGTTCGGGGCTCACATAGTGGGATTTACGAGGATCGGGCTTGATCTTAGAAATGTCGAAATTCTGACACCATGGACAGGAAAAGTTGCAGCTCCACGTTCCCACGGTGAGCGCGTAGCTGCCAGGGTGGAAGTGAAAAAAGGGCTTCTTCTCAATAGGGTTTGCTGAAATAGAAGATATGTCCCCGTAAACAATCGTGTATAGTTTTCCCTCAAAATTCACCCTGGTTCCGCAGAATCCTTGAGAGCCTTCTTTAATCCTGCATCGACGCTCACAGGCTAGGCATACAGTCTCGTTCCCTGTCTTCTCGTAGAACCTTGCTTCTCTAACCGTTGGTAACCCCGTAAGCCCAGCCCCCCGCTTCAACAGTTTTAAAAAACTTTCGAGCGTAAAAGTCTTTCCGTAACGCGCAGGGAGAATGTGGGAATACGAGGCTGCGGGGCTACCCTCTCGATTTTCAGCTTAAAATGCTCCGTCTAGACTATTGTAAGAGAAAAGGATGCTACACTAGGATTGTATGGGGGAAAGTATTCATGGACCTTCTGAACAGTTTAGCACGCATTACTTTTTAAGATAATAAACTATCTTAGCTTGGAGTCCACTCTTCCCGCAGCCCCCCAGAATCTTTCAATAATCCTCTCTAGGCCGTGAGGCTTACGCTCTGAAAGCCAGAGCTTACAATACTTGTTCGCAAGATAGATGAGGTCTGACGGTTTCAACTCGTTCTTCAGTCTTCTCAACCCTACTTCGATGCAGCTCCTTATGAAGCCAAGGTCCTCCGGAAGGTTCACTCCGCGTTTCTCTTCCAAAAGTTTTTCCCAAGAGGTTTTCAACGACTCCGCATCCGCTTCAGACATCCTGTAGTACCAGAAGTCTGCGAACAACACGTGTTTCAAAGTGTCTGAAACATCAGGCTGTCCAAAGGCTTTCCTCACCTCAACGATCTCCATGGGTTCTCCTGTTAAAGCACTCCACTTCTCTTCCCACCTGCCGTCTCCCTCCGCATACTCCATGCATGCGAGGATAAGCGGATCTAAGAATGAGAAGAGGCATTCCTCACCATCATCACCCCAAGCTGTTAAGAGGAATCCTGAAAGGCCCTCCGCCCTAGCCGCCAGCAGGAAGCCCTTCATGTTTTCCAAGGCTGTTTTAAAGTTCGGATAATACCTGTTCCAATTGGAGAGCCCTGGGCACACGATCTGCTGCATCTTTTTTTCGCCAAACATGTTTATCTTATTCCTGAAATACTTCTCATCTCCAGGACTGTAATCCCAGTTTGCAATCACAACGTTCTGCCAAATAGGGCTTTTTACAACCCCTGACCATTTAGCCCTCTCCTCCTCTCTCAAATACATTCCGGTAAGCATGTCCCCCCATAGAATCGGCACCTTGCCTTTCTCTTTAACGATGTTAACCATGTTTCTATGATGAGTCTCGTAAAGCGTCGGCCCTTCGAAAGTCCCGGTTTTATCCAGGCTTCTCCCTCTCCCCATGGCCCAAGTCTCGTCCCCGCCTATGTGAATATGTTTAGAAGGCGAGGCATCAACAGCTTCCCTTAGAAGATCGTAAGCGAATTCTCTGGCCCTCTCATTACTAACATCTAAGCATCCTTCTGACGGCCTATGCCACTCGCTGAAACCCCAGTACTCTGGCAACGAAAGTATATGCTCCATGTGGCCAGCTAGCTCTAGCGACGGGAAAACCTCTATTCCAAGCTCGCTCCCATAGTTCACCACCTGTAAATATTCCTCTCTCGAAAGCCTGCCCCTGTGTACCCCTATGCTCGGATACTTCTCCCAGGGGAAAAGGTCTTCGAAGTATATTGCGAAGTAGTTATACTTCAGGAGGAATAGCCACCTCAGAATCTTTTTAAAGGTCTCCACGGTGGGGACTCCTCCGCGCGCAATATCCAGATGGTATCCTCGGAAAGAGAATTTCAATTCCTCCTCAACAATCACCTCCGGGATGTAACCCGGGTTCTGCCTCAGGAGCTGGATTATCGTCGCGTAACAGGTTTTCTCATCCCCCCAGATGATGATCTCCCTGCTTTCACCCTTCACCTCTAGACCGTTCCCGCTTCTTTCAGTCTTAACTATCCTCCAGGAGCCTCGAGGAATGTTGAATTCCCGGCCTAGGAACTCTGGAAGGTTTAAACCGTCGAACTCAAACCATTTTCCGGTGAAGACAAGTTTCTTCGGCTCCGGAACTATTTCAACGCTCTTCTTAACCATTTTTCCCCGCTTCTTTAATGGACGGAGACATATAAAGCTTAATATTTTTACGAAAAATTTAACTCCCCTGTTTCGGCTATAATGCTGATGAAGCAGGAGGTATTTGCAGAAGACGCTCCAAAGCCCATAGGCCCGTATTCTCAAGCCATACGTTCCGGAAACCTAGTGTTCATTTCAGGAATAATACCCTTAGACCCCGCTACTGGAGAAATAATAAGAGGCGACATAAGGAGAGCCACTGAGCAAGTGTTTAAAAACGCTTCTTCAATACTTAAGGCGGCAGGCGTTTCACTAGAGAATGTTGTGAAGGTCACAGTATTCATGAAAGATTTAACGTTTTTCAGCGAGATGAATGACGTCTACTCTAAATGGTTTAAAAAGCCATATCCCGCAAGGACAACTGTTCAGGTGGCAGCATTGCCCAGGGACGTTGACTTGGAGATGGATTTTATCGCGGAAACCGGTTGACTCAAGCCTAGAGTATCCTGTAGCTGAAACCCTTGTTTTCAATGCATCTTCCCAATTCCTCTAGGGTTTCACCCCTCGCGACCTCGACGACTATTTCCACGGTCGCCATAGCCGGAGGAATCCAAGGCTCGTTTCTCAAATGGATCAGGTCGACTATGTTAGCCTTAACTCTGGAGATGCATTCAAGCACCGTTCTCAGGCTTCCAGACCTGTCCGGGATCGTTACTATAAGCCTCACTATCCTGCCTTCCTGCCTAAGGCTTTGAGTAATAACCCTGGCTAGTAGAAGCGGATTGATGTTTCCACCGCTAATAACCACTCCAACCCTCCCTTGTTTAAAATCAACCTTATTGCACAGGACTGCAGCCAGGCTCGCAGCCCCCGCGGGCTCCGCAACCATCTTGGCCCGCTCAAGCAGGAGAAACATTGCACGCATTATCTCCTCATCGCTCACCGTCACGAAGTCGTCTACGACTTCAGAGGCTATTTTAAAAGTTAGGTCGCCGGGCTTCTTCACAGATATTCCGTCAGCTATCGAGTAGCTTCTCACCAAGTCTATTATTCTCCCCTGTTTAAACGACTCGGCGAAAGCAGGATAGCTGTTTGTCTGAACACCGATTATCTTAGTTTCAGGAGACAGTTTTTTAAAAACCGTCCCGATTCCAGATATTAGGCCTCCCCCTCCAACTGGAACGAAAAGATAATCCAACCCTCTGGTTTCGCTGAGGATTTCGAAGCCTATTGTCCCCTGACCGCTCACAACATGCTTATCGTCGAAAGCGTGAATCATCCTCACCCCTCTCGTTCTAGCATACTCCAGCGCATAGGCGTTAGCATCGTCATAAGTCTCCCCGGCTAGAATCACGTTCGCACCATAGTTCCTCGTAGCCTCAATCTTATTCGGGTATGAAAACTCTGGCATAAATATCGTGCACCTCATTCCCAGCATCCTTGCGGCGAAGGCCACTCCCTGAGCGTGATTACCGGCGGAAGCAGCCACAACCTCCTTCACCCCCTCTTTTTTAGCCGCGATGCAAGCGTTAAGCGCCCCTCTAGCCTTGAAGGAGCCTGTTTTCTGAAGGTTTTCAAGCTTAAGGAGAACCTCAGTCCCCACAATACTACTTATAGACTCGCTTCTTGTAAAAGGCGTTTTATGAATGAAAGAAGACATTGTTTCTGAAGCGTTTTTAGACAGCTCGAAAATCTCATCCAGAAGAGAACCCATGTTTTTCCCCACCCGACTGCCCTATTAAGCAGTTAATCGTAAACCATATGTAAAACCCGCAGATATTTTTTTCCACGAGTCCAGACTGTTTCAACATTTGAAACTTACGTTCCACGTAAGTTTTAACACGGGCTCGTTTAAAAACTTTCGCGGGCACTCGAATCGGAGACAAGGATTCTATTTACCGCTTCCTGGGAAAAACTTTTTAACAATGGAAAACACTCCCCCTGTTTGAAAAATGAGGATAGTTGAGTTCACCGAGGAGTTCTTCAGTCAAGTAAGGTGTGTTGCAAACCTGAGCCTCCATGAAGACACTATTACCGACGGGAGCTTAAGGAGAATAACCTTTGGAGACCCGAATTACAGCAGCAAGTATAGCCTTGTTGCTCTGAAAGATGGGGAAGTAGCCGGGTTCCTTCTCGGAGTTAGAAGACTGAAGGAGCCTCCGGAGGTAGTTGAGGCTCAAAAGGATATTGCAGGGATCAAGCGTTTCGCTGTGAGGGATGACTGCAGGAGGATGGGCA
>JAFNIX010000013.1 GCA_017601225.1 Candidatus Brockarchaeota archaeon | reverse complement strand
TGAGAAGGTCTCCTGAGGACTGTTTAAAAGCCTCTATAAGGGCGCTTACCCTTCCCTGTCTGCTTTGACGGAAGATTGTTTTCACAGGCTGATACCTGAGTTTCTCAGCAACCTCAGGAGAGGGGGCGTCTACAACAACCAGCACCTCCTTATTACGGTAATCGTCTTCGACAAGCTTGTTGACGAGCTCAACTAGCTTGTGGGAGCCTTTGAACGATGGAATTATCACCGATACTTTCACATCCATCTCCCGACACTGCTTTGGCTTTAATCAGCATGTAAAAAGGTTATTAAACGTTTTAACGGCCATTTAGAAGACTTATTGACCCACCAGTAATCTTAGAGCTTTGGGCGAAGGGGTTGTCCAGCCTGCTCGCGCTCTTACTAATAGGGTTTTAAGCCATGCTTATGGTGCCTTTTAAAGAAAAAGCTTTTCAAAAATGGGTTAAGCAGTTTAAGGCGTGTTCCCTTTAATACCTGTGGGGCGCCTTCTCAACAGCGCACGCTCTGCAGATTCAAACTATCTTTAGGATACTGGCCAAACCAGACTTTATGCTTTTCCTCAGATTAGATGACCCGAGAACTTATCAGGCTGAGGACAGTTTGAGGGGTCGATCCTGTTAAACCAAGGAACGCAATCTTCGCCCTTCTTTGACCATCCCGGAGATTGTTTTTCACAGCGGGTTAGCTCGTGCTTCAACAAGCCTAGAAGAACATTAAGGCAATAATACTGCAGAGGGCTCTTCAAGGCCCTCATGACCTGTTGCACAGTAAAAGTTTCTTAACTCGGGAGTAGCGCGCTCAAAGATCAGCCGAGCTTGCTCATGATAGTTAGATGCTTTATAAGTAACCATCATCCTACTGAGCGTTGGCTGGCTACTTCTCCCGCCTCAGACGGAGACTAACAAGAACCCATTATACTGTCACACCATATTGAGGTTAGAGCTTCTAATCGCCACATGCTAACGCACTAAGTAAAGCATGCATATAATCCTTCAGAAAAAGTTAAAACCCCTTTCTAACTGCACTTATGAAAAGGTGAGACAGGAATGAGAATAGGAGTACTGACGGGCGGGGGAGACGCACCTGGACTTAACGCGGTGATTCGCGCTGTTTTGAAGCGTGCTGAGCAGTATGGTTTTGAGGTTGTTGGCATTAAGTATGGCTGGGCTGGTCTGCTGAACATGGATACTGTTCCGCTGAAGTATAATGATGTTGAGGATAAGGTCGGAGAGGCCGGGACTGTTATTAAAACTTCTAGGACGAATCCCGCGAAGGATGAGGCGACGATGAATAAATGCATAGAGAACTTTAGAAAGCTGGCGCTGGATGCTTTAATTGCTATCGGTGGCGACGATACTCTTACTGCTGCGAGGAGGCTTCACGAAGCCGGTTTGAAGGTGGTTGGTGTTCCGAAGACTATTGACAACGATCTTAAGGGCACGGATTACACTTTCGGCTTCGACACCGCGGTTAACGCCGCTATGCATGCTATTGAATCTTTGAAGACCACGGCCAGGTCGCACGACAGGGTGATGGTAGTCGAGATAATGGGTAGGCACGCGGGCTGGATAGCGCTCTACTCCGGGCTTGCTGCAGGCGCCGACTTGATTCTTATTCCTGAGGAACCTTTCAAAATTAGCGATGTGGTGGAGTTTGTAAGGAAGAAGAAGCCTGAGAAGGGTAGTTTAACAATAGTTGTCGCAGAGGGTGCTTTAATAGAGGACTATAAAGGTCCGATAACGAAGGATGTTAAAGTTGATCAATATGGGCACGTGTATCTTGGCGGAATAGGCGAGTTCCTAGCTAAAGAGATCGAGAAAGCCACTGGTTTCGAAACTAGGGCTGTTGTCCCGGCGCACATAATAAGAGGCATGCCGCCGACCGCTTTCGACAGGGTTCTGGCTACGAGGCTTGGCTACGCTGCCGTGGAGCTTGTCAAGAAAGGCATTTTCGGAAAAATGGTCGCGTTGAGAGGAACGGAGATCGTGAGCGTTGACCTTTCTGAGGCTGTGGCTGAGACGAAGCTTGTGGACAAGACTTTGATAGAGCTTAAGAATGCGCTGGCTTCATAGGGATATTTGGAAACAGTCTTTAAGCTTTTTTAAAGGTGTAACGGCCATATTAATTATTGTATTCCCTATTTAATTAACAGTTAAACCCGGTGTCGCGAAGGTCTCCAATAGAAGTTTTTCTCATTGAAATAAGAGTCAAGCTTTATTTCTCCAAGCTTAATAGTGTCGAAGCCCGTTGTCAACGGTGTTTTCACAGCCACTTCATTTCCGCTTAAAGACTCGATTATGCCTACCCCAATGATTCTACTATTCCTCCCTAAGCCCACTAGAAGCCCCTTCTCCCATCCCTCCCCCAGCACGACGATCCTTTTCCCACCTAAGTTAAGCATAACAGGCTCCTCAACCTCATCCTTAATCTTTACATATAGCGTATCCATGTACTGCCTAGTCTCCAAGGCTTCGAAGCCAAGCTCCCCGAGCCCTCCGAGCGTTTGAACAGGCTCGCCCTTCAGGAAAGGATGGTTCAGGAATACGTTTTCATTTAAAGGCTTCTTAACCAGCCTAGGTCTTGCGAAATGCCTCCTATAATTCAGCGTTCTGAGCGTTCTCCTGTGCAACCTGTTTCTCCTCTTCACATATCGAGACTTCTCAACCCGAATCATTCTAGTGCTTGGGTCAACCGCCATAGTGAAAGCCAGGGTTTTCTCACCATCTAGAAGCGATAACACGAAGCTAGGCTTAACAGTGCGGGTAAGCTCGGCTTTAAAACTCAGGCCTTTAGAATCAGCCCAGCCGTCAGTGTTCAAAACTATTTTTCCAACCCCCTTTTCCCTAAGCCTCCTGAGTACTGTGGCAACAGCCTCCTTCAATTCTTCAACCCCCGATTCCGGGGCTGTGAAGCCTACGAACTCCATGACTTCAGGCTTAACCTGGCTCAGGTCGCTTAAACCCTTGTTAACCACTCCCCCGCTGACCGTGCCGGGTACTCCAAGATCATTCTGCCCAGGGTCGGAGTCGACGATTCCAATCTCCGCCTGGAAGTTGAGATAATAGTTGACAAGGAAGGTTGCCAGACTCGTCTTACCCGAGTCCGCCTCGCCGACCACCATCACAACACCCTTCTCCTCAGCAGCAGTCTTCTCAGCGGCTTCAAGCCAACTACCCGGTATCGTGGAACCGTCTACCACGCGGTAGTTGTTGCCTTCAACGAGGAGGCTGGCTTCAGACTGCTCAGCGTAGAAAGGCGTCCGCCTGAAGCCCCTGACTTTCACCCAGCTGCCCTCTGCGAACACGGCGCCCATCACGTTAACCATGCCGTTGGCCACCTTCACCATAGCTGGTCCATCTACCAGGAGAGTTTTCCCCACGCGGAGAATGATTCTCTGCCTCACGATTCTTTCACCCTTCCAGTGTTTTAACCGACTAGGGATGATTATTTATGTTTAAACGGGGAAAGATTATGGGAAACTTTTTTAAAGACCCTTTTGCCTCAAGCCCAAGTAATTGTCAGAGAAAAGTCTTGCAGAAGAGGTTTTCGAAATAGTTAGGGAGCATCATGCTTTCCGGAGCTCCTGCTTGAACCTTATTGCCAGCGAAAACATTACCAGTACAGCGGTTAGGAGGCTTTTAGCATGCGACATGGGGCACAGGTATGCCGTGGGATTTCTTTACGAAAGAATGTATAGGGGCTGCGAGTACATAGATAAGCTTGAAGAACTGACCCATTTCCTAGCTAGGAAACTCTTCAGAGTGGAGCATGTCAACACACTGCCTGTTTCAGGGACGGTTGCGAACATCGTTGCAATAGGTGCTTTCACGAGGCCCGGGGACACTATGATGGGCCTGAGCGTGATAGACGGGGGCCACAGCAGTTTCAGAGAAGTATCCAGGTACCATGGGGTAAGCATGGTTCCCCTTCCGTTTAACGCGGAGGAGTACAATATTGACGTCGACCAGTCTAGGAAAATGATTGTGAAAGTAATGCCTAGGATGGTGATGCTCGGAGCATCTGAACTCTTGTTCCCCCAGCCGGTTAAGGAGGTTTCTGAGGCGGCTTCAAACGTCGGCGCCACGGTTGTCTACGATGCTGCCCATGTTCTAGGGCTGGTGGCAGGAGGCTGTTTCCAAGATCCGTTGAGAGAGGGTGCAGCCGTCGTGACAGGCAGTACCCATAAGACATTCTTTGGACCCCAGGGTGGCATAATACTCTGTAAAAGACAATACGGTGAAGACATAGACAGGGTTGCGCTGAGCATGATCAATAATCATCATATAAACAGGGTTGCTGCCCTAGCGTACACGCTTGCAGAGTTCCTGGCTTTCGGGCAGGATTATTCCAGAATGGTTGTGAACAATGCTCAGGCTTTAGCTGAAGCACTCTACAACAACGGGGTTGACGTGATATGTGTAGATAAAGGTTTCACTAAGTCGCATCAAGTAATATTCAGGGTTAAGGAGGGCACTGCATTAGAAGTTTCTAAAAACCTTGAGAAGGCCAACATAATAACCAGCATGACACCCCTTCCGACAGACAAATCTGAAACAACAGCCAGCGGAATAAGGCTTGGGGTTCAAGAGGTGACGAGGCTCGGGATGGGGAAGGATGAGATGGCTATCATAGGGAGCCTGATAGCCAGAGTTGTGAAATCTCCAGATTCGGCCAGCATTGTTAAAGAGGATGTTAAGGAGCTGGCAGGCAGATTTAGAAACATTCACTACACTTTTAGCGACAGCGAGCCCGCTTACGAGTGGGATTAGGAGAAGGCTTTACACCAGCTTCACGTCTTTTAAACCAGGTTTCCGGAGATCATGTTTAATGGTGAAAAATGGAGGCTTGACCTTAATCTCTTTTCACAACAGGCTTTAAACCGCCAAGCGTCACTGCAAAGCCGAGGAGGGTTAAAATTGCAGCCACCGGGAGCACAGATAAGTATGTTCCAGTAATGTCCCTAAGAATACCCGATATGGAGGTGCCTAAGATGGCCCCTGCTCCATAGGCGGTGAACACTAGTCCATAGTTCTCAGAGTAGTATTTGGCTCCGAAAAATATTTTCGTTATCGTTGGGGCCATCGCAAGCCATCCTCCCAAGTTAAGCCAAAGAATGCTGAAGAAAACAAGGTATACAAATGGATTCCCCTCTCCGAAAAAGTATAGGGCAAGGGAGGAAGCGGACACTAGTCCAAAAGACAGCAACGCGCTTTTCCTTGGGCCAAGCTTGTCGGTGATAACTCCGAACAGCGGTCTGCCGACACCGTTAAACACTGAGAACAGCGAGATTGAAAACGCCGACAACGTGGCATCAAGCTTGGCAACCTCGATTCCGAATGGAGAGGCGATTCCCACAGCCATAAGGCCAGCCATGCAGCCAACCATGTATGCTAACCATAACGCGTAGAAGCTCCTGGTCATAATCATCTGGCTTCTCTTCAAGCTGCTGGTTTCTCTGCTGACGACCAGCGTGGAACCAGTGCCTGAGGCAGAACTCTCTTTCGACGGAAACCTTAGAGTAAGCGAGAGGGCAATAAGCAACACTAGGAAAGCGGTGCCTGAATAAAGAAATGTTTGAAGCGGCCCGACTGTTTTTATTAGCTGGGTGAGGATCGGGGCCATTAAGAAGCCGGAAAGCCCGAAGCCCATAACCGTCAAACCTATTGCGAAACCGCTTCTACGGGGAAACCATGCTGCAGTCACCGCTATCGGGCAGCCGTAGGCAATCCCGACGCCGGCCCCGCCAACCACCCCGTAGAGAATTGTTAGAGCCTCTATGTTTGGAGAGAAGCTTGCGCCCATCCATCCCGCGGCCACCAAGATGCTTCCCAAAAGGCTTGTCTTCCTGGGACCCCATTTCCTGATTAAACCCCCTGCGACCGCCATCATAACTGCGAAAACAGCTAGGAAAACCATGAATGGTAGACCGCTCTGCGCAGCACCGATCCTCCAAAGATCTTCCAAGGGTTTTCTGAAGACGCTGAAAGAATAGATCGCTCCGAGGCACAGGTTGATCAGAAACCCGGAGGCGACGAGAAGCCATCCTATTCTCTCAGACTCGCTAACTGTTTTCAAACCGCTCATCTATGATCGTCCTTCCAGTAGGATGATGACCTTATGTTCTTTTCTGAAGGATCTCTTGTATCATCTTGTATGCTTCCGTAGCCTCTTTCACAGCAGCATCGTCTTCCAGCGTCGTAACATCCCCCAGAGGCCTGTTGGAGACTACTGCTCTCAGAAGCCTCCTCATGATTTTTCCACTCCTGGTTTTAGGAACAGCATTAATGAAGACTATTATTGCGTCTGAAGCCACGAGGGGGCCGATTGTGGTTCTCAGGTGCATCTTCAACTCTTTCTCAAGGTCAGGAGTACCGGTGTAACCATGCTTTAAAACGGTGAATATCATTGGAACTTCCCCCTTCACCTCGTCAGGCTTCCCCACGCAGGCGGCTTCTGAAACCGCCGGGTGCATAACCATCGCGGATTCAACCTCAGCCGTCCCGATCCTGTGGCCCGCAACCTTGATTACGTCATCAGCCCTGCCTAGAATCCAGAAATAGCCGTCAGGATCCTTAACAGCATAGTCACCTGTCCAGAAGCATCCCTCCCACCTCTTCCAGTAGACCTCTACATACCTGTTCGGGTCCTTATAGAGCGTCATGAGCATCCCCGGCCAAGGCGTCTTTAACACGAAGTATCCTCTTACACCTGGAGGACAAGGGTTTCCATCCTCATCTATGACATCCCCCTTTACCCCTGGAATAGTGTATCCGTTTGTCCCTGGTTTAAGCGGGAAGATTTTTCCAAGCCCAGGGAAGTGACCCGTAAGCATGTGCCCTGTCTCAGTCATCCACCAGGTGCTGGAGCAAACCACATCACTGTTGCAAACCTTCGTGAAGAGCCACCTGAAGGCCTCCGGGTTTATTGGCTCTCCAACAGTGTGCACAATCCTGAGGGTTGACAAGTCATGCTTCTTCACATACTCCTCTGGAAACCTCATCAACATCCTAACAGCAGTTGGAGCAGTGTAGAAAATAGTGACCCCATACCTCTCTATTATGCTCCACCATCTGTCTGGAGCCGGATAGTCAGGAGCACCCTCATACATCAGGGTCGTGGTTCCAACCATGAGCGGCCCATAAACAATGTAGGAGTGGCCAGTGACCCAGCCTATGTCAGCAGTACACCAGTAGATGTCGTCCTCCCTCACGTCGAATATCATTTTCATCGTCGCGTAGAGACCGACAGCGTAGCCACCTATAGAGGACTGAGTACCCTTAGGAGCACCGGTTGTGCCAGAAGTATAAAGCACATAGGAGAAGTCTTCAGAAGAGCAGGGCACTGCGTCAACCTTAGCGTTCTCAGGAACCCCGGCGATCAACTCGTGGTGCCAAATATCCCTTTTATCGTCGAATGGAACATCTGTCCTGTCAGTCCTCCTGACGACGACTACTTTCTCAATCCTGTAACCCCTGCTCTCAAGTATTTTGACAGCCTCATCCACAATCTCCTTCAGCTTCACTATCTTTCCTCTTCTATAGAGGCCGTCTGCAGTAACTATTATCCTAGAGCCAGCCGCCTCCACCCTATCCGCCACGGCGACCGCGCTGAACCCGCTGTAGACTATGCTGTGCTTCGCCCCTATCCTTTGAACAGCAAGCATGTATAACGGGAGCTCCGGGATCATTGGAAGGTAGAAGGTTAAAATTTCCCCACTGCCCACGTTCAGCTTCTGCTGGAGGGCGAGGGCAATCTTGTTGGAAGCCCTGTAAAGATCGTAATATGTGAACTTCTTGACTTCCTTCGGGGTTCCCGTGGCCTCGTCAACAGGCTCACCCTCCCATATTAAGGCAAGCTTGTTCTTCCTACCGCTTTGAATCTGCCAATCGGTGCAAAGGTAGGCCAGGTTCGTCTCCCCTCCGACGAACCACCTGTAGAAGGGAGGGTTGCCATCATCCAGCACCTTATCCCATTTTTTCATCCAAGGCAGCTGCTCAGCCCACTTGCTCCACCATTTTTCGATAGCAGCCTTATCCTTAACCGTTTCCTCATGAAACCTTTTAAAATCCTCAGGATCCCAAACCCGGTCCTTCCAAGAAGGGGGGACTATATACTCTTTAAACTCTCTGTAGATTTCTGATTTTTCTCCCATGTTTCCTCGGCTCACACGATTTAATCCGACGCTTTTTAAATGTTTCTTCCGAAAAAAAAGGAACGCGGAGGTTTTAACACGACCGGTTTCCAGCCTCAAGCCTCGTCTAGACCCCTATGCTTACTAAACATGAGAGAAGAGCTTAAAAAGGCCCCAGCCGTTTTTTAAAAGATGCAAAATGGCTTTAAGATTCAAGACTCTTGACGATTTCGACTTCAACGGGAGAACAGTTATCCTGAGGGTTGACATAAACTCTCCGCTCGACCCTCAAACCATGGAGATAATTGACGACTCCAGGATAAGGGAGCATTCTGAAACCATAAAGGAACTCCTCAGGAGAAATGCTAAGGTGGTTATACTTGGACATCAGGGGAGGAAGGGTGACCCTGATTTCACGGATTTCAACAAACATTACAGGGCCATGTTAAAATATGTTCCAAACCTAAAATACGTGAACGACATCACAGGTTTGAAGGCTATCAACGCTATAAGGGAGCTGAAGCCGGGTGAGGCGCTTCTGCTTGAAAACGTCAGGATGCTGGATGAGGAGACTGAGACGAAGACTGCCGAGGAGCATGCTAGGGGGATGCTGGTTTCAACACTAGCCCCGTTTGCAGACTTTTTCGTCAACGATGCCTTCTCGGCGTCGCACAGGGCTCACGCTTCAGTAATAGGGTTCACAGCAGTATTGCCCTCAGCAGCCGGCAGGGTTATGGAGAGAGAGCTGAGGGCTCTTGAGAAGGTTGTCGACAATCCGTCTAAACCATGCCTCTACGTTTTAGGGGGGGCTAAGGCTAAGGAGACTTTTAAAGTGATCGAGAACGTTCTTGACAAGGGTATTGCTGACAAGGTTCTTCTGGGAGGAATGATTGCGCAAGTATTTCACGAGACCGCCGGCTTCAGGCTTGGCAGCGTTAACTCTAAGCTGATAGAGGAGAAGGGCCTAGGCAAGTTCCGGGAGGCAGCGTCTAAAATCTTGGGTAAGCATTCGCAAAAAATTATGCTCCCATACGATTACGCTGTCGACGTGAATGGTGAGAGGGTTGAATACATGGTTTCCCAGCTGCCTGTTGAACACCCGTTGAAAGACATAGGGACTGAAACGATAAGGGTTTTCTCGAGAGAGTTGCAGAAGGCCAGCACGATTGTCTTCAACGGCCCTGTAGGAGTCTTCGAGGAGGATGCTTTTGCAAAAGGCACCATTGAGCTCTATAGGGCTGCTGCTGCTTCAAAAGCATTCAGCGTCGTCGGCGGAGGCCACTCGATCTCTGCGCTTGAAAAAGCCGGAGTATATGATAAGATTGGTTTCGTAAGCACTGCTGGAGGAGCCTTAATAAGCTACCTATCTGGAGAGAAGCTTCCAGGGGTTGAAGCATTAAGGGTGCCCCAATAACCTGGCTAATCACCTATAGCTTTTTAAACAATACTTACTGCAACCGTTTTTAAAACAGCAAGTTGGGGGACAAGGTTTACTTGAAGCAGAGCCTTACGTGGCGGTATTCTCTAGCTGGAAGGTCTGCGCGAAGATCCTTCGCAACCCCCTCCCAGTCGATCTTTCTCTCCACGTTCCTTTTCTTCCAAGCCATCTCTATTTTCACCTCCAACTATGCCGAGGAATGGTGAATATTTAAAGCCGGCTCGCATTCCAAGCTTACAACCCGTATTCCAGCATAGTAATCACGTTACGTAAGTTTTTTAGCCCTTGGCCCATGAAACATAAACTGGTCATGCCTTACCATATATCTGCAAGTTGGCACAAAGCTGTTAAAGAACATTAATGTTCCCAAAAAAATTCTTATTATTAGAGCATTTTGCAAAGACTTCAAGTTCCTCACGAAATAATCTGTTGCTACATGCTGCCTCTAGCAACCCTTGCCGTGCAGTACCCGTTGTACGCTATTTTGTAGACAAGTATGGAGACGGTTTTATTCGCTATTCTTTCAACACCGCCCATAGTTATCCTCAGGAACTTGAATCTTGAAAGCACGTCGTCAAGCTCCTTCTCCCTCTTCGGCCTGAGAGAGCTGAATGCTTTAACAAGTATTTCAACAGCCTCCTTCACGTTCTTCCTCTGCGCCTCAATAGGATCCTCTCTCCCTTCGAAGAGGAAGGACAAGGCGTCCATGGCTTCAACCGCCCGCTTAATGTTTAGGCAGATTCCTGCAAGCACAACAAGTCTCGACGCTTCTTCAATGCTTACTGAGGCGATGTTTTTAACCAGCTCCCCCATAAGCTGGTTGTGCTTAGAATTCAGCATAGCTATGTTACTGGACTGGTTGCTTCCAAGCCCCTCGGTAACCATTCCTATCCCCATAAGTATCTCGTTAATCTGGCTGAAGTAGTTCTCATACCCCTCTCCAGTAGCATCTTCAAATATCTTTGAGAGCGAAGGTAGAATAAGGTCTGGCTTCTCCTGCAGACTTCTCGAAGGCCCTCTCTGTAGGAAGGGAGCTCTAGTCAGGTATGGGCCCGGCGGCGGCTTATAGTCTAGGCAGCATCCTCCAGCGTATTCGAGAAGTGTGCATCCGTTCCTGGGGCATATTCAGCCTTGCGGAGCAAGTCTACTGCACCCCAGAGAACCTTGTAAAGAATCGACACCAGTTCTCTTTCCTCCGTCCTCCTCTCCCCAATGTTGACAGCTATCCTTCCACTCGTTGTAACTAGGAACCTCAGGTTTCCGAAAAAGGTGTCGATAACCTCGACGCCATCACCGTTAACACGCTCAGGTTTCCATAGCAAGCCGATAAGGTGGCGAGAAGTATCGTAGTCCAGAAACCTCGTTGGAAGTTTTTCACAGTGTTCCTCAAAGTAGTTGGGATGCGCATACTTAGTCTTAAACCCTGGGACAGTGATTATTGAAGGCGAGGAATGTACCACTCCCTTCTTTAGCATCTCCTCTATCCTACTCCTGTTTTCAGAGTATCCTTCACGCTGGAGTATAGGGCAGTCTGTCAAGCTGTTGGCTCCAAGCAGGAGCCTGCGCGCGAACGTGGCGCAAGTGGCGTTGCCGCAGAGCCCACAGTCATAGCCCGGCATTATTCTTCTAAACCCTGCGAACCCGTATGCAGCCATCTGCCTATTCTCCTGGTACACCGGTAAATAGTCTTTTCCCCTTCCAGACTGTTTTTCAGATCTCTTCGGGAACCTGCTTTTCAACGGTTTTCCCAAAGTATGTCTCCCTTATTTCAGCGATTCTTTCCCCAACGATCCTAGCCTCCTCAAGAGTGTTGAAAATCGTGGGAGATAGCCTTAGAACCTCCCTACCGCCCGTCTTGCTTAGGATAAACGGGCTGTCGAAGCCGCCGGACTCGGCAAGTATATGGAACTGATCCTCCAGAATAGTTTGAAGAAGGCTTGAAGGAACCGGGTCTAGCACTAGTGAGAGTATCCCTGTCCTCAGCTCTTTCGAAGCAGACTGGTAAAAGGTTACTCCTTCTCCTGATGCAGCGTTCACGATTTCTTCAGCTAGGTTTTTCTCATGGTTTAAAATATCTTCGAAACCCAATCTGTTAAGATACTCTAGGGCTGCTGCCAACGCTACTACGCCGATGCAGTTCTCCTTCTCGGCCTGCTTCACCACGAAGAATCCCGGAGTCTTCTCGACCCTGCTAAGCCTCTCTTCTGAAACATAAAGAATGCCAAGTCCCTCTATGCTGAACATGTTTCCAGACTTGAAAAAAGCATAGTCAACACCCGTCTTAGGAATGGTTAGCTTAATCCTTTGGGCAGAGTAAGTGGCGTCCAGAATGGTTAGAACACCCTTCTCCTTTAAAAACGGTATCACCTTGTCGATCTTAAGCATTGTTCCAGTTGCTCCTGAAACATGGTTCAATAAGGCTGCTTTGACAGTCTTACCGACCAGTGCTCCCTTAAGCTTCTCTTCAAAACCCTCCTCTTCAAAGTCCATAACCTCAAGCCTCCCCCTCATCGTCTCAACATACTCTTTAAGGAGGTTCATAACCCCGCCTTGAGCATTTGAGGAAACCAGGAAAACCTCGTTTTTCTTAAAATCAATGCTTTGAAGAATCAGCAGTAGGCTTTGAAGATTGCTTGACGTAAAGACCATGCTATCCTTCCCCACCCCGAAGTGTTCAAAAACCCTTCCACGAGCCTCCTCATAGAGCTCGAGAGCCCTGTGGGAGGAAGTATTCTCCAGTCCGGGTCTACTCTTCACCTCATTATAGTAAGCCAGTATTTTCTCCAAAACAGGGACAGGTATACCGGTTGAATCGGCATTATTCATAAAAATGTATTCTCCCGCGATGCTCGGAAAATCCTCCCTTATCCTGTAAGGATCCAGCATACGGTTTTTAACACTTGATTAGCTTCTTCAAGGAACTTTTTAAAGCTTACAGCAATACTTGAAAAACTTGGAAATAGCTGAACCGGCTGCGGTTTAAGGGGGTAACAGACTTGCGTAACCGTAATTAACTACGCAAGAACATGGGATTTTGAGACGAGATAATATCCGGCTGTCAAGAGGCTGCTGCGTTAAGCTTATAATAATTTCACTTCCCATTTAGATTCAACACCGTTGAGCAGGGAGCATACGGCCGAGCACGTGTTAATGGGCTGTTTGCAAAGAATAAAGGGGAATTTAAAGGTTAGGAAGGTTGAGTTTTCAGAAGGCACGGGTTCAGTAATCGTTGAAGTTGATTCACTGAGTTTCAACGAGCTTGCAGAAGCACAGGTTTTGGCGAACAGGGTGATCTCTGAGGGAAGGGTTGTTAAAGAGCATTTTTTCAACTCGCTTGAAGACGCCCAGAAGACCTTTCCGAACCTGAGGGCGCACGAGGAGCGCATCAAGGGCCGTGTAAGGGTAGTTGAGATTGACGGGTTCGATTACTCGGCGTGTACTGGCGAGCATGTTGGAAACACTAGGGAATGCGGAATCATACTGGTTACCCATGTTTCTAAAAGCGGCGGCGAGTATAGGATCGACTTCGAAGTCGGGGATAAAGCTCTTGAGACCGCCGTCAGGCTTAGCACCCTCTGCCTCTCAATATCCTCAATACTCGGCTCACCTATTAGAAACCTTGAGAAGACAGTTCTTAACATGAGGATGGAAAATGAGGACATGAGGAGGAGGCTTTCAGCAGTAACTGAGCAGCTGGTCAGCAACACTCTTTCGAAAACTGTTCTAGGCGAGGTGGAGTTTCACAAGGGTCTGTTGAAAGGCGTGGACATAAGGACAGTTATGAAGACCGTCGGCGAACTCATAGGCAGAAGCCGATCCGTCTACGTCATAGGCATGGAATGGCTTGGGGCATGCAACATTCTCGTAGGCAGCAGTGACGGAAGGGTGAAGGCGGCTGAACTGGTCAGAGGGGTTTGCAAAGCTTTCAATGGTAAGGGTGGCGGGGACGAGAAGATAGCTGTAGGCTCACTTCCATGCGACGCTTACACTAAGGCGGTTGAAGAGATTGAGAAAACGGTTTTAAGGCTTCTGGGCAACTAGGTACGTAACTCTTTTTTGCCGGGCCTACTTCACAACAACCCTGGAGGAAAGCTGTATGCTTCTACTAACCACGGAGTCGATGTCAATCTGCTTTTCAAGCTTCTCTACGACCTCTGGCTTAGCCCTAGTCGCAGGATGCTTGGCAATTATGCTGCAGCAATCCTTATACGGCTTTATTGAAAGCTCGTATGTGCCTATCTTCTTAGCCATGTTTACGATCTCCTCCTTGTCTAGCGATATCAGAGGCCTGAAAACAGGCATTTTGAGGCCGCTGCTTATCGCAGCCATGTTTTCAAGCGTTTGAGAAGCTACTTGGGCAAGGCTTTCACCAGTCACAAGGGCCTTTGCACCCTCGGCCTCAGCAATCCTCTCCGCAACCCTGAACATAAACCTTCTGAAAAGGACAAGGTCATACTTGGCCGGAATGTTGACCGCCGCTATTTGAAACTCATATGAGGGTACGAAGGTCACAGAGGTTTCGCCGGAGTAGGGCAGCAGTCTCCTAACTATCTCCATTACTTTAGAGTTCTCCGCCTCAGCATTATCCTGGAAAGGATGGAAATGCAGGTAGCTGACTTCACAGCCCCTTTTCATCATCAGGTAGGAAGCGATTGGAGAATCTATTCCTCCTGAGAGGAGCGAGAGAACCCTGCCTGAAGACCCGACGGGTAGCCCTCCCAACCCCTTTTTCTTCTCAGTAAATACGTAAGCCTCCCTGCTTAAGACTTCGACATATATTTTCTTAGAAGGGGTTTGAAGGGAAATGCTTACTCCAAGTTTTTCAACAAGCATTTTCCCCAGAGTCCTGCTTAGCTCAAGCGAGGTTAGGGGGAACCTCTTGTCGGCCCTCTTAACCTCAACCTTAACAGGTTCACCCGGCTTAACAAGCCGTGAAGCCTCCTCCAGGACGGTTCTCCCTATTGAATCAACGTTTGGCTCAGCCACTGTTGCGAATGCGAACCAGGATATTCCGAAAACCTTCATGAGGCTTTCCTCAACCCTCTGGGGATCCGCCCCGTTTAACGGGAAAACCAGCCTGCCCTGAATCCTCTTAACCCCGGGGTCAGTTATGCCGCTCAATAGGCGTCTAACGTTTCTAACAAGCATCTTTTCGAAGAAAGGCCGGTTATGGCCCTTCAAACCTATTTCAGAATAGTGTATTACGCAGACCCTTTTCATCACGTTTTAAAACGATCCGTCAGATTTAAGGATTGCAACAGAGCAAGCGAGATAACTTTTAAACTAGGCTCTTAACCGCTGGGGGATCCATAACTGGTTTCGGCGAGAATTAAACCAGCAGAGGAGGCTTAATAGCCTAGTCGCAGAGCAGCGTCATGGTTCTTAAAACACCCTTGATACGCCTAATCTCTGAAACCACCCCGTCGAGCTGCTTAATATCGTTAACTTCTATTTTTACTATTATGTCATACTCACCGTAGACGACATCCACATCCTTCACGTTAGCCACTCTCCTTATGGTTTCCTCAATATCTCTCTCCAAACCTACTTCGCAAACTATTAGCAGATACGCTCTAAGCATACTTCCTCTTTAAGAGAATTGTTTTTAAAGTTTAAGCCTTGTAAACATAAAACATATATAATTGGGCTTAGAGCGGAAACCCAAGTAATGATTAGGGCTCAACTCGACCTGTCGATGTTCTTCCTCTTCTACATGATTGCGATCTTCATAAGCTTCCTAGCCTTTCTTATAAGCACCCTCCTGAAACATAGGAGGGAGACAAAGAGGCTTAGGGAGAAGTTTAAGAGGCTTAGGGAGAAGCCCGAGCAACCCTGGTTTGAAGAAACAGATTAGAACCTGTTTAAATCCACAGGGACAAGTATCAGGTTAAGCTCAACAGGTTTCTCGCTAAGCCTCAACCCCATTATCTTCAGACTCCTCCCGTCCCAGCTCAGCCTGAAACCCTTAATCCTGTAAGAGAGCTCCTCAGTTACGCTGAGAACCCCGGGCCCAGAGTTCTCCAAGACAAGCATTTTAACCGTAGCCTCGCCTTTAAGCGTCGACAGGAAAAGCTTGAAACCCTCTCGGGTCCTCCTTAAGACTATTTTCAAAATGTTGCCTGGAATTCTCACCTGAACATCACCCGGCTTAAGGTTTTTTAAGAGAAGCACGTCCTCCCCCTCCAAATAAACACAGCAATGCCCATCCATATCCTTTTAGAAGAACGGCGTGTAAGATAAGTGTTTTTCAACATCCATAAGGCAAGCCTGTTAGCTTTCCCGGTTGGCTTAATTAATAAGCGTTTATATTGGGGATTCTTATTCTTCACATGCCAACTGTCTGGGAGAAAGAGGTTGAGGAGCTTCAGCTGAGAAGATTATCCGACAGCCTTTTCATTCCAAGGTACGACGGCTTCTCCCTACCAAACCTTTCAAACAGCCTAATGAAACTCATGGGTGCCAAGCCATCTGGGAGAAGGCTTGCGAACGATGTTCTCCCAGACTTCAAAAACACGTACAAGATTGTTCTCCTAATCATGGATGCTATGGGGCTTAATGTCTTTGAAAAGGCTTCTGAGGGGCTTAAACGTTTCCTGAACAGTCTGCTTGCTAAAAGAAGCATACCCGTCAAGGCGTTAACATCAGTCTTCCCAACGACAACGTCAGCTGCCCTGACGAGCCTAAACACTGGGTTAAGCCCACAGGAGCACGGCGTAGTAGCCTACACTCTCTTCATGAAGGAACTCGGCTCAATGGTTAACATGATCTCCCTGAGCCCTGTTAACGACGAGAGGAGAAACAGGGTTTTCGAGCTCGGCATGGATGCTGACAGGATACTCGGCGTAAAGGTTCTGACGGAGAAGCTTGCAGAAACAAGGGTTGAAGCTAAAACCATAATCAGGTATGGTATCAGGAACAGCGGCCTTTCAACACTGCTCTACAAGGGCTCTAAGATAATTCCTGCCTTAACCAGCGTGGATTTCGCTACAAACCTCGCCAGGCTTGTTAACGATAGGACCACGAGGTTCATAGTAGCCTACTGGGATAGTTTCGACGGCCAGTCGCACTACTACGGGCCGTTCAGCACTGAGGCTGAGCTCGAGCTCCTAAACACCCTCACTCTTCTAAGAGATGCCTTCAACAGGGTTAAGCCTGATGCTGCCAAGGAGACGCTTCTCGTAATGACTTCAGATCATGGTCAGTCAAGGGTTAGTGACGGCAAGTCGATCAGTCTTAACAGTTTAAACTGGCTTAAGCAGTCCCTCGTAATGCCTCCCGCCGGCGAGTCTAGGGCAGCCTACCTATACCTTAAGAAGGGTGTTGAAGGGTTTGAGAGAAGATTTCACAGAGAAGTTGGCGGCAACATCTCCCTGTTTAAATCAAGAATGCTGCTGGATAAAGGTGTTTTTGGAACGGGCGATGTTAAGCCATGTGTTCAAGACAGGATTGGAGACTATGTTGCACTATCTAAGGACGAGAGTAGACTTGTGTTCCACTATGATTTGAAGGAGAGGACGGAGCCCGAGTTTGTAAGAGCTGGCGCACATGGTTCTCTAACGCTGGATGAGCTTTTAGTGCCCTTCGTCACGTGCAGGCTTTCCAGCCTCCTAGGGTAGGGTTAAAGACATTAAGCCTGTCGAGCCGGAAACAAGCCTAAAAAATTTAAAAAACGTAGTTGAAAACAGTAAAACTGCTTCCTGTTCCGATTATAACAAGCTCAAGCTAGAGGTTTATGATTACCAGTTTTAAGCGCTAAGAAGGTTTATTCAGAATACCCTTAATACCTCCTCCTTGAACCACGGTTAAACCTTCTGCCGCCGTAGTACCCCCCTGAAACCTCTTTCTCAGACATGTTGTTAGAAGTGTCAACGCTTCCTATCTGGGTGTCACTCTTCTCTATGGAGCCGTACTTGCCCACATTTAGCCTTAGAGTCCTCTGGTAAACCGTTACGTAGCCGTTTTTAATCATTATAACGTCTTCTGGCTTAACCAAGTCGATATTCTCATTCCAGAGTGTCAGCAGTATTGTTCCCGTTTCGTCGCCGATCTTTGCTTCCGCAACCCTGTTCGTAGAGCCTCCGTACCTAGATGCAACCTCCCTTGCTTCAGAGAGGGAGAGCACCTTGGCGAGAAGGTTTACGTGTTTGGAGTCGGTGTTAAGGTCTTTAACCTTAACAAGCTGCTCCGCCACTTCTTCTCATCTCCGCGAAACCATTATCAAGGCTATATTTAACCTTTCCCCCGGAGAAAAGCTTATCTTGAGACATGCATCACTCACATTTCATGGAGGCGATAATACTAGTAAAGGTTTCAAGCAGCTTCCAAGGCAATGTTGAAAAAGTTCTTCAAATAAAAGGTGTGAAAAAGGTTTACGAGCTGACTGGGGACATAGACCTACTTGTTGAGGTTGAAGCCCCTTCTGAAACAGATCTTAGGAGAATAGTCGACGAGATACTTAGCGTTAAAGGCGTAGAGTCAACGGACACGCGCATAGTTTTGTCACATATCGTTAAATAGGAAAAACATATATTCCGGCTGCCTTGATTAAACCTTAGAATGCAAGCTTTCGTGCTCGCTAAGATAGGGAAGGGCTTTAACAGGGAGAAGGTCATGGAGAAGCTTCTAAGCATCGATGAGGTTAGAGAGATCATGGAGTTAACTGGGGACATAGATCTGTTGATCAGGGTGGATGTGTTAGACGTGGAGAGGCTTATGAAGACGGTTCTGAAAATAAGAGGTGTTGAGTCAATCGTTACGACGGATACTCGCGTAGTGCTCTCGGTTGAGCGCGCTAAGATTTAAAAACAGTTTCTTAATGCTGCCTATGCGGCTAGATGGTTGAAGCAGTGCTGCTGGATATGGATGGTACCCTTATAGAGTTCAACTATGATCTGGGTTCAGCCAGAATGATTGGTATAGCTAAGCTGTTAGAAATGGGTGTTGACAGGAGGGTTCTTTCAGAGTCTAAACCTATTGCTATAAACATTGAGGACGCGGTAGAATTCATGCGGGGGAAGGGTTTTAGTGAAGACGAGTTAAAAGTCCTAAGGAGCAAGGTCTACGAGGCTGTGGAGGCTTTGGAGCTTAAGGCTGCTGAGAAACCGGTTGTTAGGAATGGTGTTTTAGAACTTCTCTCATGGCTTAAAGAGCACGAGGTCAAGACGGCGATCTGCACCAATAATTGCAAAAGGGCGGTCGAAATAGTTCTCGAAAAAACGGGCTTGAAAAAATTTTTCAACGATGTTTTCACGAGAAACGATGTCGATAGGCTTAAGCCTTTTCCAGACATTATTCTTAAGGCTTGCGAGAAACTCGGTGTTAAACCGGAGAAAACGATTTACGTTGGCGACTCCCCCATAGATATTGCAGCAGCTAGGAGTGCGGGGGTTAAGCCAATAGGAATAGTTTCAAGCCTATCTAACGCTGAGAGGCTCAGGGCTGCTGGCGCCGAGCTTATTGTTTCAAACATGGATGAGCTTAGGGAAAAATTAAGGAAAATCATCCTACAATGCTCATGAAAAACAGGTTCCAGATTCAGGGATTGTGGAAAAATCAGATGTATGTTGTTTGGCTTTGTTAAACCATCGGGCAAAAATATTATATACTAGTAAAACATATTCCACTCATGGCAAGAAAGCGAATAAGAGTAGCGCTCATAGGGTTGGGAAACTGTGCCTCAGCAGCCATTCAAGGTCTTTACTATTATTCTTCAAACCCTGAGAAGGAGGGGCTTTGGCACCCGGTTGTTGGAGGCTACAGGGTTAGCGACATCCAGATCGTAGCAGCAATAGACATAGATGAGAGGAAAACCGGGAAAGATCTTGCTGAGGCGGTTTTCTCTGAGCCAAACGCTTTTGAGAAGCATTATGCCTTACCTAAGACTGGCATCGTGGTGGAGAGGGGGCTTCTGGAGGACGAGTTAAACCCGTATTTAGCTTCAACGGTTAAACCCGTGAAACAGGATAGGGAGAAAATTATCGAATACTTAAGGAAAAACAATGTGGAAATAGCTGTAAACATGATTTCCAGCGGTCTCGACAAGTCTTCGATAGCATATGCTGAGGCTGCACGGGAGGCGGGAGCAAGCTTCGTAAACACTACTCCAGCAAGCGTCGCTACGAACCCTGTTATAATTGAGAAATTCGAGAAGAAGGGACGTATAGTAGTTGGAGACGATCTAATGAGCCAGCTTGGAGGCACAGCCTTACACAGGGGGCTTGTGGCGTTTCTCAAATCTAGGGGGGTTAAGCCGGTTAAAAGCTATCAGCTTGACGTTGGAGGCGGTTTAGAAACACTTAACACGATGTATGAGGATCTTAGGGATTTCAAGAAGCAGGTTAAAACATCATCCATAGTCGAGGAGGTTGAGGAAGGCTGGGAGGTGGTTTCTGGAACAACCGACTACGTTGACTTCCTGGGAAACAATAGAATCACCTATCTACAGTTTAGCGCAACAGGTTTCATGGGGGGCGGCTTCACGATTAACGTTAGCCTGAGGTCTAACGACGGGCTTAATGCGGGAAACATAATACTGGATGTTGTAAGGGCTGTAGCGAAGTCTATGGACGACGGGCTCAGCGGAAACGTCCGCGAGATCTCCAACTACGGTTTCAAGAAGACGCTTGAAAAGAAAAGGCTGTTTGAAGCCACCGCGGTCTTCCAATCTAAATACTGCGGTTGACTATTCCTTCTCAGCTATAAGCCTCAGGTCCAGCGATTTCTCCCCAAGCCTAAGAATCTCAATCCCAACTATTTTCAGGTTCATTTTAAGCCCCTTAGAACGAACCTTTATCCTCTTCGGGTTTGACGGTGAAACCTGCTTGGCCTCTTTCAGAAATATGCTGAGCGGGATGAGCTCGTCTCCCCATTCAACGGCTTTAGTCGGAGAGGGATCTCCAACCTCTTGAAGCCTAAGGGTCAATTCAAGCTCGTACTCCCCTCCAGCCCATCTTTTAAACATGTTTTTAACATTAAGACCGGTTTATTAAAGCCTCTCGGCTGATAAACCTATACTCTAAGCCGTCTCTCCCCATAGCTAAAGCTATTCTTCTAACAGTCTTTCTCAAACCCTCCTCGGAGAACAGGAGGTGGGAAAAATCGCTTGGAGAGTCGGTTGTGCCGAACCCCTTAACCACTTTAACGAAACCCGAGGAGGAGAGTATGCGTGTAAGCCTCGACTCTCCGCGTGGGAGAGGAGTGTAGATAACGCTTTCAACCCTAACACTCCTGAGCCTCGTCAAATAATCTATGTGCCACCTTGCTCTCTTATTCCTCCTAAAGTGTCTCAAAACCCTTTTCTCAAATCCGCCCGGACCCATTGCGGAGCCAACGTAAACATAGCAGCCGGGGGGAAGCCTGACCCTTGGAAGAGAACCCGGCTTAAACGAGACACGTCTCCCGATTGAGATGACGAGAATATAGGATCCCTTCAATAGCACTCACTTGGATCAGAATGCTTAAGAAACTCCGAGCTTCTGAGAAAAGCATTGTTGAACGAGGAGAAAGGAAAGCCCCAACTCGACCCTGAGAAGCTCAGGATGATCGAGGTTGCTTCAAACCCGCACAGGATAAGGATAATGATGGAACTGCTTAACAAAGAGGGCACGGTGGCGTCGCTTTCTAAAACCTTAGGGTATTCCAGGCAGCTCGTAGACCACCATCTGGAAACGTTGGAGAGAAGTAGGCTCGTCTTCAGAAGGAAGGTTGGAAACGTGGAGATGTATAGCGCTACAGAGGTTGCGAAGACAATAGTCTCGGAAATAGTTAGGATGCATTCTGAAATAGTTAGGGTTGAGAAAGGCGGGGAAGTGTTAGCGACACACTCTGAAACTGGAAAAGTTGAGAAAGAAGAGACGGCTGTAAGGGTTAAGAAGCATGCAGCTACAGGCTTAAGGCCTAAGAGGCTCATACCAGTGATCATAGGATTGTCCACAGTACTCGTAGCGTCTGCTGAAGCAATGCGTGCAGGAGTATACACTTATGTTCTTGGAGGAATACTGCTTGGCATTCTTCTCTACGTTTTGACTTCAAGGCTCATCCGGCTTCTAGAATAGTGCATTCAACACTTGCCTCATCCCTAACCATGAGGCTTAAAGCATCTGGTCTAGTCAGGTTTCCAATAATCACTCTAACACCTTTTTCAGCAGCATACAGCCCCTCCTCAATCTTCCTATAGATTCCCCCGGTTACGTCGCACGGTCTAAGCGAGGCTGTTAGGCTCGGCAACATGCTCCTCCTCAAAACGCGTATCAGGCTTGCATTAGGATTAAGCCTAGGGTCGCCGGTGAAGACGCCGTCAACATCAGTCCCGTACACGAGCTTTACGGCATCCAGCTTAACAGCGAGAAACGAGGACAACTGGTCCCCTGAGACTATTGTGAACCTTTTCTCGGAGGAATCCATGGCAATGTCTCCGGGGATCAACGGCACGAGGCCTAGGCTCAGCATCATTCTCAGCGGCTCGGTGAAAAAGCTTTCTATCCTACCCGATGAGCAGGTTAAACAGCTGACGGGAGTAACCGGTACTGCTGGAACACCGTGCGAAGCTAGGCTCGTAAGTATTAGCTGAGTCAGCTCGTTCATCTTCAGCTTAACCCTTGACAACCCTATGAGCTGGCCTGGCTGAAGATAACCCTCGGCAACACGATACTCTGAAGCAACAACATGCCCGTATGAGCCTCCACCGTGAACCAGGATAAGACTGTAATCTCGGAGGAGTTCTGAAACCTGTTTCGAAACCTGCCCTATCACAGGAATGTTAGGCGTGAAAGGCTCATCCTTCCTGGTTATCACGCTTCCCCCAAGCTTGACAATGACTAGGGGCTTCATTTTTCACCTGTTCCTGTAAACGACGTAGTCGGCAAGCTGGAACAGGAGACTCTTAGCCTTCGAATCCGGGAGCATGCTTAGCATTGACTTGGCCTTCTCTGAGAAAAGCCATGCTTCCTTCACAGCGTTCTCCCTAACACCGGTTCTAGCCAGAATGTTTAAAGCCTCATCTAAATCCTCCTGGGAAACCTGTTTACTTCTTAAAACGCTCAGGAAAAACCTTTTGCTCTCACCATCCATCCTCTCAAGCCCCCTGAGAATCAGCATGTTCCCAAGCTTATGCTCCAAAACATCTTTCCCAACCTGTTTACCTGTTTCAGCGGTTGAGCCAAACAGGTCAAGAAGGTCGTCTACAATTTGGAAAGATATTCCAAGGTTTAAGCCGAACCCTCTAAACGCTTCAACAATATTCTCACTCGCACCGGCTTCCACAGCACCCATCATCGCACTCGCCTCATAGAGGGATGAAGTCTTGCGGACAACCATTTCCACATAGTCGTCGAAACTAATACTCATCCTCCGGTGCTCAACAACATAAGGATCATCATCCCTACCAACCTGCTCGAAGAGAACGTCTAGACGCTCACCTTCTACAAGTCTCATAACATAACGGTCAACGATGGAGAGCAGCCTGTTAGAGTTCCTAGACTTCAGAAGCAGCTCTGAAACGACCTCCCTGTACTGGACAGCTGCTAGAAGAGCCATTGTTAAACCATACTTCCGCCATAAAGTAGGCATACCCCTCCTGACCTCGCCGTGATCAATAATGTCGTCTATTATGAGAGTATAGTTGTGGATAAGTTCTATTGCTGCTGCAGAATTCAGAGCGTCTTCAGGATTCCCACCCGCAGCCTCGCATGAAAGCATCAGGACTGCTGGCCGAATCCGTTTTCCACCCGCCTTCACAGGGTAGAGTAGAACTTCTTGGAACTCCGGCGAAGCATTCTCGCAGAGAGCATCATAAATCACTGGTTCAACACTCCTAGCAACCTCTTCAAGCAGCTCGGGAAGCCCCTTATCCTCCTTCAATATGCAGATTTAGCCTCAAAACGTGTTTAAAAACTCTTTACCCGTGGCTAAGCTTTTTATCCCAGCCTGAGACAGGGCTTAGTCAATGAATATTGCGGTAGTGACTCCAGGGGGAGACGCGCCAGGTGTAAATGCTGCAATCAGGGCGGTGGTCAGATCCGCTGCTTCACAAGGCTTCGAGGTGCTCGGCGTTGAACGGGGATATATGGGTCTAATAGAAAACTCCTTCAGAAAACTGAGTCCTAGAGATGTGAGTGGAATAATAAACCTGGGTGGAAGCATGCTGAAATCAAGCAGGTGCGAGCTTTTCAAAACACCTGAGGGATTGGAGAAGGCCTCGGATAACCTCAAGACTATGAATGTTGACTGGCTTGTCGCGATCGGCGGAGACGGGTCTATGAAGGGCGCTAAGGAGATTAGCGAGGTTAGCGGCATACCCGTCACTGTCTTAGCTGCTTCAATAGACAACGATATAGCTGGCGTTGACGAGACGATAGGCTTTGACACTGCTGTCAACACCGCTGTTGGAGCGATAGACAAGATAAGGGATACTGCGGTAACGTTTGAAAGAGATTTCATCGTTGAGGTTATGGGGAGGCAACGCGGCTTCCTCGCCGTAGACGTCGCCCTTGCCTCAGGCGCCGAGATCGCTCTGATACCGGAGCACCCTGTAAATCATGAGGATATCGGTCAAAGACTCTTGAAAATGGCTTCGCTTGGCAAGAAGTCCAGTATAATAGTGAAGGCAGAAGGAGCCATGGGAAACCCGTTTGAAATGGCTTCAAGGCTCAGTAGGCTTACTGGGTATGATTTCAGGGTGACTGTGCTTGGTCATATTCAAAGAGGCGGAGCACCTTCGGCAAGGTCGAGGACCTTAGCCTGCCTCTTTGGAAACCATGCTGTCAGGCTGATTTCTGAGGGCAAGAAGAACAGGGTTATAGGCCTCAGGGACAATAGGGTTGTGGACATTAGCATACTGGACTCATACACCAGCGTTAAAAAGATAGATGAGGATAAGTATAGGCTGGTCAGTCTACTTGCAATTTAAACAAATTATCTACAACGTCTCTGTTGGCTTAACAGGCATTATGCGGCATACTTAAAACGTGGGCAGCATATTTACAAGATTAAACAGTAGCATGATTCTCAACACCAGCGTATGTTAAAGCCTTTAAAAGGAGGTCTGGCATTTTTCGGAGAAAACGTATTTATATCCTGTTGGAAAAAATGCTGGAAACATCAGATGCCTAGCCAGAGGCCGGAGGAGGTGGCAGCATACCGGATTAATGTGAACGGCATTGTGCAGGGCGTCGGATACAGGCCTTTCGTATACAATATTGCTAACACCCTACGCTTGAATGGTTTCGTATTAAACTCCGGCAACGGTGTGCTAATAGAGGTTGAAGGAAGGCCTGAGGACTGCCTGCGGTTCATAGAGAGGCTTAGGGTTGAGAAGCCCCCTAGGGCGGTTGTTAAAACATTCTCCTGTGTCCAGATAACTCCGAGAGGATACAGGGGTTTCAGGGTTGAACAGACCCTCAGCGAGGAGGTTGAGACTCTTTGCCCCCCCGACGTAGCTGTCTGCAATGATTGTTTAAACGAGCTGTTTAACCCTGAGGATAGGAGACATCTTTACCCGTTCATAAACTGCATAAACTGCGGCCCCCGTTTCACTATACTTGAGAAGCTTCCCTACGACAGGGTTAACACGAGCATGAAAAAGTTCAAGATGTGCAGCGACTGCGAGAAGGAGTATTCTGAGCCTTCCAACAGGAGGTTTAAGGCTGAGCCTAATGCTTGCAGCAGGTGTGGGCCGACGGCTAGGCTCTACCATCAGGGCAGGCCAATTAGGGTTGAAAACCCTATTTCCGAAGCGGCTAGGCTGATAAACAGGGGTTTCATAGTTGCGGTTAAAGGATATGGCGGTTTCCACCTTGCTTGCGATGCAACCAGCGGGAGCAGCGTCACTGAGCTTAGGAGGAGGAAGAGAAGGGGCAATAAGCCTTTCGCAATAATGGTTAAGAGCGTTGAGGAGGCGGAGAGGATTGTTGAGCTCAACGATTCAGAGAAAGAATGGTTGACTCATTATTCCGCCCCGATTATTCTCGCAAAAAAGAAGGAGCCCAATCCTGTTGTTGAGCAGGTTGCCCCAGGCATGAGGTATCTCGGAGTCTTTCTGCCCTATACTCCGATACACCATATTCTCATGAGGAACGTTGATCCTCCGGCAATAGTTTTGACGAGTGGAAACATTTCTGAGGAGCCGATAGTTTACAGGGATAGTGAAGCGTTTGAAAAGTTTAAAGATATGGCTGACTACATTCTAACCTACAACCGTAGGATTGTTAATTTTGCAGACGACTCAGTAGGCTTCGTTCAAGACGGCAGGCTTAGACTCCTCAGAAGGAGCCGGGGCTTCGTACCGGAGCCGGTTGAGGTTGAGATCAAGGTTGACGGCGTGCTCGCGATGGGAGCCGATCTGAATAATACTTTCGCTTTAGCTAAAAAAAGCAGGGTTTTCATGAGCCAGTATATGGGTGACCTGGAGAACATGTTCATCAGGAAACGATATCTTGAGGCTATTAGAAATATGCAGCGGCTTTTAAACCTGAAGTACAGCAGGATTGCCCACGACCTCCATCCGGCGTATTATTCAACCCAGATAGGTTTTTCGCTGGAAGGCGAGAAGACTGCTGTCCAACATCATTACGCTCATGTGCTCTCAGCAATGGCTGAGAACAGCATTCTTGGTTTAGACGCCCTAGGAATAGCTTTTGACGGAACCGGCTACGGTGAGGACGGGAGCCTCTGGGGTTCTGAGTTCATAGTTGTGAGAAGAGGGGAATACGTTAGGAGGGGTCACTTCAAATATGTCCCCATGCCTGGCGGCGAGAAGGCCATCACAGAGCCTGCAAGAATGGCTTTCAGCTATCTTTACGACGCATTGGGCGAGGATGCTTTAAAGATCGAAATCGGGCTGAGCGATAATGTTAAAACGGTTTTGAAGAGGATGATCGATAGGAGGATTAACACCCCTATGACATGTGGCCTAGGGAGAATGTTCGACGCCGTCTCAGCCCTCCTAGGGATATGTTTAACAAGAACCTTTGAGGGGGAGCCAGCTGTAATGCTTGAAATGGCGGCTGGAGAAGTCAACGGGGAAAGCTATCCGTTTAAAATCATGGGTGAGGAAGAGTATGTTGTGGACACCGCCCCCATTATACGCTCGATAGTTGAAGACCTTGAAAACCGCACATCGGTTAAAACAATCAGCCGAAGGTTTCACGAAACCATCGCCAAGATCACTGTTGAACTGGCGGACACTATAAGGCTTGAGGAGGGGGTTGACATAATCGTCTTAACAGGAGGAGTTTTTCAGAACAGGATACTTTCTTCAAGGGTTAAACATTTAGCTGAGGAGCATGGTTTGAAAACCTTCTTCAACAATATTGTTCCGACTAACGACGGCGGAATATCCCTTGGGCAGGCTGTGGCCAGCAGCCTGATGGAGGAAAAGTGAATTGTGCTTAGGCATACCTGGAATGGTTGAAGAGGTTAATGGTGAGGAGGCTGTTGTCTCATTCGGAGGCACGCGTAGACGCGTGAGGCTGGACCTTGTCGACAATGTTTCTGTTGGAGACTATGTTATTGTTCACGCCGGTTTCGCCATACAGGTTCTCGACCAAGAAACAGCGCTAGAGATGCTGGACGCACTCAGACAGGTGTTTAAAGAGTGAGGTTCATCCAAGAGTATAGGGATGGGGAGCTCGTTCGGAGAATAGCGGGAAAGGCTAACGAGCTTCTGGAGAGGCTTGGAAGGGGAGTCAAGATAATGGAGGTCTGCGGGACCCATACAATGGCTATTGCTAGACATGGTTTGAAGAGCCTTTTCAAAGACAGCCTTGACCTTGTTTCAGGTCCAGGCTGCCCCGTGTGTGTTACACCCGACTCGGGTTTCTCAATGGTTTTCCAAGCGGCGGAGGCAGGTAAAACCGTGGCCACTTTCGGCGATATGATGAGAGTCCCCTTGAACGGTAGGAGCCTGACAACCCTGAGGAGCGAGGGCCTCGACGTGAGAGTTGTCTACTCTCCTTACGATGCTCTCAGAATGGCTGAGAAGGAGCCTAGGAAAGAGTTCGTCATGGTGGGGATAGGTTTTGAAACAACTTCCCCACTCTTCGCCTCAACCATACTCCAGTGCAGGAGCAGAGGGATTAGCAACCTTAGGTTGATAAGCCTTTTCAAACTAATACCGCCCGCTTTAAGCAAGCTTCTTGAGGCGAAGGACCTTAAGATAGACGGGTTAATGCTTCCAGGCCACGTTAGCACGATAATAGGCGTAAGACCCTATGTTGAAATCGTGGAGAAGCACAGTATACCGGCTGTCATAACAGGTTTCGAACCGGTTGACATTGTGGAGTCAATCCGCATGATACTTAAGCAGCTTGTTGAAAACAGGAGTGAGGTTGAAAACGAGTACTCTAGGACGGTTAGGCAGGAGGGGAACGTTAAGGCAGTTAGGCTTATGCGTGAGGTTTTTAAACCGGTTGACTCCGAGTGGCGCGGCCTCGGGTTAATAGAGGGAAGCGGCTTGGCTTTACGGGAAGAGTTCCGGTCTTTCGACGCTGTTGAAGAATATGGTTTGAAGCCTGTTGAAACAGCTAAGCCTGCGGGATGCCTGTGCGGGGAAGTTGTAAGGGGGAGTAGGAAACCCTTTGAATGCAGCCTCTATAGAAAAGCCTGCAGGCCTGACAACCCTATTGGTCCATGCATGGTTTCATCCGAAGGCACTTGCGCCGCATATTTTTACGCGGGGATGTGAGCAATGGGTGGGAGAATAATTCTGGAGCATGGTGCGGGCGGAAGGCTGATGCATGAGCTTATTAGAGAAATATCCAGCAGGCTTAAAACTCCTAGCAGAGGTGTTGACAAGGCAGTTTTTAAGATGCAGGGGGGCAGGGTTGCTTTCACAGCCGACTCCTTTGTAATGAAGCCTCCAGTCGTCAAGGGTTGCGACATAGGAATGCTCTCGGTCAACGGCACTGTGAACGACCTTGTTACGATGGGGGCTAACCCGAAGTACCTGAGCCTGTCGCTGATAATTGAAGAAGGATTGGAAGAGGATTTTCTCATGAGGATTATTGGAAGCATCAGCGACGCCGCGGAGAGGGCGGGAGTCAAGATAGTGACCGGAGATGTGAAGGTTGTTGAGAAAGGAGGGTGTGACAAGATTTTCATAAACACTTCAGGTGTTGGAAGAGTATACTCTAATATTAGGGTTTCAACATTGAATGCGAAGCCAGGGGACGCCGTGATAGTGACGGGCAGCGTCGGCGACCATGGGGCGGCTGTGCTTGCTGCAAGGGGAGAGTTCCAGTTGGAGACAGATGTTTCAAGCGACTGCGCATCATTAACGCGCATTCTGGAGACCCTCGTAAGAAGGAGAATAATTCTCCACACTCTCATAGACCCTACTAGGGGGGGCCTGGCGACTTCGTTAAACGAGGTTGCAGCATCGTCCAAGGTGGAGATAGAAGTTGAGGAGGAGAAGATACCGGTTAAGGAAGAAGTTTCAAGCCTTTGCGAGATCCTTGGAATAGACCCATTATACCTTGGCTGCGAAGGCAGACTTGTTATATTCACACCACTCCGCTACGCTGAGGAAGCCGTCAAGTCTTTAAGAAGGCTTGAAGAGAGTAAAGACGCATGTTTAATAGGCAGAGTCTCGGGAAGATCTAGGACCGGTGAGGTTAGGCTTTTAACGAGGGCGGGAGGAGTAAGAAGCCTACCCATGCTCCACGGAATACCGTTGCCTAGAATCTGTTGACCAGTATTCATGAAAGATCTTCAGAGAGCGGTTAAAGTGACCTATCCCGGATGCTCAGGTCGTAAGCGAGCTGAACAGGCTCTGACTGGTTGAAGTTGCTGAGCACCCAAGAAGGCTTTGCTGTAAAGGAATTTAAGCATTATCTTCAGGCTCCACGTGGACGACTACTTCAACTTTTCCATCAAGGCTGTGTTCAACACGGTGTTCAAGCCTGGAAGCCGCCTCATGAGCCTCAGCCATGCTCCTACCCCCCTCCATGCTGACGGTGAGCTCAATCCTGTTTAAGCCGGAGGCTTCTCTGAAAACCCTCATCCTCCTAATCCCCTTAACACTATGGAACTGTTTAACTTCTTCCTCAACAGCCTGCTTAACCTTAAGATATAGTGAGGAGTTTGAGCCGATTGTTCTAATGGGCGTTACAACTGAGCCGGCTGTCTCCACATGAACCATGACGCTTCCAACGTTCTCAACGTTTTTAAAAACATTCTCCTCCACCTCGTCTGCAATCCTGTGGGCTTCGGAAAGACTCATCTCTCCCGGGACCTCGATGTGCAGGGAGACTAGCAGTTTACCATTCGTCTGAGAAACAAGAATATCGTGAACGTTTAGAACATTCTTGACCCTAAGCGCAGAATCCTTTACGATACCACGGAGGTTTTCAGAACCCTTTGGAAAAGTATGGGTTCTTACAACCACCTCTCCTTCAACAATCCGGGAAATTTTCTCCTCAACATTCTTTACGCTCTTCTGAATGCTGGAAACACTACTCTCCACCGGCACCAGTGCGCCGACGTCAACATACGTCTTTTTATCCAGCCTCCTTACATTCAAGTATGAAACTCCGTCTACCCCGTACTCCTCCTCTAAAACCCTTCTTATCCTTCCCACGATGACAGGTGACACAGTGTCGGTCAGCTCCAAACCGGTTTCGTAAAGCAGCTTGACGCTGAGGTAAAGCATCATGGCTGAAAGCAAAAGGCCCGCGGCAACATCAGCGTAAGCCATGTTGAAATATCCTGCTAGAGTAAAACCCACAAGTGCTATAATGGTGTCGGAAAAGTCGGCTAGAGAGTGGAACAAGCCTGCTTTCAAGCTGGGCTCGTCGCCGGGAGCCTTTGAAAGCAGCGTGATCCTCATGAAATCCACGGCCAGCGTGTAGGCCAACGCTAGGAACCCTACTGTGCCCGGGTAGACTGGAGAAGGGTTAGTAAGCCTATCCAGGCTTCGCAGGATAAGCTGGGCAACAAGGTAGAGAAGCACTATTCCGCTCGCGAATGATCCGAGGGTCTTTATTCTGCTGTGCCCATACGTGTGGCTTTCATCAGCAGGCTTGAGGCTGATCCTGTAGGTTATGAAAAGCATTCCGGTGACGAGGAAATCGTAAGCTGCGTGAATCCCGTCTCCAAGAACCGCTAGACTGTTAGTGAGGATCCCCGCGGTAATCTCTAGCAGCATCGCTGAACCTATTAGAAATGTGGATGCTAAATGCGTCCTTAGAATCCTTTCTTCATCGTTTTTACCCAAGACTTTTTGTTGAAACAGGCTTCAAAAAAGTTGCTTTTAAGCTTATGCTGTTTTGAAGGAAAAAGTCTAAAGTGCCTTTAAAACTTAAAATCCTTATAAGGCTACTCTCAACCAATGTTTCCCACAGGAGACGAGACGAAGCGTTACACATACCCAATCATGATTTACATGCTGATAGGCATTAACACCGGTGTCTTCATATTGGAGTTGTCAGACCCATGGGCCTACGGGCAAATGATATTGCAATACGGCTTTATACCTAGGCTTCTGATCCTCGACCCTTTTGAGGGAGTTTTAAGAATGTTTACATCCATGTTCCTACATGCGGATATTCTGCATATTTTCGGCAACATGCTTTTCCTCTACGTCTTCGGCGACAACGTGGAGGACAGAATGGGGCACGTTAAGTTCCTGTTTTTCTACCTTTTCTTCGGAGTCGCCGCATGTCTAGCTCACTTTATGATCGACCCCATTTCAATAGTTCCCGCCATAGGGGCCTCAGGCGCCATCTCCGGGGTTATGGGTGCGTACATGGTTATGTTTCCCTTCGCCAGGGTGAGGGTTTTCTACCGTTTCTTCATGGTGAGGCTTCCAGCTGTCGTCTACCTGGGATTCTGGTTCCTAATGCAGCTTTTCGAAAGCATGCTTCCAGATTACGTTGGAATAGCTTACTGGGCTCATATCGGTGGTTTTGTGGCAGGGGTGATCGTCGCACTGCTGTTCTTCAGAAGGGAACGTAAACGTCCAGTTGTCGGCTACTCCTATTACACTTACGTCTCCTATTAAGCGAGCTATCGTTAAGAGACTTGAAGCCATAGATTTTGCTGCGGATATTGGAGTAAAAAGGGTTGTTGTGTAAATCAAAGCATTACTCCCATTTTTAAAGCGCTTGTTCTTCAGGCATTTAAATGGATAGCCCTTAAACGTCTTGAAGGCTTCTCCGCTAAAGCTTTCCCTCATATTCATCCGAGAACAGCCGATATACCATCCAATTTTGTAATATAGTTGGGAGCTGCGGAGGAGCTTGAAGCAAGAAGTATCTTAGTCTATCCTATAGCGCCGACCAAAAAAGCTGCGATCCTCATGAATCGGGCAATGTGCTACATGCATATGGCAGGGCTGGCTTAACGCAGCCCATAACCCGGCAGGATGAAGCCCCAGGCTGACGAACCAGAACCCCATGGCTTCAACCGTGGGAGTGCCAAAGCTTTTTATTCTCCCGGTGGAAATAAACCTCAGCGAGATGGTTGGGAGAAGCATGATTATTGAAGAGGTTAAAACGGTTTTCGACAGACCATTAATACTCGAAGGTCTTCCAGACACCGGCCTCGTTGGAACAATATCGCTCAGCCACTATCTTACGAAACTGGGTTTTGAGAAAACTGGGTATCTTGAGACTGACGATTTCCCCCCGCTGCTGATAATGAGAAACGGGAAGATCATGGATGTGTTTGAGATATACTATAAGGATAATGTTTACATTTTAAGGTCTGAGCTGCCAATACCTCAAGAGGGAGTATACGATATAGTTGATCAAATAGTGGAATGGGTTAAAAGCAAGAACCCAAGGCTCTTCCTGAGCCTCGGAGGAATACCGCACCCCTACAGGATAGACATTACTGATCCTAAGGTTTACGCGGTGCCAACCAGCGAGGAAGCCTTAACGATTGTTTCAAGGATGAAGAACGTGGAGATTTTGAAGGACGGTCTGCTTTTCGGCCCGAAGGCACTCATCCTCAGAAGGCTTGAAAGGCTTGGGGTAACTGGGCTCGGGCTTTTCGTCCAGTCCTACTTGAACTATCCCGACCCAGGCTCAGCAGCAAAGGTTTTAACACTGCTGCCCCAAATAGGCTTGGAAAAGGTGGAGGTGGACTCCCTAATAGCCTCTGCGGAGGAGATCAGGATGCAGTATAGGGAGCTCATGAGGAGGACTGACGACGAGATAAGAAGGATGAGAAGCCTGCCGCCCATGGCTGAGCAGAGCCTCGTATAGGAGGTGAGGAAGATGGAGGATTTTGAAAGATTTTTCGACGAGATGCGGGGAATGTTAGACGAGGATATTGGGAGGCGGAGGACTAGACGCATGGGATGTGTGGAACCATTGTACAACATTGTTGAAAGCGAGAATGAGATAAGGATCAGCGTAGACCTGCCTGGGGTGGAGAAGGAGGATATTAAGCTGACACTCTACGAGGACTCCCTTGTTGTCGAAGGGCTTTGCAGGAAGGAGACGCCCTCAGCGAGAAGACTTTTCAAAGAAACCCCCCTGTATTACAGCGTTAGAATACCTCTTCCGACGAAGGTTGAGGAGGAGCCTGCTAAAGCAAGATACTATAACGGTATTCTTGAAGTGGTTTTGACGAAGAGGAAACGCGGGAGAAGAATACCGGTTGAATAAGACATGCAATCCTCCCTCCCCTGGGCTTTCTCCGGCGGAGTAGAGGTTCAAGCGCCCAGCGGAAGCCAGTGCATATACTGCTTAGGCTCCAGGGCTCTCTGTGGAAAGAGGCAGTGCCCCATACTGCTACGCTACAGCAAGCTTCAACCCGTGGTTAGCCTGAGGCTTGAAGACAGGACGGCGATGAACGGCGCTTCCCCGCCCGGGGTCTTCGTGGGGAGGATAGGCTATCCGAAGGTTGGAGTTGGACCCCTGGTCCCACCTTTCTTCGGAGACACGAGCATCCTCGACCGGCCTGAATCCTGGTGGAGCATAGACCTGGATAAGCTTGTAGAGTACAGGTCGAGCCTCGTGAGAGGGATCTTCAGGGTTGACGTTCACAATCCTTGGGAAGCCGGGAGGCTTTTCGAGCTGACGCAGGAGATAGCGATGGCAAGCCAGCCTGCAGAAGCATCGTTAGAATTCTCTAAGCCGGTTAAGGCCAGAGTAATTCTAGATGAGGATGCTCAGCCCTTCGGCCCATACGGGCGCGTTGAGAGGATTGAGGCGGGAAGCATAAAGGTTAACCGTGTGATTGAAAAAGCGTATTACGACGAGGACCTTAAGGCTTCTGAAGCAGTGTACTACGCCTACTCCGCGGGTGTCCCTGTTTCATCGATCCAGAAGGCGTTGAGCGCAGCGGTTTTTGGAGTAAGCAAGAGCAGGCGGCTTGTGCCCACGAGGTGGAGTATAACGGCTGTGGACAGCATTCTGGCGGAGAAGCTCATGGAGAAAATCAGAGAGTATCCTGAGGCGGGTGAACACATGGTTTACGAGTCTCAGCATATTGACAACAAGTTTATAGTGGTTATAATCCCGGGAAAATGGTCTTACGAGTTCATAGAGATGTTTCACCCCGGCTCGGTCTGGAACATAGGTGGGGGGGAAGGCGTCGCAATAGGCTCAGACTACGAGGATACTGAGGGGAGGACGAGCTATGCGAGGATAGGCGGCTGCTATTATGCCGCCAGGCTCGCGGTTGTTGAGCATCTCAACAGGATAAGGAGGCAGGGAGCCGTGCTGGTGCTCAGGGAAGCAGGCCCAGGATATCTGCTGCCGGCGGGTGTCTGGCTTGTAAGGGAAAACGTTAGAAAGGCCCTTGCGGGCAGGCCTGTGCGCTTCGGAACGCTGCAAGCGGCGCTAACGTATGCGGCTAAAAGGCTTAAGACGCCTTGGAGAATGGTTTTAAGGGAAAGCAGGCTTCTGAGGAACATTAGGGAAAGGAGGAGAATCACGGAATATTTAAAAGAATAATGGTGGAGGCCGAGAGTAATGAGCGTGAACATGTTCGGGAAACATCTCAGGGACGTCTTCATCTACAACACTTTGACTAAGAAGGTTGAGAAACTGGTTCCAACAAATCCCGGAGAGGTCAGAATGTACGTGTGCGGCCCAACGGTCTACGATGTAGCCCATCTTGGCCACGCCCGGTCGGAAATAATCTACGACTCGTTTAGAAGGTTTCTAGAGTACTTAGGCTATAGGGTTATCTTCGTAAGGAATATTACTGATGTTGACGACAAGATAATAAACAGGGCTGTTGAAGAGGGCAGGCCTGCGAGCGAGGTTTCACTTCAATACACGGTTGAATACTTCATCGATACCCTGAGACTCGGAATAAGGCTTCCTACTTTCAACCCTAGGGTAACCGATCATATCCCAGACATAATAGCATTCGTTAAAAAACTAGTGGAGAAAGGTTATGCTTACGAGTCTCATGGCGACGTGTATTTCTCTGTAAGGAGTTATGAAGGCTATGGGGAGCTCTCAAGCCAATCCCTCGACAAGATCCTTGCCGGTGCCAGGATTGAGCCGGGTGAGAATAAGAGAGACCCGCTTGACTTTGCACTTTGGAAGGCAGCAAAACCTGGAGAGGCTTCCTGGGAGAGCCCGTGGGGAAAGGGTAGACCGGGCTGGCATATTGAGTGCAGCGTGATGGCTATGAAGTACCTAGGCGAGACTCTAGACATACACGCAGGCGGGACTGAGCTGGTTTTTCCTCACCATGAGAATGAGAGGGCCCAATCCGAAGCGTTAACGGGGAAGAAGTTCGTACAGATATGGATGCACCACGGGCTTTTAAACGTTGGAGGCGAGAAAATGTCGAAAAGCCTCAAAAACTATGTGACTGTCAGAGAGGTTTTAAGCAGGTTTGACCCGGATACTCTCAGGTTCTACATTCTTTCAACACATTACAGGAGCCCCTTAGACTACAGTGAGCAGTCCCTTGAGGCCGCTAAGAAAGGGCTTGACAGGGTTAGGAGGATCCTGGTTAGGCTGGGCGAAGGCGAAGAGGGGGAGAGCAGGGAGGCCGATGAGCTGGAAACAGAGGTTTTAAACCATTTATGCGACGATTTCAACACGCCTCGTGCTATTGCAACGCTCATGGATGCTGCCAACAGGATTCTGGAGGATTCAGGCAGGAACACGGTTTCAAAAAGCCTCCTGCACAGGTTTTCCAAGCTTTGGAGGATGCTAGGGTTCTTCCAAGAGGGTGTTGAAAGAGCCACTCAGAGGGAGAGAAAGCTGGTAGAAATACTGGTTAAGCTTAGGGAGGAGGCTAGGGCTTCAGGAGAATACGGGCTTGCCGACAGGATTAGAGACGAGCTTAGAAAGATCGGGATACTCGTTGAGGACTCTAAGGAGGGCACGATAACCTATATTCTTTAACATTATTCTCTTTTTTAACAGAAGCCTCCTTGATGGAGGAAAGCTTAAAATAAGAGTGGCTAATAGGTTTCTCCGTCTCGAAAACATGGTAAGCGGAGCGTATACGGATAATCTGCTTTCGGAGACGAGTAGCGCAAGTAGACCTGTAGAGAAGCGTTTCAGTAAAAACTACAGTTCACAGTCATGGGGAGAAGAATGTTAAACAATCGTGTTGAGACTTGTTAGGTGTGGGAAATCAATTGAACATTTGCATTAATACTTCGAGCATCAGCCACCTGGCGTCCAGAGAAGGAATAGGTTTTGAACAGGTCTTGACTAAATGCTTTGAGAAAGGCATTAGAAACCTGGAGCTCGACGAGCCGAATTCCGGAGGTAGAGAGCAGGTTTTACAGTTCTTCAACGAAATAAGGAACAACGGTGGCAATGTTGCAGTCTTAAACCTTAGGCTAAACCTGCTCGGCGGAGACGTTAAAAGCAACGAGAAGTATTTGAATGATGTTAAAAACTGGATAAAGTTCTGCGGGGAAAACGGCTGCAGAGTTTTAAGGCTAAGGGCCACACCCATTGATGGGGAAACATACGGTGAAAAAGATTTTAAACTACTCTACAGGAACCTTCTCAATATTCTTTCGTCAGCTGAGAAGAACAATGTTGAGATCAGCATAAGCACGGATAAGGCTGCCTTCTCCAACATGGACAGGCTGGCAGCCATGATTGAGGACATTGGGTCGGAGACAATAGGGTTGACGCTAGACTCGGAAAGCTTCAGCAGGCTTGACGACAAGATGCTTGAGAAACTTGTTCCGCTGGTGAACCATGTAACGATAAGCGAAGCCTGTTTGAAAAGCCCTGAGAAAAGCGTTATGGAGAAAGCGATTAAAACACTGAAGGCAAAGGCTTACGACGGATATGTTTCACTACAGCTTAAAGAATCATGCAGCATGGAGGAGTTAAACAGCTACGTGGACACTATTAGAAAGATGATTAGCCCCTAGAGTTTTTCGAAGAAAACACCGTCAACCTCCTCAAAGCCTTCACTCGGAGGATTGAACGACACCTTAACCCGGTGCATCCTTGCTAAATCCTGCTCCAGAGGCTTCAGCCTCTCTGAAACATAAACCCTGTAGCCGATTTCCTCATTCAGAGAGACGCCTAGCTTTTTCTTAAACTTCCAGATAGCTGAGTTAACATTCATGAAGAGCGTCGCGACCTCGCTTTCAACAGGCTCCACATCCTCCAGCACGGGGAAAGACTGGTGGATAATGGACTCTCCATAAATGTTTCTGAACAGGTAGTCTGTTATGAATGGTACGATGGGTGAGAGTCCTATTAGACAGGCTCTCAGAACCCTGTGGAGAGTATACCAGGCTGACTCAGCCTCCTCCCTAGTTCCCTGCAAGTAGGCTCTTGGCTTAACAGCCTCCAAGTAATGGTCTGCGAAAAAATTCCACACATAGTTTCTCAACATGTTTGATGGACCATAGAAGTCTAGGGAATCATAATCCTTCCTAGCCTCTTCAAAAACCCTTTTAAGCTCGCTTAACGCAAGCCGGTCTAGGAAACACAGTTCCCCAGGCTTCCTATCTAAGTATTCGAACGAAGATATGAAACGCCCTATGTTCCAAAGCTTAGTTAGAAAAAGCCTGGCTCCCTTAAGCCTTTCCTCGGAGAAACGATAGTTCGAGCCAAGCTTAGCCTCTGAAGCCGCCCAGAACCTGAAGGCGTCAGCCCCATACTTCTTAAGATACTCGTCGGGGAAAACAAGGTTCCCCTTAGACTTGTGCATCGCCTCACCCTTTTCATCCAGCCCAAGGCCGCTGATCCTCACCTCCTTGAACGGTGGCGTGCCCAGAAGCTGGATGGTCCTGAGAATAGAGTAGTAAAGCCAAGTCCTTATTATCTCGTAGCCCTGAGGCCTCAGGGAGCATATCCAGGATCTTTTGAAAAGGTCCTCATTCCTCCTGTAACCCGTCACGAAGAGCTGGGAAATGCTTGAATCCATCCAAGTGTCTAGAACCCTCCCGTCACCTTTAAAGTCGGTCCCGCCGCACTTGCTGCATCTAGAATCCTCGCTTGGAGAATCCTTCCAAGGCCGGTAGTATTTCCCAGGCTTGGGAGCATAAGGCTCGCCGCACCTGCTGCAATACCATAATGGAACCTCAGTAGCGTAGTATCTCCTTCTGGAAATAGGCCAGTCCCCTTTTACGCTGTTTATCCAGTCGATGAGTATCTGCCTCATGGATTCAGGGTGGAAAACCATCCTGCTCGAGGCCTCTCTAACCTTGTCGATGAACTCCTCCTGCTTAAGGTAAAGCTCACTCATCTCGACGAACTCTAAGCGTGTACGACACCTCCAGCAGACGGGTACTCTCTGCAAAATCTCTTCAGCTTTAACGAGCAACCCTCGGTTTGAAAGCTCCTCCACAATCCTCCTTCTAGCCTCCTCAACGCTAAGCCCCTTTAGGAAGCCGGCTTCCCCCGTTAGATTAGCGTTTTCATCCACCACCCTGGTCGGCCTTAAGCCAAGCTCCCTGAACAGTCTTATGTCAGAAGTATCCCCGTAGCTGCATATCATCACTAATCCAGTTCCGAAATCCGGCTTAGCATAGTTGTTTGCAAAAACCCTAACCTCCTTACCGTAGATCGGAACTATCAGGGTTTTCCCTTCAAGACCAACATACCGCGAATCCGCTGGGTTGAATATTACAGCGTCGCAGCCAGCCAAGAGCTCAGGCCTAGTTGTAGCTATTTGAACGCTTCCACCAGTCTCCTTAACCTTGAAGAGAATGTAGAAAAGCCTGGACATGGTTTCAACATACTCAACCTCAGCATCAGCAATAGCCGTGCCGCACCTTGGACACCAGTTCGTGGGCCTCGTAGCCTCATATATTAAGCCACGTTTCCAAAGCTCTATGAAGGTCTCCTGCGTCAGGCTCCTGTACTCCGGCGAATCAGTCCTATACATGTTTTCAAAGTCGCAGCTGAGCCCAAGCCTCCTAGCCTGGTTTATAACTTCAGCTTCAACCATGTCTAGGGCCTGCTTGCAAAGATGGATGAAGTACTCTCTGTCAACATCCTTCACCCTGATGTTGAACTGCCTCTCAACTATCACTTCAACAGGTAGACCGTTCCTATCCCAGCCAATCGGGAAATGCACGTTGTAGCCTAGGAGCCGCTTATACCTGGCGACCATGTCTATGCCGGCGTAGTGAGCAGCACTACCCACATGCCACTTGCCTGAAATATAGGGCGGAGGGGTGTCTATCGTATATATCTCTCCTGGTTTACCTGGGTCGAACCTGTAAAGACCCTCCTTCTCCCAGAGCTTTAAGAGCTCCTCCTCAAGCTCCGGAGACCATCTTTTCTCCCTTATCTTAGGCTCTGTTTTTATACTCATTTACCTGGCCTATGAAATATTTTCAGCGTTTAAATGTTTTTATGCCTATTAGATGACGGGTTTGCATCAATTTCAGCAATCCGTTCACATAATTCAAGTTTTAAGGATAACAGGTGTTATTGAGCCTCACAGAATGACTGTTGAAACAGTAAGACTAAAAAATAACAGTTTACAACCATCTTAAACCTTAATGTTAAGCACTATAAGCTGACGCCTAAACTGGAATGGACGACGATCTACTGCCTAATTGGAGGACGAGTACCCAACTAGCGTGACTATGAACCATTCATTTTACAATTTTTCAGCGCGAATAATCGTTTTTCGGTAAATGTTTAAAAGATGAAGGATTCTTTGTTGACACATGTCAACCGAGATCCATGACCGGGAAGAAGCGACTAAAGCGGTCAGGGAAATTCTGAAGGGGCTGCATCGCGGAGAAGACATTGAAGAGGTTAGCAGAAGATTCAGAAACATTCTTTCAAAGGTTTCTCCAATAGAAATACCGTTGATAGAACAACAGCTCGTCGAAGAGGGAATACCCATAGAAGAGATACTAAAACTATGTGATTTACATGTGGCTCTTTTCAGAGAGCATCTTCAACCGAGGGAGCTTAAAGGAGTCCCTAAAGGCCATCCTTTAGATGCACTCATGAAGGAGAACGATTGGATACTTAAGCAGACGGAAACAATCGGACTATATGCTTCAATCCTGCTTAAAGTTGAGGATGAAAAACAGTCTAAAGAAGTTTTCGCTAGGCTTAAGGCTGCAGTGTCTGAGCTGCTTAAAATCGGACTGCACTATCGGAAGATACAGATGCTCCTATTCCCCTATCTGGAGAAGCGTGGAATCTCCGCTGTCCCAAGGGTTTTATGGGGGAGGGAGGATCAGATTAGGATTAAGCTGAGACAGTTATTAGAGATCATGCAGAGGGCGGATGAGACATTTAGCCCTCAACTTGTTAACGAGGCTGTAAACAAGGCTGTTGAAATAGTTAGAGAGACCTCGGAACTTGTGTTCAGAGAAAATAAGATCCTATTCCCAGCAGCATACGCCTTGCTCAGTGAAGGAGAGTGGGCTGCTATTGCAGAAATCTCTAACGACTTGGGTTACATAATAAGTGTTGAAGAAGAGTGGAGGACTGACGCTAAGCCAATACTACCCTATGAATTAGACGCTAAAATCACCAGTGAGCAGATAGATAAGCTTCCCCCAGAGTTCCGGTCGATGGTGGCTTTCCACGGTATTGAGCCTGATGTTTACAAGGTGGTTGGCAGAGAAGATATTGATCTGAATACTGGTTTCCTGAATGTTGACGAGATTAAAGCAGTATTCAAATCCCTGCCGCTTGAAATGACTTTCGCCGATGAGAACGATAGGATAAAGTTCTTCACCGAAAGCATGCTCCGTAAGGGTTTTGCGAGAGCCAAAACAATAATAGGGAGAAGGGTGGAGTATTGTCATCCTCCTAGGCTTGAAAGCATTGTTAGGAAAAATATCGATGATGTGAAGCTTGGGAGAGCCGAGTATAGAGAGTATTGGACGAGGAGTGGAGGAAGGATAATAAGGGTGCTGATAGTTCCTGTGAGGAACGAGAATAAAGACTATCTTGGCTCACTTGAGATAGTTGAGGATTTAACGGAAGTCGTGAATAACCCTGATGAAGTGAAGAAGAGGATCATGGTGCTCTAAGTGGAGGACGTGTTCGAATTAACCTACAGATACGTTGTTCCATCGGTTAGACGTGTCCTAGCAGGCAAACTTGTTGAGAAAGGAATGCTTAGGAGGAAAGCTGCTGAAACACTAGGATTGTCACGTTCAGCAGTCTCCAGATACTTAAACTCTGAGAGAGGGATGCTCATAAAGATAACAGGGCTTGAGGACGTGATGAGTATGATAGAGAAATTGGCTGAAAGAATTACTCAAGAAAAAATCGACGAGTACAGGGTTCAAGAGGAAATCGCCAAGATAGCAACCTACTTCATGTCTAAGAAATATTTCTGTACAACCCATAAAAAAATAAACCCTAAGATAGATATTGTTAGATGCAGAATCTGCTCAAAGGTTTTCAGCAAGCAATAAAAAAATGCTTCTGGGGACTGCTGGCTTTTCGGAAAACGCTTAAAAATCGATTACCCGCACCCTTCCCGGTGAAAAGCTATGAGTATAAGACCAACTACGAAAGACCTTCTACTGAACGCTTTCGCCGGAGAATCCATGGCCCATATGAGATACCTAGTGTTCGCCGACGTTGCCGAAAGAGAGGGGTATCTTAATGTTTCAAGGCTTTTCAAGGCGATTGCATTTGCAGAGTTTATCCATGCAAGGAATCACTATGATAGGTTGAAAAACTACAGGGAGGAGTCTAAAGTGGCATCCGGTACTCCCGCCGGGCCTGGAGACACTTCTAAGAATCTTGAACTAGGTATAATGGGAGAGGAGTATGAGGTTAACGAGATGTACCCAGCCTACATTGAGGTTGCAAGGTTTCAGGGAGAGAAGTCCGCGGAATTAAGCTTCAAATGGGCGTATGAGGCGGAGAAGATTCACGCCCAACTATATAGAGAAGCTAAGACCCATGTTGACCGGAAAAGTGACTGGCCTCTTAAGGGAAGAGTATGGATATGCCCGATATGCGGCCATACTTACGTTGGCGAGGAGCCTCCGGAGAAATGCCCGATATGCAACGCTCCCAAAGACAAGTACATCAGCTTTTAAAATAATTCTTATTATTCAATGTTTTTCTTTAGGATCAAGAATTGTTGAATGGCAGCCTTATTGGGGAAAAGTTTTTACATAGTTTTAGCGGAGTAGCCTTATGCTTGAAATATTGTTAAACGCCTTCCTTGGCGGTCTCGTATGTTTAGCCGCAACAGGCCTTGGTGCAACAATAGCTTTTGTTAAGACAGGCTTGTCAGGAAGGAGACTTGATTTTTTCTTCGGATTCTCGATCGGAATAATGATGGCAGCCTCCTTCTTCAGCCTTCTTCAACCGGCTGTGGAAACAGGAGGAATACTTGTAACCAGTATTGGTTTTCTATCAGGGGCGGTTCTAATGTACGGTTCAGACCTTTTCATACCTCATGAGCATCCTTTGAAAACGGGCGAAGGAAACGAAAAAACCAACAGGCTCGTTAAAATAATAGCTGCAGTAACCCTGCATAACTTGCCTGAAGGCTTCTCCGTCGGAGTGGTTTTCGGATCGGGCAATGTTAAAGCCGCCTGGGGCTTAACGTCCGGCATAGCTCTTCAAGATTTTCCGGAAGGAGCATCGGTTTCCATACCATTCGTTAAACTAGGTAAGAGCAGAGGGAAAGCAGTCTTGCTCGGATTGTTGTCTGGGGTTGTTGAACCAGTAGGAGCCTTATTTAGCGCCCTCTTAGTGCAGGCTTTTCAGTGGCTTCTGCCATTCTTCCTGTCTTTCGGAGCAGGCGCGATGATATACGTTATAGGTAGCGAGATGATACCTGAGGCTCATTCAAGCGGCTTTGGAAAAGACACTATGCTTTTCATGGTTATAGGATTCATAATAATGATGATTCTAGACGTTGTCCTTTAACCTCAGCCTGCTTCAAAAAGTATTGAAATGCTGACGAATCATCTAATCCTGATGCACTTTCCCCGAATATGTTGGAAGTATATTTCTGCTTCCCGTTCATCCACCAAATGTATTTCAAAGGGATGGACAAGGGGTAGTCCAGCTTCCTGGAGTATTCTCATTTTAGTTACAGATCTTTCAACGAAAGATGCGGGTAGTCCTCTCGCGACGATTAAAAGATCAATATCCGAGCTCGCTACAGCTGTTTCCGTCACTAGGCTTCCGAAGACATAGATGCTGTCTAAATTTTCCTTAAGCAGTCTTTCTGTTGCTTCGGCTATTCTGATTGCCCAAAGCTTCCATTCTCTGAAGAGCTTAGCTCTTTCCCAAGCAGTTTCTAGCGTTCTCACAAAGATTCACCACTTTTTCAACCAGTGAAATCAAGTATTCGGCATCCTCCTCGTCGAAAACCTTAAAAAAGTATCTGCTTGTCAAATAAGAGTCCTCTAAAGCGTGAAGCCCACTCTTGTTCTCCTTTATAAAACGAGAGGCATCGTCAAAACCTATTCGCTCCAATTCCCTGAGAAGGAAGATTATAGAGCGGGTTCTAGGATAATCCCCTACGAGCTAAGGAGCGTGGATTTCAAATAGAGTTGAGCGGCCTGCTCCGCATTAAAAGCAGCAACATCATAATGCCCTCTGCCCGCTAAATACTTTGAAGTCTCTAGAAAAACAATCGCCCTTCTCCTCATCAGCATTACCTCTTCCTTGGAACTCAATACTTTGATAATATTCTGGAAACAGGTTTAAAATGCTATAGATTGAGAAGAACGTAAACAGTTTCACTCTTAAGTAATGGTTTACCAGAGATTATTTTAAAGCTCGTATAAATAACAGGGTTCCCGCCCGGCGATAAGGTTAAATCGTCTGAAAAACGGGGTTCAATAATGAGCTTGAAGCAGGAGAAATTCTACATAACGACTGCGATTGACTATGTTAACGCTTACCCCCACCTTGGCCACCTGTACGAGAAGGTTTGTGCAGACATTATAGCGAGGTGGAACAGGCTCGCCGGTAGAGACGTTTATTTCCTAACAGGTACTGACGAGAACGCTGCGAAGAACGAGAGGGCAGCTAAGGAAGCCGGTTTGGAGGTTAAGGAGTTCATAGATAGGAACGCTAAGAGGTTCCAAGAACTCTGTAAAGCCTTCAACATTTCCAACGATGATTTCATAAGGACGACTGAGGAGAGGCATCGCAAAGTTTCTCAGCTAATATTCTCTAAAATGTTTGAAAACGGAGATATCTACAAGAGTAGCTATAGTGGTCTATACTGCTACGGCTGCGAGGAGTATAAGACTGAGAAAGACCTTGTAGAAGGCAAGTGCCCCGAGCACGGCACTGAGCCGGAGCATATTGAGGAGGAATGCTACTTCTTCAGGCTGAGCAAGTATGAGAAGCCTGTGCTGGAGCTTATCGAAAGAAACAGGTTCATCATACCTGATAAGAGGAAGCAGGAGATCTTGGCCAGAATAAAAGCTGAGGGCCTTAAAGACCTGGCTGTAAGCAGGTCGCGCATAAGCTGGGGCGTCAATGTCCCCTTCGACCCTAAGCACAAGATATACGTCTGGGTCGACGCGCTGGTAAACTATGTTTCAGCACTAGGATACCCAGATGGAGAGAAGTATAAGAAGTATTGGCCTGCAGATGTCCACCTTATCGGCAAGGGTATAAATTGGTTTCATTCCGTGATATGGCCAGCGATACTGCTTTCATGCGGCATACCGCTGCCTAAGCATATTCTTGTCCACGGGTATATAACTATAGGTGGAGAGAAGCTATCGAAGTCCAAGGGAACGGCGGTCGACCCGTTCAAGCTGCTTGAGAAGTATGAGGTTGACGCTGTGAGATACTTTCTTGCAAGAGATATTCCTTTCTTCGAGGACGGTGATTTCACCGAGAAAGCGTTGGTTGAGAGGGTTAACGGGGAGCTTGTTGGAAACATTGGGAACTTTATTCATAGGACTTTAACGCTCATACAGAATCTTTACGGAGGAGAGGTGCCTAAGCCGGGGGACTATGAGGGCGACGAGGAATGTTTGAGGCTTGTTGAAACCATCAGGAGACTACCCAAGCTTATGAGGGATAAGCTTGAAAACTATGAGATAGACAGGGCTTTAAAGGAGGTTGTGGACTTCGCTATTCAGTGCAACAGGCTCCTTCAGGCTAAGGAGCCGTGGAGAACAAGAAATCCTGAAGCGTTGTTCATCTGCGTGAACGCTGTGAGGACGCTGGCCATAGTTCTGCGACCATACTTGCCAAGCTCGTCTGAGAAGATCTGGAGGCTTCTTAATCTGGAGGGGTTGCCTGAAGACTACGGTTGGGATTCAGCGGGGGAGCTTGCGGTTAAGCCTGGACACAGGATAAGTAGGCCGGAGATAGTTTTTAGAAAAATATGAGTAAAACGTTATAGACCCTGTTTAATAGCGATTAATTCCCTATTCCAGTTTTAAGGATTGCTTTTGACGCTATGCTAGCTAGGTATCCAGATCTGCTTTGCTATAATCAAATTTGTTCCATGAGGCAATTCTAAAGGAGTTTTAGATCGGGTAAAGAAAACAAAACCCTTGTATCCTACAAGATACCTATAGTTTTTCTTTACCACTCCGCCAAGAGCCATTGCCACTAAAGGCTTATTGATAGCGCGCGCTTTATCCCTTTGCAATTAGTTAACCATGTTATTACCTTCACGCATTAACCACCATTAGTTGATTAAAGGTTGAGAATTAACCGTCAATTGAACTTTGAGTTTTTCCGGTACATGTAGATCGCAATTATTATTGAACAAATACAGATTTAAGTACAACATTTAGCATGATTTACATTGGGCCCGTGGCCAAGCCAGGATAAAGGCGTCGGCCTTCGGAGCCGGAGAACCTGGGTTCAAATCCCAGCGGGCCCGGTTTTATGGTTTGAACTATCAGGAACTTAAGAGAATTATTATAGTATCTCTAGCCTGTATCAGTATCCTCATAAACGTGCTGCGTTTATTTAAAATAATCCTATGGGTTACTGGTACTTCTGACGATCAAATTCTTAAGCATCTTTAAAATTTGCTCGTGCCTCTTTTCATCTTCAATTATCCATTCAAATATCATCCTGTAAGGCTCAATGTTTAACCCTGTCTCCCGCGCCATGAGCTCTATGGTTTTGACGTTTAAAACTGTCAAATACTCCTCCGCCACGATACCCTCAAACTTCTCTAAACCGTCTACCAGCTTGAGGAGCTTGTGGTTATTCGTTTCCCTCTCCTCTCGCATCTTTTTCGAATTCTCCATAATATCCGTCCATAGGCTTCCCAAGGCTTTTTCACAGTCTTCAAATCCACTTTTACCGTAAATTACCGGATGCCCACTGAGAGCTTTAAACATCTTAGCATGCTTATAGGAGTCGTCAGCAATATAGTTCAAGAGACACTTGAAATCCATGTCAACTGTAATTTCAGCCATGTGACTATACGTTTTAGCGACTTCCTCCTCGAAAACTCCTGCGCAATAAAGAAACCTTGCTATTTCACAACCAGTCTCTGCCATAGCTCGGGAAACAAGTGACACGATATAAACATTTTGCTTAAAGTTGTTTTAGACGATGGCCACTATTTTCGATTCACGGGAAACACTCCTTATCGAAACTTTAAGCTTTATAAACAATAATTGTCATTAACTGAAAACGTGGCAAATGCAGATAATTATCCGCGAGATGCAGCCGGGTGAGGAAAGGGAGGTTAAGAAACTTTTCACAAGAAGCCTCGGCATAATTGATAGGTTTGTCTTTCAAACCGCGTTCGACGAAGCACGGAAGAGTGCAGGGAAGCAGTGTGGAGGAACATTAGTTGCAGAATCCGACGGAAAGATTGTTGGAACAGTCTCCATGCGGATCAAGGTTTTAAAAGGCAAGAGGACAGGCTTCATCGACGCGCTTGTCTCCGACAAGGAGCTGCGTGGAAGATCCATCGGCAGATCCCTAGTTGACGGCTCTATATTATGGCTGGAGGAGCATGGGTGCGAGGTCATATACGCTACGGCCGACAGGTATAATTCCCCCTCATGGAACATGTTCATCCACAGGGGCTTCCATCTCTACGAGCTGCCGGCGCAACTCAGAGACTATGGACTATACTTTCTAAGACTCTGGGCGGTAGAGTTTCATTTCGTAGGTTTTGGAACATTTTTCCTCAGACGAGATAAAGAGAAAACAAAGAACTTTGAGACCAGGGAAGCATGGCACTTGCTGGCTGCCCTACTAGGGGTTTCCACGGCTTGGTGGATTCAAATACTTCGCGGCCAAGGATCGCTAATGCTTATTCCAATGGTTTTCATGGCTGTAGCTATAAGCCTACTGGCACATGAGCTTTCGCAAAGGCTTGTAGCAAGCAGACTCGGCTTAGAAACAACCTTCAAAGCCTGGGGGTCGGGAATCTTATTCAGTTGGCTGTTGGCGCTACTTGGCATCACATTTATAGCATACGGCTCAACCTACGTGAAGCAGTTAGACTGGTGGTATGACCCGAAAAAAGATAAGACGGGAATCATCTTTGCAGTGGGTCCAGTAACCAGTCTGCTTTTGGGTTTCGCGTTCAAGGGAATATCAATCATTATGGTCAATAATCTGCTAGCGGTGGTGGCAACAGTCGGATATGCGACTAATCTGATTATTGTCATTCTAAATCTGATTCCAGTACAGTCAGCAGGGGGTTTCGTGTGGGACGGTAAAAAGATATTCAGATGGAGCAAGACCGTGTGGATCATGCTTGTTATAGCCACGTTAATTCTAATAATACTTGATTTGCTCCTTTAGTCGAGCGCTCTTCCTTCCAATAGAATAGTGTGAATATTTATTAATGTTCATGTCTAACGAAAAACTATTAAGTAGCTTGTTTAGACATATGAAAAACAATAACGTGTTAATTAATTATAACTTTTCACCAATATGCTCCCTATACTTACTAACGGTTTCTGCAAGACTTGGAACATCAAATAGTTTACGGTTTGTCAAAGCGTTAGCTGCCGCCATATACATTTCGCCGATAATAGTTTTCAACTGCGGGTCAAGCTTTGGAGGGCCTATGCTACACAGGCTTTTCCAATCCTTAATCCCTTTTTCTGCAGCCATATGCTTAGCTTCCTCCACAGCCCTATACCATTCTGTCCGCCTATAGTATACCCGAGCTATTTCCTTGCTTACATGAACCCCTTGATATGTGAATCTGCACTCATCCAAAGTACCCACAACGTCCACAACCATCAGCTGTCTTTCGGGATCAAAAGCCAGTTCGATTTTCCCATCCTCGTTCACTAAAGAGCTTTTTTGAGCTATTTCGGTTATGGTTTCATTGACCCTTGAAAGCAAAGCCTTAATTGCTTTAATCTCCTCGCCCGTTAGCCCAGCGATTTTTTGGGCTTCCTCCCATGTGATGTATCTGTCACCCTCCTCGAGTTTGGTGCTTACGTCAAAAATAGGTTTGGCGAGTTTTTCGCCTGGTTTTGGCACGTGATCCAAACCCAGATCTTTAAGCGTTACAAGACCCCGCTCAAGTCTTTTGAAAACCGATGAACCCTCCGGCAAGCTGTTCCTATAGATTATTTCCAACGGGATTAGATAGTTTGTCAAGTTTGGCGTGTAAACGCTATAGTCGTATTTGAGTTTGCCACCTTCAATGTAGGCTTTAGGTCTATAAACGTTTACAAGACTGATTTCCATTATTTTTGTAGGTTGTCCTAGCTCGTCGAAGCGAACAGTTCGACCCCTTGAATCCACCAGCCCGCGATAATGTGTTTTTATACCTCTCTCCTCGAGCCTCTCAAAGCAGTAAGAGCCCATTAGGCATAGGGCAGCACCCTTACCTTCAATCTGGTCGGGCATTTCACCCCAGTCGAAAACGGAATATCTGTCTGAAAAATGGAATCGGCCAACACCCATACGGTCACGAGTGGGTTTCTCGATAACTTCAAGATCCTTTACGCTTCCCATATAGATCTCCCCGGTCTTTCCACACAAGGTATTTTAATTTTTTTCTCTATCGCTCAAGACACCTCCTGATTTTGGCTGCTTCCACTAAAGAAAAAGAGGCACCAGCATCATCGCCTTCCATGTAGGACAGTAAAAAATACTCAAAAAAATTCCGCATGTTTCTCCAAAAGTTTTCTTACGACGCGCTTATCAACGTCTTTTCCCTCAGAATCCCACATACCCTCATGACAACCAAGCTGGCCGTATGCATAATAAGCCTCTTAAAATTCCGCATCGCCATCAATGACGGTGCTTCCACATCATGGGGGGAGACTTGCGTTGTCCGGATGTGGGGTCGACATGGTTTCAGGTATTTTTCTTTCATCAGACAATACGGTACGTCTCCAAAAATGCTCGTAGCCTCCTTTATAAATCCTTCTCACTTTGCAAAAGCGGTATAGCCTAAGAGTAGCTTTAATTTGTTTGCAGACGATGGTTTATTTGAAGAAATTTAGATAAACAGATGTTAACCGCTGGGCTTTTCTAGTGCTATTCTCCAATCTCATTCAGGTGTTCTCACCGGATAAAACTAACCGAAAAAAATAAATAGGTATTAAATAGCTCAAGCTTGATGTCTTATCCTGAGGAAGAAATCGTCAAAAAAGGGCATTCCATAAGTGTTGATGACGTTTTACGCTCACTCGACACAAGCTTACAAGGATTGACTAGTGAGGAGGCTAAGACTAGGCTAGAAAAGTATGGTCCTAATGAGCTTAAAACTGGTGAAAAAGCTTCGCCCTTAAAGATTTTCCTCAGCCAGTTTAAAAACATTCTAATAATTATTCTTATTGCTGCGACATTAATTTCCCTAGTTACCGGACATGATGTAGATGCCATAGTTATCTTCGCCATTGTTCTAGTCTCATCGACCCTTGGCTTTTATCAAGAGTATCGTGCCGAAAAAGCCTTAGAGGCACTTAAAAGAATGCTTAGCCCAAACGTCACAGTTATAAGAGATTCGAAAGAGGTCTCAATACCTCTAAGAGAAGTTGTCCCAGGGGACATACTTGTATTGAAAGAGGGAGACAAGGTTCCTGCGGACGCCAGACTAATCGACGTAATCAACCTACGTGTCAACGAGGCCTCCCTCACCGGTGAGTCCGTGCCTGTGGTCAAAGAGACATCCCCTCTGCCTGAGAATACACCCGTTTCCGAGAGGCGGAACATGGTTTTTTCAGGGACGCAGGTTGTTGGCGGCAAGGGGAAAGCCGTTGTTATCGCAACAGGCATGAACACTGAGTTTGGAAAAATAGCGAGGAATGTTGCCACTGTTAAGAAAGAGGAGACTCCTCTGGAGAAGAGGGCTAGAGAAATAGGAAAATGGCTCGGAATGATAGCGTTGACTATATCAGCCGCCATGATAATAATCGGGGTTTGGAGGGGCATACCATTGCTACAGATCCTGCTTTTCAGCGTGGCTTTAGCGGTGGCAGCGGTTCCGGAGGCTTTGCCAGCTGTTGTAACTGGCAGCCTTGCCATAGGGATGTATAGAATGGCTAAGAGAAATGCTCTTGTTAGAAGGATGCCTGCTGTAGAAACTTTAGGTTCAGTGACTGTTATCTGCTCAGATAAGACGGGAACATTAACAAAGGGGGAGATGACTGTAAGGAGAATCTATACTCTCGAAAAGAGGATTGAGGTCACCGGGGTTGGTTATGAACCTAGAGGTAGTTTTCATATCGATGGGGATAATGAAACAGGAATTCTTCGAAACCAAGGCTTCGATCTTTTAATGAAATGCTCGCTTTTATGCAATGATACTGAGCTGATACGCGAAGATGGCAAATGGCGTATTAAAGGAGACCCGACTGAAGGTGCGCTTCTGGTCGTTGCCGTAAAAGCAGGTCTGCAACCGGAAGAGGTTAGAAAACAGTATCCACGGATCAACGAGGTTCCATTCAGCTCTGAAAGAAAACTCATGACGACTGTTCACTCAACTCCTGAAGGTGATAAAATTTTCTGCATGAAGGGGGCACCGGAAAAAGTCTTGGAGAAATGTACACACATACATGAGTTGAATGGGGTTAAGGAATTAACTGAGGAGAGGAGGGAGGAAATACTAAGAGTTAATGACGAGATGGCTGGAAACGGCCTTAGAGTTTTGGGTTTAGCCTACAAAAGAGCAGTTAAAGACACAGATATCTTAGATGAAAAAACTGTGGAAAGCAACATGATATTTCTGGGCTTAGTTGGGATGATTGACCCTCCTAGGGAAGAGGCTATAAAGGCTGTAGAAACATGTAAACAAGTAGGAATAAAACCCATCATGATAACCGGAGACCATAAGCTTACAGCAATTTCAATAGCTAAGGAGCTTGGAATCTATAGGGAAGGCAACATAGTTTTGACGGGTGAAGAATTGGAGAAAATTTCCGATAAAGAATTAGAGGAGATAGTTGAAAAAGTAACCGTATATGCCCGTGTTTCACCTGAAGACAAACTAAAAATCGTCAAAGCATGGAAAAGAAGGGGTCACATTGTTGCGATGACTGGCGACGGTGTAAACGATGCACCGGCTTTAAAACACGCTGATATTGGGGTTGCAATGGGCATAACTGGCACCGAGGTCACTAAGGAAACCGCGGACATGGTGTTGGTAGATGATAATTTTGCAACAATAGTGAGCGCTATTGAACTTGGCAGATGGATCTATGATAACATAAAGAAATACCTTGCTTTTCTCTTGCAGGCTAATCTGGTTGAGATAATTATGCTCTCAGCAACAGTTCTGATGGGTTTACCTCTGCCACTGCTTCCAGTGCAAATCCTCTACGTTAACCTTGCTACAGATGGCCTTCCCGCCATAGCTTTAGGTGTAAGCCCATCAGACCCAGATATAATGAAGAGGCCGCCCAGAAACCCGAAGGAATCAATATTCACAAAAGACGTTAAAATCTTTCTTTTACGCACAGTGGTAATCGGTGTGCCACTTATCATTTGGGTCTTCCTATCATCTCTACCCTATGAAGATATTGCTCGTACAAGGGTCTTCATATCATTAATTTTCTTTGAACTAGTTCTGGCATTAACCTGCCGTTCATTAAACTATACTATCTTTGAGGCTCGCCCTCATAGGTTTTTACTAGCAGCCGTTTTCTGGGAGACCATTCTTCTTCTGGCTTTAATCACTTTTCCCATTACTCGTCAAGCACTTGGAATCGTTGAACCGCAACTAACCGATTTCTTGATGAGCACTGGCATATGCTTAATAATCTTAGTGAGCACTGAAGCAACTAAGCTCCTACTTAGAAGAAACAACTTTGCATACCAGAAGAAAAGCGGGGCGCAGGTAGCTTAAAGAATAAGTCTGACTATGTCCAACGCCATATTTTCCTACCGTAGAAAACCTCTGGAAGTATAAATAAGCCCGACAGCGAAGCAACTATGGCAATTGTCCACTCTAACGGATCATCCAGCCAAACTGTTCCCATAAGGCCGAAGAACGGCACAAGTATTGTCGCTATAGCCGAAACTATGACTGACGCTATTAAGAACTTATTGTTTCTCTACCCATTCTCCATAGGCTTCGTTTTTCCTACCTGTAATTCCAAACTACAAATAATTCTTGCAGCGTAGCTCGAACAAAAGCCATGGTTCTGGCTTGTGCCAGTTTTACTTGGGTTAAAGGACCAGGTAGCAAGTAGTATTGCCAGTAAAACAAGCCTCCTGTTAAGGTGAACTGTAATATGAAAGTGACGATTATTGAAGCAAGCCTTCCATGCAAAACTCCTTCGTTAGGATTACGCGGCGGCCTTTTCATTACATCTTTTTCAGGAGGATCCATTGTTAAAGCAAGTGCGGGTCCACCATCTGTTACAAGGTTCAGCCAGAGAATCATCCCTGCGGTTAGTGGAAGCTCCAAGCCTAGCAGTGCGAAAGTTCCGATTAACATGAGCTCGTCGAAGTTACACCTCATGAGGAAGAATGAGAATTTCCGGATGTTGTCGTAGATTGTTCTTCCTCCTTCCACTGCGCTTACAATAGTTGCGAAGTTGTCGTCAGCTAAAACGATGTCAGCGGCTTCTCTGGTAACATCGGTCCCGGTTACGCCCATTGCAACCCCAATATCTGCCTGCTTAAGGGCGGGAGCATCATTAACACCGTCACCAGTCATCGCAACTATATGTCCCTTCTTTTTCAATGCCTTGACGATCCTTAATTTATGCTCAGGAGAAACACGAGCGTAAACCGAGACATTCTCCACTATTTTGTCAAACTCTTCTTCGCTCATAGAGTCCAGTTCAAGGCCCGTAAGAGTAATACTGGTCTCGCCTTTCAAAATGCCCAGTTCTCTAGCTATCGCTACAGCTGTTAGGCTATGGTCTCCGGTTATCATGACTGTTTTGATTCCTGAGAAACAGTAACTACTGCAGGCAAGCCCTCTAGAACGGCAGAGACAGCCAATGCCACTGCAGTCATGAACATGTCAACAATGTTTTCAAGATGGGTGCCCTCTCTTAATATTTCAAGAATGAAAACTATTACACATACAACTATAATAAGCATTCCTAATTTCTTAGCGAATTTCTCGAGTTTCTGTTTTAGAGGTATTTCCTCCTCCTCTACGGCTTGCACCATCTCGGCAAATTTGCCGAACCCTGTTTCCATACCCGTAGCTACAGCGACCGCTTTCCCCCTACCGTAAGTCGTGTAGGTCCCCATGAAAACAGCCTCCACAGGG
>JAFNIX010000012.1 GCA_017601225.1 Candidatus Brockarchaeota archaeon | reverse complement strand
TACGGCTACTGGGCTAACCTTAGGGAGTACAGCCTGCCTGGAGGCGGAGAGGAGCCTGAGGCACGGACGCTTAACAAGCTTGCTGAAATCCTTCCGATGGAGGAGGCCGACTTAGAGAGGGAGATGGAAAGGCTTCTCGGCGAGATTGGACGTGGAATGGTCGACTACTATGATTTCGTTGGAAGAGAGGGCGAGGATAGGAAGGTTTTTAGAGCATTGGTGTTGAGCTTTCTCATGATGAGGGGACTGGTGGGAATTGTTCAGGACCCTTTGAAAAACAGGGTCTGGATATTCAGGTCGAGCCCGAAAAACATTGGCAAGCATTCTGTGGCCCTGCCGATCTAGGGAGTGTTAAAGGTTGGAGCAGGAGGAGAGGATTAGGAGCAGGGTTGCGCGAGCCGTCCAACTGTTGTTCTTCAAAAGCCATAGGATTCCAGGCGTCAAAGGCTGGGAGCTGAAGAAGAACCTTGGGCCAGGCTACATCTCAATAATCAAGTTTCTAAACACGCGCCTCCAGGACTTGGGCCTCACGATAAAGATTGTTTCAGACGACGGTAGGGAGCTAAGCATGAGCGAGGATGAGAGCAGGCTTTCAACAGCAAGATTCTACGTGACGCTTAGGGATGAGCTCAGCCTGACCGCAGCTAAAACCATGGGCTGGTCTATAGACGAGATAGCCGGCCTGGCTGTAGTGATATCTACGATAATCTCTAGAAAGGGCTCGGCTCCGGTTAAAGAGGTTGAGGAGATTCTTAGAAAGAAGTTTCCCGAGTGGCGGGTAAGGTTGAACCTGTCTAGGTATATTAAAAGAGGCTACATTGCTGAAGACGGGAACAACCTTGTACTGGGTTGGAGGACCTTTGCTGAGCTTGACGTTGAAAAGTTCATCCATTATATTTTAAGCGCCTGAAATTCCTAATCAGCTTGGAGCCTTCTCCTCTCAGCGTCCACAATCATCTTAAGAAGATCCTCCCCGGTTACGCTTCTCCTCGCAAGGATTTTTTCAACAGTCTTCAAGCTTAATCCTCTTCCAGCTAGGGCTAGGGCAGCATCACTCCCATACTTTTCAAGCAGCTCCGCACTCTTAGCGATCCTCTTGAAAACAGTCTTCATCCTCCGGGATTTTCCGCGCCTAATCCTTAAGCCGGGGGTTGGGTTTACTCCAAGCCTGCCGCCGCATCTGCTGCATCTCGCTCCCGGAACGTATTCCAAGGGTTTAACAGTGCCATGCGTAAGACCACATTCGCTGCAGACAAGCTCTAGAGGAGTGTTTCTCAGCCTTGCTGAAGCATACATTAACACTATTCTCTCAACGTTCTCAGGCGTGTAAATGTCGAGATGCCTCTCCGCCTGTCTTAGAATCGGTTGAGCCAAGGGTGAGGGCTCGCCAAGATTCTCGTAGACCACTGCCTCCATCCTCCCTGACGACAAGTCTCTTAAAAGCTGTGCGAGAGGCTTTGTCTCATAGTCTTTAGACAAAAGCTCTTTAACAGCCTCGTCGTAAACCACGGTGCCTCTACTACTCCTTATCAGGTTTTCAAGCCTTATGGAGGTTAGGTCAGCATCCTTCTCTATAATCCCCATTCTCCTAGCGACGTGCAGAAACCTTCTTTTAAACAATCCCACAGTCTCAACGTTTTCAAGCAGTATTCTCTCAATATCCCTCTCGTTAAGACTCTTAATCCTCTCAAGTATGATTGAAGGCGAGATTGCTCGCTCAACCATAACCCTGTATGGGTCCCTGCTCACAGGGACGGTTAAACCTATTTCGGAAAGCACTATGTGGCCGACAATTCTTGACAAGGCCCTGTTCCCCAGGTCTCCTAGGCAGACGTGTATGACAGTGTAGTCCCTCCATTTTTCGAAAACTATCCTCCTGTCTGTTCCAACCGGGATGTTTCTTTTAAGACAGTCCACGATTGGTTTAACGGCTTTAGACGCAAGACCCTCGTCAACCCCATAGTTTTTCGAAACGGCTTCAGTAATCTCTTTTAAACCAAGACCCTCAGAATACTTTTCCTCAACCATCCTTCTTAAAGCACCCACCTCCATGGCTGTTTCATAAACCACGGGTATTTCCTCGCCAGTCCAGAAGGGTACGGCTCCAAGCGGGTCCTCAGCCCTCTTCACAATAACCCTGCCCTCGTAAACCTGAATTATCGACCAAACTAGGCCGCCCATTACGAATTTTGTGCCTGGAAGCCCCTTCTCCGCCACGAACTCCTCGTCCAGGTTTCCTATAACCATGTTATCCTCCTCGTTAACAACAGGATACTGTTTGATCTCAGGGATGCTTGAAACATGCTCGAAGAAGAACTTTATCAACCCGCTTTTCCTCCCCGCTCTGACAGCCTCACTATACTCGTCAAAGGCCAGTAGCCTCGGGTATTGTGACGAAAGGAATTCTAGAACACGTTTCAAGGATTCTCTTGAAAGCCTCGCGTACGGCGTGCTTCCTCGAACCAGTTTCAGGATCTCCTCTATTGTTAGCCTGGGTTTCTCAAGAAGCATTCCGACGATCTGATGCGCCAATACGTCGAATGGTTCTTCAGGGGGCGAAACAGGCTCGTAAACATTGCTTAAAGCCCTCCTCCTTATAACCATGGATTCAACAGCATCATCCTCATCCATGCAGATAATCAGCCCCCTAGGTGTCAAGCCTATCCTGTGCCCACTCCTCCCGATTCTCTGAACCAGCCTGGAGGCCTGTCTCGGGGAGCCGTATTGCACAACGAAGTCTACGAGCCCGACGTCTATCCCGAGTTCAAGGCTGGAGGTGCAGACTAGGCCTCTCAACTCCCCCTCCTTCAAGCCTTCTTCAGCCTTAACCCGGGCCTGAACACCCAGCGAACCATGGTGGATTGAAACCGGTGTGGGAAGATTCATCACGAGCAGCTTGTTCGACAACGCTTCAGCAGTAGCCCTAGTGTTAGTGAAGAGGAGAACAGCCTGCCTCTCCTTAAGAACCTCCTTTATGACTCTAAGCCTCGCAGATACTTCGGGTGTTGTCAAAAGCTTTTCGGCGGTAACATAGTCCTCCTCCACAACGTCGGGGAGAACCATGCCTATCTCCATGTCTCGAGGAACAGGCGTTGAAACAACCTTGAAATCTCCTCCTGAGCCAACCATGAAGCGGGCCAGGAGCTCCGGCTCACCTATTGTCGCCGACAGGCCTATTATCTGTATTCTCTCCCCCGTGATCCTTTTAAGCCTCTCCAGGGCGAGTGAGAGCTGGCTGCCCCTCTTGTCTGAGGCGAGCTCATGAAGCTCGTCGACCACAACCCACCTGACGGTTTTAAGATGGCTCCTCAGCCTAGACCCTATCAACAGTATTTGGAATGTTTCCGGGGTAGTTACGAGAATATGGGGAGGGCTTAATGATTGCGTCCTTCTCTCAGAAGACGGGGTGTCGCCATGCCTCACGGAAAGCTTGAAGTCAAGCCTGCTGGCCCACCAGCTGATTCTGCCTACAAGATCCCTGTTTAAAGCCCTCAGCGGAGTAATGTAGATTAGGAAAATACCCGTCTTAACATTAGCCCTTTCTTCAAGCATGAGGCTGAGCACCGGGAGTATTGCCGCCTCAGTCTTACCTATTCCAGTTGGCGCCACTATCAAAACGTTCTCTCCTGCGAGTATCCTAGGTATGGCCATTAGCTGAGGCTCTGTGAGCGGGATAAGGCCTTTCTCAACCACCAGCCTAGCTACTGGTTCCGCAAGCATCGAAACAACTGTCTCGCTTGAACGGTTTCCCACGGGTGCATTAAACACGCGAAGGTTGAAAAACATTCTCTTCCAACCGTAAAACAATCAGCTACACGGGTTAAGGCTCTCTAACCCGTTTGACCCAATGCTACTAAAGCTAGGGCTTTTAAACCCTGGAGAATAAAGTATACTCCTATCACCATTATTGCAAGATTGCAAACTAACATCAGGATTCTGAATCCTTTTTCACCAATACTATGGGCGCCGCTGGCAGCCGCTTTCGATATTAAGCCCAAGACAAGTAGGTCTCCTATTTCATGGCTTAGATAGAAAAGGAAGACTCCTAAGCCTCCGACTGTGAGAGCCTTAGAAACATAGGCGGCGCCTATCGTAACCCACCAGGTGGCCCAGTAGGGGTTTGAGAGAGAAACCGCGGCACCGAGCATGATGAGTGTTAAGAAACCGCGTGCCCCGATTGCCTTACCCCCATCAACGTTCCTCCGGCCAGGCTTAAGGATCGATAGGAGCCCTGTTGCGACGAGGAAAAATCCGCCTATAAGGCTCAGGTAGGGGAAGACACTCTCGTCAACGTTAAGCAGCCCGTAAACCAGTATTACTGTGACGGGCGCTTCAGCCAAAGCATGTCCAAGGGAAAGGAATAATCCGGGTTTACTACTCCTGTTGCTTGAAGACTCTCTTACTGCTGTAACCATGAGAGGGCCTGGAGCTAAGGCTCCTGAGAGGGCGACAACGAAGGATGTCAAGGTTATCTCCACTAGAGCGTTCAACCACCCTGTTTTCCACACCCCCATTAATATTCTTATTGTTTGTTTAACCTTCTAGACGCGGAAACAGCGTCTAAAACGTTTAAACACTCATCTTATCATAGTCTATCGTAAACCTTTTCGGCAACCGCCTCTTATGCCTTGTAAGCCTCACTCTTTCAAGGATCCTTTCAACAGTTTCCAAAGGTATCCCGGAAACCCTGTTTATCGCTTCCTCGCTAAGCTTCTTATCAAACCTCAAGTAGAGCACTGTGTCCAGGGTCGCATAATCCACTCCTAGCTCCTCCTCAGCCGTCTGCCCCGGCCACAGGGCTGGAGAAGGCGGTTTAACCCATATTCTCTCAGGGATTTTCAAATACTCTGCAAGCTGCCGCACATGAGTCTTATATAGCCCTACTAGTGGAAGAACATCAGCCCCCCCGTCGCCGTGTTTCGTAAAGTACCCGGAGAGGTATTCACTCTTATCCCCTGACCCTATAACCAGCCCATTGTTCGCAGCAGCCTCATGGTAAAGTATCGTCATCCGGATTCTCGCCATTATGTTCCCCCTCCCAACCCTGCTCATTTGCCCGAGCTTTCTCTCAAAGGCTTCAACGATCTCATCTATGCTTATCACCCTCCAGTTCCCATCTGGTATTTCAAGCTTCTCGACGATACTCATAGCGTCCTCCATGTCCTCGCTGGGCGTGACGCTTGAAGGCAGGAGGTAAAGCCTCGTCCTGTCTCTCCCCAGAGCCATCATCGTCAAGTATGCCACTACACTACTATCCACCCCTCCGGATAACCCTATCACACCTACCTTCCTTCCGGAGGCCTCGAAATACTGTCTAAGCCTCGCAGCTATGAAGTGCGCGACCCTAGCGTAATCCAGCCTCGGCAAAACCATGTTTCCCCTGTCCATAAAAATCGTCTTATAATGCTTAAATATATGGTTATTGGTCTCCAGCATCACCCGACGCATTTGTTCTTTTCAACTGCTCAGCCAGCCAGTATAACCCGATGATCGTCTTAGCATCCTCAATCAAGCCTTTCCTCAGCATCTCAAAAGCCTCCTCCAAGGTTTTCTCAACAACCTCAATAGCCTCGTCTTCCTCAAGCCTCTGCTCCGCTTCCTCCAAGCCTTCCGCTAAAAACAACGTTATTTTCTCGGTGGAGTATCCGGGTGACGGATAGAAGCTTAAAGCTTTCCTCAAGACTCGCGCCCTATAGCCTGTTTCCTCAAGAAGCTCTCTTCGGGCACACTCCTCCTCATCCTCGCCAACCCTCCTTGTCCCAGCGGGTATTTCCAGGAGGCTCCTGCCAGCGGGAAGCCTATGCTGCTTAACCATGATGATTCTACCCTTATCGCTAACAGGTATTACCGCAACAGCGCCAGCATGTTTGACAACTTCCCTCACAAGCCTTCGGCCCCTTAGTGAGACATGGTACCTGAGAAGCGATACTACGCTTCCACTGTAGAGTGTCTCTGCCTTAACAATTTCTTCATCGCTCATGTCTTTGCTGATGAAGCTAAGCTATTTAAAGCAACGGTAATGGAAGCGTTCAGTAAACCTTATATTTTTAGGTGGTTTAGGACGCCCAGGTTGCGTGCTGTTGAAAAAATAAGCGTCATCCACAAGCGTAGTGGAAACATTGGGGCATTTTCCCCGTTTCTCCACACGAAATGGGGCCTTTTCCCAATCACGGTTTTCCTTTTTTCAATAATATTCCTAATTTCATCCACAATCCGCTTGGATAGATCTTTTGCAGAGGAAATATACGCTTCGGTTTCGGAAACCATGAAATTCACGGGGCCGCTGGATATTTTCGTGCATAATCTTGCCCTAAGCATCGTAATGATGATCCCGGTGGTAGGGTTCGGTTTCAGCATAATCTCCTCGTCAACTACAGGGGTCGCTGTTTCAGCAATCTCGACTATAAACAATTTGGACTCGCTCTCGGTTGCCGCCCGGCTTCTCGCCACGCCAGCAGGTATACTTGAATTCCTAGCGTACGGCTTGGCTTCCGCCCAGGGTTTAGCCGGCCTATTCGCCATCCTTGAGAAAAGGTTTAACAGGGAGCTCAAAGGATATTTGACAACCCTTATAATAGTGAGCAGCCTACTGCTTGCAGCAGCCTTCGTTGAAACGATGAGCTTGACAGAATGGTTAGAATAGTTTTCTTCGACATGGACGGGACGCTCGTGGAGGAGGAAAGCAGTTGGCGTATTGTCCACAGGTTTTTGGGAACCGACTATCTTGCTAGGAGGGCGCTTGAAAGATTTTCCAGGGAGGAAATAAGCTATGAGGAATTCGTTAAACATGACGTCAGCCTATGGCCCAAGGGGCTGCCCAGGTCTTTTTTCGAGCAGGTTTTCGCCAGCGTCAGGGTGAAGCCGGAGGCCCTCACCGTCTTCAACCAGCTTGGAAGCAGGGGGATTTTAAGGGTAATTGTCTCAAGCGGCCTAGATGTGCTTGCCGAAAGGGTGTGTAGAATGCTGGCTGCGGACGAGTGCGTCTCCAACAGGATGGTTTTCGACCGGAAAGGCTTTTTCACAGGTATCGTAGAAATCAATGTGGATCCTTCTAAGAAGATGGATGTTTTAAGCAGGGTGTGTGCAAAATACTCTATTCCGTTGAACGAGGCTGCTGCCGTCGGGGACACTGTGTATGATAAAAGCATGTTTAAGGCGGTTAAAATATCCATCTTATGCGTTAAACCCGGCGTTCCCGTGCCGGATGCTCATGGAGCCATGTTTGTCGTAAACAGTCTTAGGGACATTGTGCAGTTAATATGTTGAGAATATGGAGAAAAAGAAATTTGTTTAGTATGTGCTTTAGGCCTTATTTCTTGGTTTTCTTAGCCTTCTTGGCCTTCTTGGCTTTCTTAGCCGGCTTCTTAGCCTTCTTTGCCGGGGGCTTCGCAGGCGCTGGTGCAGGTGCAGGTGCAGGCTGTGCAGGTTTAGCTTCTCCACCAGTAGTAGCTCCACTCATGAGTAATAGTTCCGTCAAGTAATATATAAATCTTTAACGTTTAGCATGAGTCCCATTACAGTTAACGCTTAAGCTTCAGAGCCTCTGTTATGAACGAAGCTACTTCCTCATAGGGAACCTTAGAAGTGTTTATCATAATGTCGTACAATAAGGGATCTCTCCAATTCTTGTGGTAAAGCCTTTCAACGAGACTGCTCCTATCCATGTCTGAAGCCTTAATATCCTCCTCTATCTGCTTCAAGTCCTCAGTCCTCCTTTTCTCCGCTATATGTTTCAGCCTACTCTCGAAATCGCTATACAGGAAGACCTTTAAATCAACTTCCCGTGCCAATGCGAACAGGGCGCTTCTTCCCTCTATTATTGCTGGACCATTATTAACAACGTCTAGAACCATGCTCTGCAAAACCTTCTCTATCTCTATTTCCCCTGAGACAGATTTTGCTACAAGAGTCTGGAAACTTAAGTGCGGGGAGGAAACCAGGCTTCTTATAAATCTCTCAGTGTTGTAAACCTCTATGTCGCCGAGCCTCTTGGAAACGAGTTCCCCAACCTCTGTGCAACCGGCCCCGAGTTCCCCAGCAATCAGAATAATTGGCTTACTCTTGCTCATTCCTGTAACTTTTCTCACGTTACTGCTTTTTAAACGTTTTTACCTGCTTTGGCGACAAGACGATTCTTCTTATGAAAAGCAGTGCTAGCAGCACGTAGACAGCTATGAAGTAGGGTGATGTAAGCAGGTGGTTAGTTGTATAGTTTAAATAGACTGTGGCATCACGGTCGGCTCTAAACTCTATTGAGCGGCCAGACCCGTTAACGCTGTCCAACCGGTACCAGAAACCATAGTCACCAGCTATCTCCAGCTCCCCGCTTATCTGCAGATAGCTACCCTTTGGGACTTTGAGAACCAATGGCTGTGAGGAGCTTACTTTAAGCTCTTCTCCGAATGGGTTTGAAGAACCGTTTACGTAAACCTTGAAATCAGGCTTCCCAAGGGGGTCGAAGGGGGTGACTTTCAAAACCACCGTGATAGATACTTCTCCATCGCTACTCATCGTCCCGATGCGCGACAGCAGAGCTATGATCATCAGCGCCCAGGCAGCGTTCAACACGGTTCTACGTTTCAAACCATAAATATAATTCTTCCTCATCTATGCTTCAACATGGCGCCGGAAGAAGGGGACGTAACACTTTGCCTCAGACTTTTAAAGAGGCTTTTGGAAAAGGGGCCGCTGTTGAGCAGGAAGGAGGCTTCGGGATACGTTGAGTGTTTAAAACTGCTTTCCGGGGAGGGTGGGGCCGTTGAGCTTAACAGGGGGTTTAAAGTGCTTCCGGAGGGGTTCCTAATGCTTATTAAACACGTAGTTGAGTCAGGAGTCAGCCTCGAGAGTGTTTTTAAATCGGTTAACTGGAGGGGGTTTGAAAGAATCATTGCCGAAGTGTTCAGAGCTAAAGGATTCAGAGTTACGGAGCATTTCAGGTTCAGCCTTGAAAAGACTTTTAGGGAGATAGACGTCTTGGTTGAGACGCCGAGGATTCTTGTCTCAATAGACTGCAAGCAATGGGTTAGGAGAAACTATAACATCCGTTCAGCCTGCAGGCTCCAGCTTGAAAGATCTAGGCTTCTATCCCAGTACTTGGTTGAAAAAAAGAATGCTTGGAAGGCCGTTTACCCGGTGGTGGTTACTTTCCTGGATTCCGAGACAAGGGTCTTAGAAGGCTGCCTAATACTGCCTGTTTGGAAAATAGGGAGCTTCTCCGAGAACCCTGAAATCGTTACGAGCGTGGTTAGACCTGTTTCCTAGTCGAAAACCCACATCTCTCTAGACCTTATCAGGAAGACAAGTCTTGCCCGTAAAATTAGCTTCTTCTCATCCAGAACCCCGTCTACGAGCATGACGTCGCCATACATGATCGGGATGTTCGCGTCAGCAAGCGTTTTGAACGTTTTTAAACCATTGTTTAAGTCGAAGATGGTGTGACATTCGCCAGCCACCTCGGTGCGCGGAGCCATCGTCCTTGTTCCGACTGACACTTCTATGGAGGCGGGCCTCCTCCTGATTATCACCCCGTCAACCTTGCCCGCGAACCATTCGCCAGCCAACCCAGGTATGCCTGCAAGCCTGTCTTCAACACCGAGAGTCAAGTCCTGGCTGGGGACATCTATCTGAAGTATGTATCGGGTTCCAGATATTGGTTTAAACATCTCTACCGGGGCTAGGGTTTTCATAACCGGTTTGATGAATGGCAGTGCTACCGAGTTCGCCAAAGCCCTACTGATCAGTATTGAATCCTCATCCAGTAGTTCAGCGGCTTCAGGGGGAGGAGCCTTATGCGGCTTGGAGAGCCTTCTCAACGCTTCCTTGAGAGCCTTAAGGTCTATCTGTTTCTCAGGCTCGCATGTCAGAATGACCTCTATCAGCCTAGCTGTCTCATACTCCTTTTTAACAAACCCGATGAGCTCTCCTTCATGCATAACCGGAGCTCCTTCAACCATATTGAGAAACATGGTTGAAGGGTTATTAACAGTTTCTCCAAGGTTTAAAGATTTTACAGGAATAAGTCGGTTTTCCTATTTCTCAGAATGCTTTGAACACCCTCATCCGAGTATTCATACAGGTATCCTTTTATTAAGGCTCCTATGAAGCCTTCTGAAGAGCTACCCGTCACAAGCTCGCTCGCAGCAGCAAGCTCGTCAACAATCGCCATCCGCTTAAACCTTAAAACATATCCGAAAAGGTCGGTTCTACCCCTTAGATCCTTAATCGGAGCTATGCCTGAGCATCCTATCGCCATGTTAACCTGCCCCATCCTGAAGGGCCTCTCAAAGGAGTCTGTAATTATTACCCCAACATCCACATTCTCGTCTAGAAACTGCCTCCTTATCTTCCTAGCAACCCTATCCGGGTTCCTCGGCTGAAAAGCCATGCTTAAGCCACCATCCACGTTCGACAAATCGATTCCGGAATTTGCACAGACTATACCGCCCCTGTTCCTAGTTATTATGCGCCCTCCCGAAAGCCTCACGATTTCCCTGCTCTCTCTAAGTATTATTTCCACCTCTTCCGCCGGCTTGCGAAGCCTGTCTGCGAGAGCTATCGCCAAGGGGGTTGGGTTGACTTCGCTACGCCTAATTATGTAGCCCATCGCCTTTGAAACCGCGACGTGAGTGAGCGTCACCACATCCCTGTTCTCAACCCCCACGCCTCTTCTCTTAAGAGACTCTATTGTTATCTTAGCAAGGTTATCGCCTTTTTTAATGAAGCCGTCATACTTTATCCCGAATATCCTAATCATCTTAACGTCCCCTTCTAGCCCCCTTAAGGAGCTTCTCTATGAAAGGTATGTCTGAGGCACGGGTTACCCTTATGTTCGTGAAAAGCATGGGGTCGATGTCTTTAAGACCGGAGTGTGCTATGTACATGACTCTCCTAAGCCCGTCCACAAGTTCTTCGAAGCCAGCAGGCCTCCTTGTTTCAACAATATTCATGAAGCTCCGCCTGTTGTAGGCTGATAGAAGCCAGTCTACTCCCCCCTTCACATCCCTAACCAGCACAGCATCCCTCTTCTCGCAAAGCTCCGCTAACAGGGCAAGTATGTCCACAGGTATGAGGGGAGCGTTAGCCGGTGCGGTGACAACCACTTCGCCTGAAACCCTCTCCAAACATTCTTTAACAGTGCTAAACGCGTCTTCAGTATGGTTTAAACCCAGGATGCTGCATTCTTCAAAGCCGTATTGGGAAACAGCCTCGGCAAACAAGTTCTGAGAATCCCTAGACACCGCCAAGGCTACTTCCTCAGCTACTTCCCCAATATTCCTGACAACGTGTAGGAAAATGGGAAACCCTTCAAGCTGGCTAAGCTCCACGAAACCCTCCTCCCCGTGTCCAAGCGCAATAACTAGGCCAGTAGTCCTCAAGACTATTCCCCTACCTTGGAAAGCATGTGGCGGATTATCTCTCGGGCAACGTTCACACCGGTTGCTTTCTCCACACCCATGAAATCTGGTTGAGGGTTAACGTCCAGTATAAAAGCTTCGCCGTTCTTGAAAGAAATGTCGACACCTGCGAAAACACAGCTTAAAGAGTCGGAAGCCTTGACCGCGAGTTCCGCTACTTCCCCGTCAACTTTAAAGGCTTCTCCAGATCCTCCTTGAGATATGTTTGTAACAGGCTTGTTTGAAACCCTTTTAATCGCTGCGAGCACACGTCCGCCTAATACGAGCACTCTTATGTCCCAATTAAGATCCCTAGCTGGGGCTTGAACCACCCAAGCCCCGTTGGGTTTAAGGATGGGGATTGTGTTCAGGCTTTCAACAAGCCTGACTCCTCTACCCCTTGAGCCGTATATCGGCTTCAAGAAGAAGGGTGGCGGCGTCTCCCTAATGCTTCGCTGCGAAGGCGTGAGGAGAGAATCCGGTATTGGAAGTTTTCTCAGACAAAGGTTCCTGTAGGTGATCATCTTGTCCAGAGTGTTCATGAATCCTTTAAACGGGTTAACCACGTAGAATCCTTCTTCCTCGAGAATCCTTGTTAACGAGAGTGCGTACAGCATGACGGGGCTTAACAGGGTTTTTGGCCTTGAGAAAACCTTTCTAACACCCTTATCGTGGAATACCTTCAGCCTGACGACGCCCTTCTTCAAAAGAAGCGCGGTTTCACTGAATGAAACCAGCTGGCAATCGACACCCAGCTTAACCGCCTCCTCCATTAGGCGCATGGATGAGTGTGAGCATGGCTTATGCGTTAAAACGGCTATTGTCAACCTGCTGCCAATACTCCACGCCCGGATTTAAGCTTGACGCACGACCAGCTCCAGTAGTATTGACCCCATGGCTCCTAGGGCTGAGCGGTCATCATCCCCGCCTACAATAAGTATGAAATCATTGTCTTTAAGGCTCAGTTTGCTCAGTTCCTCATGGTCTTTCACCGAGAGGCTTCTAAGGTCCTCGGCAACATAGGGTATTTTAAAACCCCCTTCCTTCATGGTTAGAAGCACTGCTCCGCTTCCCCCAAGTCTAACAGCCATATCCCTCGTCTTCAAAGCGTCAAGAGGCTCGATACCTCTTAACACGGCAGTATAGTTCACCCTTCCAACCGATAAGTAGTATAGACCGGTTTTCCTCAGCTCTGGAACGTGAAGCCTTACGCGCCTAAGAATCCCAATCCCCCTGCCGGTTAACCTGCTGCCGCTGGCTGAGGTGGAGATTAAACCGTATTTCTTCATGCATTTAACCATGCTTTTAACAGAGCCCTCGCCTAGGCCGAGCATCCTTTGAAGCTTAGCCCGTGAAACGGTTCCCTCCCCTATTTGTAGAATTGCCAACAGGACGTGGCCGGGCGTGTAGTCCTTAGGATGCTTCATACACTCTTGGACAAGCCTTTTCAAAGACTCCAGCATTGACAACTAGCTATAGACTTGCAGAGCCTATAGAAAAACGTTAAGGCTTAGCCGGGGGCCAACTGCTGGTGTCCGCCAGGTACCATGCTAAGACGTCGCCACGCTTGAGAACATACGCGTCTGCACCCGTTTCTCCAAGAACCCAGTCATGCGCCTCCGGGTCCCACCTATACCAGAACCAATAATGGTTACCATGCTGGTTCACGCCGCCTATTCCTGTGACGAACACGCCGAAAGGATACACTTCGTAATCCACGTTTCCCCCTAGAGCGTAAAGGGTCAGGTTTAACAGGGTCCAGCCTACGGGCACAACAGTATTGTTAAACCACCTCTTGGTAGCGTTGTCATACTTCACGAGGAGGCTTACCTTCAGAGTAATCGGCTCAACACTTTTCGCCAGGTTTTCAACCTCCTGTGTAAGCGTATCCAACTGTCTTCTAAGACCAAGTATGTAAAGCGTCTCTCCGAGAAGCAGCGATGTGAATATCAGAACTATGAGTATAAGGGACTTCTTGTAATGCGGGGGTTCTTTAGACATTGTCGGTCACCTTAGGCTGGACAATTTATCCAAGCAGTATTTAAATCTTTACTTGATACGCATACAATCGGTTCAACCCCCCAAAAAAGCATCCGCCTAGTTTTTCAACGCCCTGTATATGACTGGTGCAGCAATAGGAAAGAGTACTGCATTGGAAAGCTCGTGTAAGATACCCATTGGTATGGGGAAGTTCATTGTAATCAGCCCCATGATAACAGAACCATAGAACAAATACCCAACGAAAGCATTCGTCGCAAGATCGTATATTAGAGTTGAAAACAACCCTATTGAAGCAAGAATCAGAGAATCATGAAGGCTTGCTTTAGCAGCCCTGAACCCCAGAGTCATAGGTATTTTAGAGAATAACACGTACACCATTTCGCTGAACATGACAATGATTAGCGTTGGAAGGTTAAACCCGTATGGATTCAGTGTTCCATAGACAATCCATATGAGTACTGCCAGAACTGCCCCGAACTTTAAACCCATCGCCATGCTTGACGCGAAAATTATCACGTCCATAAGCTTAACGTTAGGTAGGCTTAGGAGAACATAGTTTGAAGAGATCGCTAGCGCTGCTAAAACGGCTAATGAGGCAACCTTTTTCGCCAGGATCCTTGACGGCAAATACGTCATTCCGAATTTGGATAATTTATCCAAGTACTATTTAAACTTGAATAGATTCGGCAATCAAATAAAAAACTGATTAGCCGTGGTTTGAAAAGTTTATAATTCTGCAGAAAACTTTTAGGGGAAGGGATGCGGCGTGAAATCGGAATCGCTTTGATAACTGTAATATTGATTACAGTTGGCTATTTCGGTTATCAATACTATGCTGCGCAGCGTTTACGCTCAGAGAGGATTTCTTCACTCATGAAATACGCTAACACCACTGACTACGCTAAGGCATCCCTGTTCGATGAAAAATACAGTTACCTGGCTTCTGATGGAAAATATAATCAGAGCGTCCTAGACTTCTTCTTGCACTGGCTGGCAAACAATAGTTTAGACTATACTCAGTATTTAAGTGAGCAACAAAGGTTCGAAAGAATCCATACTTTAATGAAGCATGCTAACACGACGGATTACGATAGTGCTCTCATATTCGACAATAAGTATAGCTACATGGCTAACATTAACAGTTATAATCAGAGTGTTTCAGAATTCTTTTCCCACTGGCTCGTAAACCGTAGCTTGGCTGAAACATGTTTAGAGATTCTGGAGAGCGTTGAGAATGCTAATAAGTATCTTTCCAAGTTAAGCTCCTACGTTACCAGCTATTATTCTAAAGATGATCTAATACTAGTCCTCTCAGGTTTCACGGATAAAGATGAGTATCAATTGTCAAAGGGCGAGGTCAATTTTACAATCATCCTGCTTAGCAGTAAGAATCTCGGCGATGTGGATATTGAAATATTCGGCTTTAAGAGCCGTTATAGGGGGTATGTCGTGAAAAATAAGTGGATCGACCCCTCGGGTTTCTTGAGCATTCACGTTACAAAAGGTTTTAATTCAAAATCTTTCATCATAGATGTTCCATGCTCACCATGCTATGGGGTTGAAAGCGGGCTTAACAATCTGACATGCGTAATCAAATACAATAGCTTGAACCTGAACGTTACCAAAACATTCCTGTTGAAATAAGGGGCTTAAGATTGACGCGATTACTCTTCAACAGTTTTCCCGGTTTTCTCATACTTGCTTTAACTGTTCCTATGCTCGCTACTCCCATTATTGTTCTTATCGCTGAGCAGCAAGCTATAACTGTCTACTACTTCGTCGCAGAGGGTTGTGAGCATTGTGCAAGGGTTGAGGATTACATTAGCAGGATTAAGGCAAGTTATCCTGACGTGGTTTTCAAAAGGTTCGAAATCTCTAATAACGATACGAGCATAGAGCTATTCGTGGCTCTCGCCGAAGGCTTTAACATAACAGAGGAGTCTCGCGAGGTCCCAGCGGTCTTCATAGGGGACAAATGCCTTATTGGAGAGGAAGAGGTCACTAAAAACCTTGAGAAATTGATGCTTGAGTACAGCCGTGACCTTGAATACCGCGATAAGGCTGGAGAAATAATAAGGGCTTTTATCGAGCAGCATCCGCCAATCGTACCTCTGCCCTCATTGGTCAGCGTGATAATATCAGCCTTCATAGACTCGTTAAACCCGTGCGCATTCGCAACTATAGTTCTGCTCATCACTTACTCTCTTCAAGCAGGCTCGTCGAGAAGAATGCTGGCCACGTGTGGAGCCTTCATCGGAGGCGTTATGTTGTCCTACATGAGCGCGGGAGTAGGACTGCTGTACGTGATCAGCATAGCCTCGTTTAGAAGCATTTTACGCTACATCGTCGGATCAGCAGCCATCCTATTCAGCGTTCTAGAGTTTAAAGAGTTCCTCTACTATGGTAAAGGGTTTAGTCTAGAACAGCCCGGGGTCTTAGGCAGAATCCTGGGAAAATATTCCGGGACGATGAGCATTAGTGCAGGGTTCCTGATCGGCATGGCTGTTTCAATGGTTGAACTCCCATGCACAGGCGGAATATACATAACCATACTCTACCTGCTTTCTAAAATAGGCTTGACGCTTGAAGTATTCCTCCTACTCCTACTTTACAATCTGATATTCATCCTACCGCTAGTAGCAATACTCCTAATAGTATACTTTGGCAGAAGCGTGGTTGAGATAGATGCCTGGAGGATTGAGAAGAGAAGGTACATGAGGCTTCTAGCAGGCGTCCTGCTCTTAACAGTAGGCATTGCAATAATCGCTGGCTTAATCTAGACTAATACCCAAGGGTTTTGGTTAAATATCCTAGTTTCCCTATACTAGTGTAAACCTATGGGTAAAGTTCAGCGATGTTGGAAGTCATGCAAGGATTGCGAACTATACCAATTTTGCGGCGGTTGTACTCCATCAAGAAGTGATGTCTGCCTAGTTAACCTGTGCATTTCCAAAGGCTTGAGGGTGAAGGATCTCACAGTGAGTTGTAAGACCTGTATGTACACTTCAGTCTGCATTAAATCTAGATCCTGCTCGCCGCCAAAGGTAGACAAGCTCCGCGAGCTTCACTCCCTTTTAGAGTCTTGGAGCATAAAGCCTCCCGCCATAGAATTGCCTCGCCTTATACCAGAGACCCGGTTGGAGAAGCCGATAAGACTTAGGTGGGACAAGCTCGGCGTAAGAGCTATCCTAGTTTCGTTTTACGATCTTGAAAAGGTGAATATTGAAAAAGTTATGGATGAAGGTGTTCACAGGTTCCTTGATTTCGACGGAACAGTACTATTATCCACAATCACCCTAGATAGGCTCCTAACTGAAAGAACATTCAACTTAACCTTAGCCCTTCTGAAGGATGGGGGTTTCGACGGGGTTGTCGGCTGGGATATGCCTGTCTACATGGATGATCCGAAGATGATGAGTCTGACCAACCTTATCTCAGCCGCCCTATTCACAGCCAGGTACGTCAGGGAGGGAGTTCCAACGATACCTCTCCTCAAGGGGAGTGATGCGAAAGAGATGGATCTCTACTCTCACTGGCTTCAAAGGCTAGGGTTCAAGCAAGTGGCTCTCCACGCCACTGAATACGTTCTGAATTACGAGGATGAAAAAGCCAGGGACCTCATGGGGACGGCGGTTTTAAAGATGATAAAGCTCAGGGTTAAGCCTCTTATAATAGGAACTGCAAGCCCGAGATCACTACCCTACGGGTTGTGCAGAGAGTTTCCTGAGGCATCCTTCGCCGGAATGGGTTGGCTTCTTAGCGCTGAGAGGTTCCACGCGTACCATGGTCTAGACACGCTGGATTTGAAAGCCTGCGTCATGGAGTGCAACTGCCAAGCATGCCTCGGTAAACCAGCAACCCGGGTCTCGAGGAGTGTTGAAGACATTGCCGAGCACAATTTGATTCAGCTTAAGAATCTCATAGGGGGGGAGAAAGTGGGTGAGAACATTGGTGTTTTTGACGCTGTGTTAGAACACGGGACTACGGCAGTCGTAGCAGACCTCCATATCGGGACAAACCAGTCGCTCTGGGAGACATGTCTTGAAAAGCTGAAGAAGATTCGACCTTCATACGTGATTCTGCTTGGAGATACTTTCGACTACGTCAACGGAAGCCCGACACTATGGGAGGTAACGAGCTTCATGAATGGGCTGAGAGAACTGAAGGCAGAAGTAATACCGGTATCCGGCTGCTCCGATTCAGACCGATTGAAGCTGTTGGAAGCGATGAAACAGCTATTGTTCACGGAGGATTCGATTAGGCCCCAGCTGTTGGAGTCGAACGACACCAGGTCAGGCGCGGTGAGGGACCTGCTTGCTTTCCACTCGGCATGCAAGGAGGAAATTAGGGTCAAGCTTGCAGACGGCAGAGTAATGGTGCTAAGGCATGGTCATAGGTTAGGGTTTAACAAGGAGGATGACTTGGAGGAAATAGTTAACGGGATCCTGAGAGAGGAGGATGATATCGAGATTCATGTGCTAGGGCATTTTCACAAATCCTTCTTCAAACCGAAAAAGAGGCTAGTCATCCTAGGGTCTTGGCAGACTCAAACCCGCGAGGAGGAGAAAACCGGTTTCATCCCGGACATCATGGACATCCTGCTGATAAAGGGGGACGGGTCGTTGAAACTAGTACGCGGAGAATAGTGGCAGTTGGGCCAGTATAGTCGTAGACGAAACGCTGAGCGGATCTATGAAAGAGCCAGAAGGGAGCTTAGCCGGGAGACAAGCAGAAAAGCTAAGAGCCGTGTAAATTGGGATGACTTGTCTGGCCACGAGCTACTGACACTGCGACATGAAGTATTACAAGAACTTGTGAAGGAAGGGGTAAAGAAGGCTGGGTCTAGGAAAAAGCTGGAGCGCCAGACGAATATAACTAAGAGAGCTATAAAAGAGATATTGGAAGAAGGAAGAGATACTATAGCTGTTAAGACACTTGAAAGACTATTAGATTTCTTAAATGAGCCATATGACTCTGTGAATAAAGATATAATTGCGATAGGCGGCTCTAGAAATCCAGACGCAATAAAGAATCCAAGATTGCCATTTGACTTCAACACACCTCAAGGTGCTACAATAATTGCAGCTGCCCTAAAAGATGGTTGGATTGATACGCAACATCGTTTTAGATACGCAAATCTTGACGAAAGAAATAAGAAAAGAGTAAAAGAGGCGGTAAGAGCCGTATTTGGAGACATAGCTTCTCCATTTATAGAAAAAGAAGGTAGGGGCACTGCAATCATTGAATTTCGTTCATATGCTATAGGAGAGGCTTTAGAAAAGGCCGGTGTGCTTGTGGGCAGGAAAGCTTTTCATCCATATCGTGTACCCGAATTCATCAGGGAAGGTAGTCCCGAAGTTAAGAGAGCCTACTTGTATCAAACTTTAATGGATGAAGGAAGCTGGAAACCTAATTATATAGGATACTCGCAATCAGTAAGTATTGAAAAGAAACTTACTGATAAAGATAGAGAATACATTAAAAATTGCATAGACTTTGAAGAGATTGCTTTGATCGGAACAAGACAATATATTGCCCCTATTACCAAAGACTTAGAACAAAAAATAAAAGAAGAAAACCCTCATCTGTGGAAAGTTATAAAAGACTCTAAGCCTCCCAACATGGAAGACGAAAACAAGATGTTGGAAGATTTATGTGGAGTAAAAGGGAACATTAAGCCTAGGGAAATCTATTATACAGAAAAATATGGCTACCGAGTATGCTGGGTTGCACGAATTGGTGGTAAAGAGAATTATGATAAGGTTATAAAAGGAATTGGGCTAGATAAAAGAGGGAAGCATTATGACTAAAAGACATGAGAGAATGGAGTTCCCTGAAGAGTTAAACGAGGAAAAAGTTATGAAGAGATGGCATAAGGCAATTAGAGCAGCTTCCTCGTTAGCCAGGTCAGCCTTCCAAAATGGAAAGGTGAAAACCTTGACAAAGCGTGAACTGACTTATAAATTGAAAAATAAAGGCATAACTGCCGATGATGTCGATAGTGTAATCAACGAAGCTGAGAGGAGAAAACTGATTTCCATCGATTATAGGTCATGGTCATCATATCATTGGGTTCCTAAAGAGGATAGAGTAAAGGAGAAACAGAAAACTCAGCGCCTTGAAAAATCTGTTGAAAATGTATTTTTGAGCAAAAAAGTTACTACGCTTACAGAGGATGAACTGAAAGAGGCTTTATTGAAAACGGGCTTATCTCCTGATGAGGTGAAACAAGCCTTATACGAGGCGGAGAGGGATTGTATAATAGGGTCTTCTGTGTCGAGTAACAATGTTTGGGAGTACGTACTGATCCCGCCGAAGGCACGGAAAACCGAATTAAAGATGAGGCGATTGGAAAAATTGCTAATCCGAAGAAGGCTATATAAGAAGATTATGCAAGGTCTTGAAGAGTAGAGTGTAGATACCTTTCGTTAATAGCCGAAGGCTTTAGTTATTCTAACGTTCCTGATGATTGCTGTCGGAACATACGTTGGAATGGTGACTTCCCACCAGAGCACTCCGTAGAGCTTGTCCGATAGTTCCTCAATGTTCGAGATGATTCTCTGGAGGTTGTCGCTTATTCGGAGCCCCTTAACCGGGTGCTTAATCTCCCCATCCTCCACGTAGAACGCGCCGTCTCTAATGACGGTTGAGAAATCTCCAGTCTTATAGTTTTGATGTCTGGTGTACCACGAGTTTGTGAGATATAGCCCTTTTCCCAGTTTCTGCAGCATTTCTTCCTCCTTCGCCCTTCCGGGTTCAACCACGATGTTCCACGGGTGGGGTCTTATTATTCCAGCGTTTCCGGTTGACGATGCTCCCGCGATCTTCGCCGTCCTGCTATTGTGCAGGTAGTTTCTGAGAACACCGTTTTCGATGATGGTTGTCCTCTGCGTCGGCATGCCCTCGTCGTCGAAAACTTTTTCCCCAAGCCCGCCGGGCATCGTGGGGTCGTCGCGAATGGTTAGTTTCTCAGAGCCGATTTTCTCACCCATCTTGCCCGTCATGAAGCTCATTTCTATCTGGACGAGGAAGCCTGAGGCGAAGTCAGCGACCTCGCTCATCATGTTTGCAAATATTAATGGCCCCATGTAAACATCGTAAACCCCCTCCTCTATGAGAACAGGGTTGAGGCTCGCAACAGCTATTTCCCCAGCCCTCCTTCCCGCTTCGTAAGGGTTGAAGCCTTCTAGGCTTGTTGAGCATGAGACCCATTGTCCTGTTGCCTCCGGGCTGGCGAACGCGCGGTGGTTAAGCGTTAGGGATGCGGACTCTTCTTGAAGGCTTAAGCCTGTTGAGGATGCGAGTTTCTCAACCATGTGGCGCGAGTAAAGGATTCCTGCGCTTCTCTCCGCGCCAGCCTCCCTACTAGCCTTAACGGCCTCTGAAACATGGGAGACCAGCTGCTCGTCAAGCTGTCTAATCCTCCTCTCAACCCTTTTCCCAAACCTATAGTTGAAGACTCCTCTTGGAAGAGGTGCGTAGAAAGGTGTTGGAGGAGTGTTTTTAGTAATGGTTACGACGTCGGCAACAATCTTCTCCAGAAAATCCTCGGAAACGTTTTCAAAACTCCCTAGGAAACACCTCTCTTTAATGCTGCTGTATATCATCAGGGTGCTTATGTTCTCCGAAAGAGCCACAGTAGGCTCGTTGTTAGCATACCTCACGGAGCTTTCCTCAGCTTCATAAAGAATTACTATCGCCTCGTCGACACCCCTGTCTGTAAGCATTTTCAAAGCCTTCTCGTGCAGCTCAACCATTTTTCAACCAACCCCCCTAATCATGATGTTTCTCATCCTAAAGCTCGGCCCACCCATGTACACTGGCATGCCCTGCATCGGATCCCCCTTGCCGCAGGTAGCTGCGACGAAGCCTAAATCCTTCCCAACCGCGTCCACGCTTGAGAAAAGCTTCTCAGTAGTTATCTCTATTACGGGGTTTCTCACAGGCGTGGTTATCCTACCGTCTTCAATCATGTATGCTTCCAGCCCCACATACCTCTGGTTCCACCTCTTGTCGTCAATATTCCACTCCATGAAGCTCTTCACGTAAACGCCTTTAGCCACGTCGCTTAAAAGCTCTTCAAGACTATGGTCGCCTGGGAGTAGGAACGTGTTGGACATTCTAACAATTGGCTCCACGCTGTATCTTGAAGCCCTGGCGGAACCATTACTCTTAACGCCAAGCCTAACAGCGGTCTCCCTGTTTAAAAGAAACTCGCATATTTTACCCTCCTTGATCAAGTATTTCCTCCTGGCTTTAACACCCTCGTCGTCGAAAAGATAGAACCCGTAGGATCCCGGTATAGTGGGGTCGTCAACAACGTTAACAGCTTCGCTTCCTATCGTCCTGTTTAAGTCGCCTGCCTTCAAGTATGATTCGCCAGCCTGAGCCCCTTCTCTTCCAAGTATCCTATCCGCCTCGCCGGGGTGTCCCGAGGCCTCGTGGGAAATTATTCCTGCAACCTCGCTGCCGACCACGACATCCATAACTCCTTCTGGAGCCTTAACGGATTCCGTAAGCATCTTGTGAAGAGTCTTGATTTCAACGCCAAGTTTCTCTTCAAGCCTCCAAGACTCCACAACCTCCACGCCGCCTGATCCTCCGAATTGAAGAGTCCTCTGTATAACTCCTTTAGAAGGGTCTGCCACGGTTATCAGTGCGAAAAACGATGGGCGTGGGACCAGTGTTGAAACCAGCGCGCCCTCAGTGTTCGCGTAAACCCTCTCAGTCCTACTCTCAGAGTATCCCATGTACCTTGAGGAAACATTAACCCCTTGGCCTATCATCGTCTTATCCAGGTTTTTCAGGAATTCGATCTTGCTGTTTAAAGACCAGTCTTCAAGCCTCTTTTTCTCAGCGACCCTCCAGTCAACCGAGTAAGCCTCCTCCTCCGAGAAACATATCCTGCTAGTCTTCAAATATGAGGATGCACGCGCCATTTTAACAGCTTTATCCACAACCCTGGTGACGGTTTCCGGTTTAAGCGTGTTAGTGGAGGCGAAGCCTAGTCCGCCGTTAACCAGAACCCTAATCCCCATTCCCACCTCGTAGCTCGCCATAACGCCTTCCACACCACCGTTCCTAAGAGATACTCCGCTATGGTAATCACTGTGGAACCTGGCTTCAGCGTAGGAGGCTCCTGCTGCAACGGCGTAGTCAAGAACCTTTTTCGAGAGTTCAACAATATCGTTCATTTTTCAGTAGTTAACCATGTTAAAAGAGACTTATAAACCTCTCTCAAACCTTGGGGAAAAATTAATCTAGGCCTAAAGCTGCATACTATTGCAAGGTTTGATTGAAGGTTTGAGAAGGGTTCTTTCGGAAATCCAAGGATCCTTGTCTCCAATAAACGTTTCTATGAAGAAGTGTATTGACGAGGGTTTAAACATGAATCTTGACGATATGGATAGTCTAGGCGATAGGCTTATTCTCCTAGCGGAGTGCTTCAGGGATCCGCTTAAAGAGTTGAAACACACTATACTGGTTTTCACGATTATGGACGCTGGTTTAAGCGTTAGACATAAGGTGAAAGAACTTAAGAAAAGAACCCTACTGGCGGATGATACTGTATTCTTCACAGAGATATATTTGGTGATGAAGCTTATTGAAGACACAATCGCCTCTGGAGAATATTTTGAGGAGCTGGCTAAAATACATGAGAAGAGGCTCAGCGAAGATCTCCACACTCGCACGTAGCATCATGTATAAGGGAATCCATCAGGTCCAGCCCGGCTCCGGATAGGGCTGAAACCAGAACAGTCCTCTGTCTTCTGAGGAAAGGGTGGACAATCTTAGAGTGCTCCAGAACGTATTCTTGTAGTAGCCCAGCCTCTTCTTCAACAATCCTCCCCTGCAGGTACTCTGGCTCCTGCATCAGCCTTTCAAGGTCGCTCCTGCTTAAAACATCGGCCTTCGTTACAACATGGACGAAGGGAACGTTGAGCCTAAGCCTGCAAGCCGCTGCGAGTGAGAACACCGCTATAAGGTCGCTTGGAGAACATATAAGCTGGCCGTCTATCAGGAAGACAACTATCGTCCTACCGACTTCGGATAGCCCTCTCATTATCTCCGGCCCGGCGCTTCTGAAAACGAAAAGCTCGCTTTGACCCGGCGTGTCTATAAGCCTGTAATTCTCCTCTAGCGTATTTATCCGGGAGGCGAGCTCAAAGCTTCTCTCAGCCAGAATATCCATTGCCCTTATCATGGCTCCGTTGGGGCCTAGTGATTCCTTCCTCATTATCTCTTCAACAGTGAAGAGTACCCTTATGTCGAAAGATGGAGAATAGGGTGTTTCTTCAACACCTGGATCAAGATTTATGAAGGAAACACTTCTACCACTTCTAGAGAGCCAGTCCCCATAGGCCTTGACAAGTGTCGTCTTGCCCGACCCGGCTGGCCCTATGAAGACAACCTGTATCGGCAAGGTTGCTAGGTAAAAACCGTGCGAAGAAGCTTTTAAACGTGCTCTTTCTCGCGAACCGGTACTTTCAAAGCTCCTAAAAGGCTCACTGGCTTTCTGGCAGCACCGTCGCACAATAATTTCTGCTAGACTAGGGGGAACCTATGCTTCCCCCTCAATCTCCTTCAAGAACCTTGATAGAAACATTTCCATAAAAGCATGCCTTTCCTCTGCAATCCTCCTCGCTGTTTCAGTATTTAGACTATTTTTAAGCTTGAGAAGCTTTTCGTAGAAATGATCAACCGTTGAACCAGTGTCTCTGCTGCTTGAATACATTGGGATCCCCCTCCTGCCCCCGTGGGAGAAAGTCCTCGCCACGCCTATAGCACCCATCGCGTCTAAACGGTCAGCATCCTGAAGAATCCTGGATTCTATGCTGACGGCCCTGACTCCTTTTCTAAACCTGTGCATACTGATCGCCTCAAGAACCATGCTTATCTTATCCTTGGGGAAACCTATTCGCGGAAGAATTTCCTCAGCGATTTCAACACTCTTCTCAGAATGATCAACGCCCTGCTCCAACTCGTATCTCACCCCAACATCATGGAGGAGCGCTGCTGCGACAAGAACCTTCGGATCACCGCCCTCCTTCTCGCAGATTCTCATGCACATCCTGCAGACTCTTTCAGCATGCAGCCAATCATGCGATGGATCATCAGAATAATGTTTTTCAGCCTCCTTTCTGATGGTTTCTATCAGATTATCGATGCTTATGCTCAAATCCTCTTAAGCACCTTCCGTTAAACGACGTCTTTCTCAAGCTTTGACTTCGCGTAAGAAACCGCCCTGCTTATCAATTCCATATTCTTGCCGAGATAATTCTTAGGCTCCATTGTCTCCTTCAACTCCTCCAAGCTCAAGTATTTCGTAACCTCGGGGCTTTCCTCCAAAACTTCAAGCAGGCTCCTATTCTCCGTAAACGCCTTCCTTGAGAGCCTTCTCATAAGCTCGTATGCCCTCTTTCTCCCCATGCCTTTCCTAGCAAGCTTCATCATGACGGCTTCACTCATTATCCGGCCCCGTGTTATAGCTAGGTTCCCAGCCATGTGTTCAGGGTAGACCCTAAGGTTTGCTAAAACGTTCCGCATGGTCACGAGCATCTCGTCGAGTATCGTCATGGATAAGGGGATGATGAACCTCTCGCTGCTGGAGTTGGAGAGGTCTCTCTCATGCCAGAGCGGAATGTTTTCTAAAGCAGGAACTACGAGCCCCCTGAGAACTTTAGCTAAGCCGGATACTTTCTCGCTGTCAACCGGGTTCTGCTTCTGGGGCATCGTGCTGCTTCCACGCTGCTCCTCGCCGAATCCTTCAGCAGCCTCCATTATCTCAGTCCTCTGAAGGTTTCTTATTTCGACGGCAAGCCTGTCTAGGCTTGAGCCCAGCAGCGCCGCCCAGCAGACAAGCTCAGCCAGCCTGTCTCTGCAAACAACCTGCGTCGCTATTTCAACTGGTTCTAAGCCAAGCTTATGCATGGTTTTCTCCTCTATCATAAGCGCCTTGGGTCCGAGTGCCGCCATGGTTCCTACAGCCCCGCCTATTTTCCCAACCAAGACTCTCTTGGAGAGTTGAAGCATCCTCTCGTAGCTCCTGGCAAGCTCAGCAGCATAAACGGCGAGTTTAAACCCGAACGTTATGGGGATAGCGTGCTGGCCATGCGTCCTACCCGGCATAACTAGCTCAGCATACTCCTCAGACTTTTCACAGAGCTTTTCAATGAGGCTTCTCAGCCTCCCCCTGATTATGTTTAAAGCGTCTTTAAGCTGCAACGCTAGAGCCGTGTCCGTTATGTCGTTGCTCGTAACCCCCCAGTGGACATACTCGCCGTGTTCCCCGCACTCTTCTGAAAGAACCTCAACCATGGCTGCTATATCGTGCCTCGTAACTCTCTCCCTCTCCTTAACCCTCTCCAGAGTGACGATTTTCGAAGAAGCCCTGCTCCTTATGGTTGAAGCCGCCTCAACCGGTATCTCACCCAACTCAGCAAGTGCTTCAGCCAAGGCTGCTTCCACGTCGAGCATCGTCTGCAACCTGTTCTCATCTTCGAAGATCCTCCTCATCTCCGGGGAGCCGTATCTACCTGTGTCAATAGGGCAAACAGGCATGCGGTAATAACGCATCCAGGTCTAATAAGCTTGCCGGAGGCTTAAGCGTCAACGGTCTTATTCGCGTAAAACTTATATCCCTCGACGGGAAATTAGCCAAAGGAGGTGATGTTTAATGCAACTCTGGAAACTCAGGTTAAACATGATTGCCACGATGATGATAGTTATTGCAATAACCACGGGCTTCGTAGCCCTAATGCTCTTCATGATCGGCGTGGACCTGCTTATGCTTCTCCCAATCGTAATCGGGCTAAACCTGTTCCAATGGTTAATCGGCCCGTATATTATTGACGCCGCCTACCGGGTTAGGCCATTGAACCAGGGCGAGCTCCCGTGGCTCGAGGAGAGCGTAAGAATGCTCTCTCAGAAAAGCGGGTTTAAGAATCCTCCGAAAATAATGGTTTCGGAAATCCCGTTGCCAAATGCTTTCGCCTACGGCAGCCCCCTAACAGGCCCCAGGGTGGCTGTCACCAGAGGGCTGCTCAACAGTCTGAGCGTCTCCGAGGTTGAGGCTGTCCTGGGACACGAGCTCGGCCACCTTAAACACAGGGATGTGCAGATAATGATGTTCCTATCAGTGCTACCAGCGTTAGTCTACTGGGTTGCAATGTCACTATACTATTCAGGCGTCTACTCCGGCTCGAGGAGGGACAGGGGGAACGGTGGCATTCTCCTACTCATAGGGATGCTGGGCATGATGATATACTATGTTCTAACCCTGCTCATAATGGGCTTCAGCAGGAGCAGGGAGTACTACGCTGACTACCATGGCTCAACAGTCTCGCCCGGCGGGCCTCTGAGCCTTGCAAGCGCCCTAGTTAAAATATCTGACATGAACGCTAGAGCACCGAGGAATGTTAAGGCGTCGATGAGCGGCTACTCCTCCTTCAGAGCCCTTCTCATAGCCGACCCTGAGTCTACGGCTGGTGCTAGGGCTTTCAGGGGAATCTATGATGTCCGTGCTCTAGAGGAGTTCGCGTCCAGAGAGATCTCGGCTGCGGAGAGCCTTGTTGAAGTCCTTAGCACGCATCCTAATGTCGTTAAGAGGGTTAGGTCACTACTGGAGCTCCACAAGCAGCTTTACGGGGGAGCTTAAAGAGGAACTAACGCCTTTTTAAGCCTCCGGTCTAATATTTTTGCAGCAGTAATCAGAATTTAGCAATTTTTTAAAATAAAGAAATTTTCTAAGCTCTAACAGAGCTGAAAACTTTTATGAACTGTTTTCAACCGAAATGAACTGTTTTTCAGGGATTTTAGTGAAAGAAACTGAAAAACGCTTAATAGAGGCCCTTTTGACAGAATAAAGGTGGAAATGAACGGGAGCAAGAGGCTGGTGAAACGCCGGAGAATAGTGTTCGCATTAGCATTAGCACTGCTCACCATAATCGGGGTTTCAGCATTATTCGTATCAAGGATTGTTGGTGACGAGGATACTGATGAAACCCTCCCCCCCTACTTAGGTAAAAGCCTTTCGGCACAAATACAGGGTCTCGTTCAACAGCATAAGGAGGAGCTTCTAGAAATCAGGCTCGAAAGGAAAATGATGCTCTGCCAAACATGGGAGGAGCGGCTTAACGAGCTGGCTGGTGAACAAGAATCCTTGATGGAGACTGTTAGAACAATGGAGCAGGAGATGACTACGCTGGAGGAAAGGCTGAGAAACGGGGAAATAACTCAGGGAGAATTCATAATGGAGATGAATAGGCTGAGGCTTGAGATTAGAACCCGGCTGAGGCAATTGGAGGGGGTGGAGAAGGAGGCTCTGAAAGCACTGCAGAATGATATTCCTGAGACTAATAAGGAGCTGGCTAAAAGGATCGTGGAGGCCAACCACGCTTTCAGGGATGCTAAGAAGCAGCTTCAAGAGGAGAAGAAGGCGGAGATAAAGGCTAGGGTCGAAGAGCAGAAGCAGGCTAAAGAAAAAGGCAAGAACAAATAGGAACTGGAGTCTTAAAAAGCGCCTTTTAAATCTTGTTTGTAAAAAGTAGTTTGTTTGCAAACTTTTATACCTCTCATAATGCTTATTTTCCCCTACTCATGATGCTTCCGAAAGCTGTTGCAGGCGCCCTGCTTGCACTCATCCTAGTCTGCCTTTCCGGTTGGGTTCCACGGGCTGAAGGAGAGTTCGAGTTTCAAACAACATACAGGATAATGCTTCACCAGGATTCTTCAGCAACATGGGTTGTTGAACTCTCCACAACGCTGAGTTCCCAAGAGGATTTGGATAGTTTCAAACTGTTCAAGGACAGTGCTGACAAGAATGCTATTCTCTCAGGCTTCGAATCAACCATACGCAGCATCGTCAGCAGGGCAGCGTCCCTAACGGGGAGACATATGGCGGCTGAAAACTTCAGCCTCAAGATCGACGTGACGGGGATAGTGAAGCAGCTGGGAGTTATCCAGTACAGGTTTAAATGGGTTAACTTCAGCCTTAAAACTTCAGACAGGATTGAGGTTGGAGACGTTTTTGAAGGAGGTTTCTACCTTTTTACTGATGAGACACTCGAGATAGACTATTCGGAGCTGGATCAGGATTATTTTCTTAAGCTTACAAGTCCAAGGCCGTCGCGTGAAGACGTTTTGAGAGTAGCCTGGGCAGGAAGGATGGATTTCGCAGATGGAGAGCCAAGGCTTGTTTTTGAAAGCAGGATTATAAGGGTTGAGGAATTCTCACCAGACAGCACCCGGCTTAAGAAGGGTTCCCCGCTAAGCGTTCAGGGAAGGATCAGCCCGCCAACCCCTGGCCTTACACTCCGGGTTGTCTACCTGAACCCTCAGGGGTCTGAAACAGTTAGGGAAGTGGCTGTCGGGAACAACGGGGTCTTTTCAGACACGTTGAACATGAATCTGGCTGGGGACTGGAGGGTTTCGCTGCACCTGCCTTCCAACTCACCGTACAGGTTCAGCCAAGATCCTCAGCCGCTTCAAATCTCTGTTTACGAGGAGAGCGGGGGCGAGACCCAGGCTGAGAGCCTGCCTCCAATATTCTACTTGGCTCTGCTAGCTCCGCCGGTGGTGCTCCTAGCCATAATACTGCTTCGCCGTTCGCATGGAAAGAGGCTTAGGCCTCCGGATATGCAGATGCTTTCAGACGAGGATCTCGTGATAAAGCTTCTAAGGGAGGCTGGCGGGAGGCTGACGCAGTCTCAGATTAAGGATGCTGCTAAGTTTTCAAAGTCTAAGACCTCGATAGTTTTAAACGAGCTTCAGAGGAAAGGGTTGATAAGGAAAATCAAGCGTGGAAGAGAGTACATCGTTGAACTCGTCTAGCTCTCCCCAGCTATTTTAGAAAGGCGGATCACAGTGTTACAATCCTGCTTCTACTTGAGTATTCTGCCCGTATCCATGTACCAAAGATAGAGGTCGAGCTCCGCCAGCGTCATGTTCAGCTCCCCAGCTATTTTCGAAAGAATCTTCTCGATCTCAAGGTACTTGGCTCTGGAAAGGTTTTGGGGAATGCTTACTATATAGCCGTACCTGTGGAGAACTCTTAGAACATGCTTATCTATTATGGCAAGATTCTTAAACCCTATGTTTCTCAAGAAGTGGCTCGCCTCCTTGAAGCCTATCCCGGGCACGTTGTCTGCAAGCCATCTTCTCACCCTAGTGGGATCACCATCCTCGTTTATAATTCTCAAAACGTCTTCGCAACGCTTCCTAGCTTCAACTATATATTTAGCCCTAGTATTGGGATACCTGTAGCCTAGGCTCCTGAGCCTCCTGCTCAGCTGACTCCTGCTAAGCTTCAGGAAGCCCTCCCCAATTTCCTCCTGAACCCTAAGCCCTCCCTCTGCAGAACAGTTGGCTGTCAGAATGCAGAAGCAAAGCTCGCTGAAAATCCTCTCCCTGCTGGCTTCCGCCTCCTCAAATTGTCTAAGCCTTTTCAAAACCGTTCCTCTAACCTTCCCGTCTGAAACGATCTTTTCCAAGTCTTTAAGGAGCCTTCTGCGCCTCACTGTTCCAGCTTACGCCTGCCGGAGAATATTCTTATAAGGCTTCTTCAAAAAGTACTTCAAGATGGATGAGTGGCTTAAGGCGGTGAAGCATCTTCTACCCAAGGTCGTAACCAGCGTCGAAATGGCTGCTATAGAGGAGAACGCTGAAGCCCTGGGTTTCAGCAGACTTTGCATGATGGAGAACGCCGGCTCGGCTACTGCACGCTTCATATCTTCGAAGACCTTTGTGGAGGGTAAAACCTTCCTCATCCTTTGCGGAACAGGGAATAATGGTGGCGACGGGTTTGTTGCAGCCAGGCACCTTAGAAACATGGGTGCTAGAGTAGTGGTGGTTCTCGTAGGTAGGCCTCATGAAATCAGGAGCGAGGAGGCGAGGGTAAACTGGCTGCTCCTGCTTCAAATGGATGATGTTGAGAAACTCTTCGTTGCAGACTCCTCTGAGACACGGGTTGTCAAGGAGCTTTTATCTAGATGCGACTTCGTTGTGGACGCTATGCTTGGCACAGGGATTAAAGGGGTTTTAAAAGAGCCTTTTGCCTCAATAGTGGGGGAGGTAAACTCCTCGGGGAAAACTGTTTTCGCCGTGGATGTTCCAACGGGGCTTGGCCCCGGGAGCGTTGAAAAAACTCTGGCTGTTAAAGCATCTTACACTCTGACTTTCCACAAGCCTAAGGATTTTCTAGAGGGTTCTCCTTTCGCCGGGCAGGTTGAGGTGGCGGACATAGGCATACCTCTTGAGGCTGAGCTCTACACCGGGCCGGGCGACGTTAAGAGGGTTGTGAAAACTAGGAGGAGGGACTCGCACAAGGGGGACTACGGCTATGTTCTCATAGTGGGAGGTAGCGAAACCTTCTCTGGGGCGCCTGCTTTAGCAGCATTGTCCGCGCTAAGGGTCGGAGCTGGCCTAGCGATAGTTATTGCACCCAAGCCGGTTGCAGCCTCCGTCAGAGCAATTTCCCCAGACCTTGTGGTCTACTCTACTTCCGGGGAGCATCTTGACATTGATGCAATACCCCTTGTCTCAAAGCTTATGGATAAGGCGGACTCTATGGTTCTGGGCCCGGGCCTAGGCCTCCACGAGGAGACCGTGGAAGCAGTCAGGGTGATCGTCAGCGAAGCCAAGAGCAGGCTGCTGCCGGTTGTTGTTGACGCAGACGGTTTCAAGGCCTTCAAGGCCTTCCCGAACCTGTTGAAAGGAGTCGTGGCTACTCCTCACCGCGGGGAGTTTAAACAGGTTTTTGAGACGGACCTTGGTTCTAGATGGTTTGAAAACGTAAGCAGGCTCGTCGAGCTCTCTAGGAAACACGGTTTCACACTTCTGCTTAAAGGCTTTGAAACAGTCATTACCGACGGGTCAAACCTCAAGGTGAATAAGCATGCCACACCCGGTTTAGCGGTCGGCGGCACCGGTGACGTGCTTTCAGGCATCATCGCAGCCTTCCTAGCATGGGGCAACAGCGGGTTCACCTCGGCTGCTGCAGCAGCCTATGTTCACGGGGAAGCAGGTTTGAAGGCTGTTGAGGAGAAAGGCTTCCACATAACTGCTTCAGACCTTGTTGAGAAAATACCTAGCGTGATGAAAAGGTTCGACAAGGAGGAATAGTGGCAGGCAGCTGGAAGAGGGTTGGTGAGAAACATTTTCGTAGGCACTTCTGGTTGGAGTTACGACTGGAACCCAGATGGGTTCGACTGGTATGTTGACAACTCCGGCCTGAACAGTGTTGAGCTTAACGCAAGCTTCTACAGATTCCCCTTTGGAAGCCAAGTTTACTCGTGGTCCAGGAAGACTCCCCGTGGCTTCAGGTGGGCTGTCAAGGTTAACCGGATAGTTACTCACGTTTACCGTATGGGCTTCAAAGCGGTTAGCGTTTTCAACAGGTTCGTCAGTCTTTTCAAACCATTAGAGGGAAGCATAGACTATTATCTTTTTCAACTCCCGCCGTTTGTCGAGCCCAGCCAAAACACCGTCAGGAACATTGAAAGGTTTTTCGCTAAGACCGGGATCGCGGAGAAGGCTGCGGTAGAATGGAGGAACAGCAAGTGGTTCAGCGGTGAATGGGAGGAGTGGGCCAGTGGCAGGGGTCTCACAGTAGTCTCCGTGGACTCGCCGGATCTGCCTAGGCATGTTTTCAACACTACGGGCACTGTTTATCTCAGGATGCATGGTCGTTTATCCTGGTATTCTCATAATTACACAGTTGAGGAGCTAGAAGAGGTTGTACGCAATATTCTTGCCACCAAGCCTAAGAGAATATTCGTATACCTCAATAATAACCACCATATGTTAAACAATGCCCGCATGATCCTGAAAATGCTGGAGAAAGACTGGGATTAAAAATGTCGGGCGATAAGTTTATTTCTTTCTTCGACGAACTCGGTGAAAACATGGCGATAACAGTCCCGTACGTGCCTTCGCCGCCCGAGGTCGTTGAAAAGATGCTGGAGCTAGCGGGTGTAACATCTAGAGACGTTGTTTACGACCTTGGTTGCGGAGATGGTAGGATGCTTATTGCTGCTGTTAAAAAATTCGGCGCAAGGAAGGCTGTTGGATACGAGATAAGGAAGGATCTCTACGAGGAGCTTGTCAAAACGATTGAAAGGGAAGGATTGTCGAAAAGGATAATTGTCTACAATGAAGACTTGTTGAACGCCAACCTCTCAGAGGCCACTGTCCTAACCCTCTTCCTGACGACGACCGCTAATGAGAAGATTAAGCCTAAGCTTGAGGCTGAGCTTAAGCCTGGGACAAGGATTGTGAGCCACGAGTTCACATTCAAAGGATGGGTTCCTCAAAAGGTCGTTGAATTGTCGTGGCACAGAATTTACCTCTACGTGATATCGGACTGCTACCTACATTCCAAGAAGTGAAAGCGTCGAGCCTGTTCAACCTTTCAATTTTCGACAACCTTCCCGGTCCTGCGCGCGTTGCAGGACAGAGGGGCGGAGATAGTCGAAGAGGAAAATCAAGCGGAACAATCAATTCGTTAAGAAACTGTCCTGATGGGATAAAAACTTAATTGCTAAATCCCTCTTAATTTTTCCCCGACTTCTTTTTCTTCTTCGACTTCCTCCTCGCAGACGAACGAGCCTCTTGCCTCCTTTCTTTTTCTTCCTCTTTCTCCCAGATCGCCTCGTATAGCATTTTCTCCTCTAACCAACGATTGCTGACGAATCTACGCCACCTCTTAATTTCCGGCATCCTTTCCCGGTCCTCGAGCGGGAGTATCCTGCACGTTTCCATGTCACACGATATGATACAGTCCCTCTCGGCCTCAAGGACCGCTCGCTCCACGTCCAATTCTGATAAACCCTTGTTGGCTAGGCTCTTTCTCAACTCCTCCTCTGGAAGCCGCTCGACAGCCTTTTCCAAGAAAACACTTTCGACGGTCTTTTCGAGCCGTTCAGTCTTTCTCTTCTCCTCCTCCCTTTTCTCTGGAGGGATCCAATAGTATATGTTTAACGCGTTATAGTCGAGGCAGATCAATTTCCTCCTCTCGGCTTCGTCAATCACGAAATCTACGTCCTCGTAGTCTATGCCCCTCTTCTCCAGCTCATCGTATAGCTGGCTTCTAGTCATCATCTTTATCTCCCCCTCCTTGAGGATTGAGCTGATCAGCGAAGGCGCCGCTTGGACGGCTTCGCGCCATTTTTTTAGAATTCTCTCTTCCTCCTCCCGCTCTTTCGAGTGCCTAGACCTAGCCCTCTTGCTCATCCGTCAATTAGTGACCCCTCGGTTTTTAACTCTTTAATCCTGCAGTACCCGTGTAGTTTATCAACACTGTTGCAACGTTTGTAAGAAGGACGAGCTCGGGACGGGAACTCGATCTTCTGGAACGATTACAACTTCTCATCCTGTTTCCTTAGTCCCTTTCACGGCTATGCTTTTCCTTGGGTAATCCGAGCCACTTCATGATTTTCTCAAAATCCCTCTTATTATAGACCCCTACTTCCCACATTATTCGATACTTCTCCCCTCTCGTAACGTATATTTTCTCTGCCCTTAGTTCAGGCCTTACGCCGCATACTTCCTCCAGCATATCTACCTCCTTCTCTAAGTAGGGGGGCTTGGACTTCTCTATAGCTTCCCATAGACTAGGATGCTCCCTTTTTATTTCGTCTTTCAATTCCTCGTTAACGAGGACAAAGCGATAGACACCACCCTGTGGAAACTCCCCCCTTTTAGTTAGAAGCCTATCAAGGTATTCCCTCTCTTCCCTCGGAAGCCCTTCGATGGAAAGGCTACTTACCTGCTCGTAAGAGATATAATGCCTCTCAGGGTTCCAATACCCCTCGTCCATCATAGTTTGATACAGGTACGCCCTCTTCACCTCCTTATCGCCTTCCAAGACCACCTTTGGCACATGATACCTCTGCTCAGTTTTCCTGCCGGCTGGCGCACCCATCTTCATCAGGGCGGTCGCTATCGCGGAACTGTAGTATGTTATCTCACGTGCACCTCGCAGTTCTACTACGTATGGCTTTACGTCCCCAAAAACCTTCCTCACGGCCTCTTCCACCCTTTCTATGTTCCCCCTATCCTTATTTGTATAGTTGAAGAGTCTCCTGTTAATATGTCCATCCTTTAGTGCGGCCGCGAGCACGATAGCCCCTTCCTTTGAGTTGAAGTTGAAGGACAGACGGGGCTTGCTTATCACATCCGGATATTTCTGGCTGCCGATCCCCTTTATGTATGCATCCATTTCGTTGTACGGTATCCCCAAGAAGTCAAGCAATTCCTTGAGCTTCCTAACCCATACGACGTCCTGCTTGCCCTTTAGTATGTCAACTTGGGTGCGTTCATGTATGATGCTTCTTAAAGCATTTGCACCACCTGCTTTCCCTCTAGCTTCTCTTATGAGCTCCTGTAACTTCCCTTTATCGACGCGTAACGCGACACCATCGGGTAGCTCGTACCAATCTACGGTGAACCTGTGAGGCCCCTCCTCCCCGGCCGCCGCTTCCTCCTCCGGTCTCTCGGGCGGCCCTCCCCCCTCCGCTACCTCTTCAGCCTTCTCCTCGGCGGCTTCTTCGACCAACTCTTCAGCAACTCCCCCTACCTCCTCAACCTCGCCCGCCTCCTCTGCAACCTCCTCAGCCCCTTCGACTTCCTCCTCACCTTCGACCCTCTCGACGAGCTCCTCAGCCAGACCCTCTTCGATCTCCTCTCCCTCTTCTTTGACTTCTTCAACTAACCCGACTTCTTCACCCTCGACCGTCTCGAGCTCCTCGACATGCTCCTCCTCAGCCTCTTCAGCGATTTCCTCAGCTAGCTCCTCAGCCTGTTCCTTCCCAACCTCCTCGACTAACTCCTCAAGCTTCTCCAGCTCCTCGAGGCCGGTGAGCTCCTCATACTCCCCCTCTAGCTCCTCAACGGACTCCTCCACAAACTCCTCGAGCTTTTCCCCAGCAGACTCCTCAAACTCCTCTCGAAGCTCTTCCATGGGCCTCTCGAGCTCCTTGTCGAGCTCGTATTCCTTAACGGTCTTCACCTCGAACAGCCTTTCCAGCGGCCCCTTCCGCTCCTCCTCCTCGATAATCCACCTAAACGTCTCCTCGAACAGCGCCTCCCTCGCCAGCTCCTCCTGCCTCTTTTCCTCCAGTTCGAGAGCCCTCTCGATGTCCTCCTCGGTCCAATCGGGCTCTAGCTCGATAGGCTCTATCGGCACCTCGATCCCCTCCACCACCAAGTCCCTCAAGTATCCCCCCATCTCGAGAGCGGGGAAGAGGGGCTCCTCGTAGTAGTCCCCTGCCTCGCCCGGCCTCTCCAATAACACGGCGCTTCCTGAGGCTTCGCGCTCCTTCCTTACTAGCACCTCTCCCTCGGATTTCTCCTCCTCCGTCAAATCCGACGGCACCAGCATCACACCGTATTCCTCGTGCCCCTCGCCGTGCTCCTCGTGCCCTTCTTCTCTCTGTCCCTCTCCCTCGAGTTCCTCCTCTTGCTCCTCCCCCATCGCCTCCTCGAGATAATGCTCTAACTCCTCCTCCCAATCCTCGCTGTTGAGGATATCTTTCTCGACCTCCTCCTCGTACCTCTCCAACCTCCTCTCGTAGTTCAGCTCGGCGCTGAGCTGTCCCAACTCCTACATCCCCTTCACGAGCTCGGCCGACCCATCGCCCCTGATTATCAGCACGTCGCCTATATCTGGCGGGGGGCCGGCCTTCCTCTTCTCAGAGGTTATGGCCTGCCAGGCCCCGAGCATTACTCCACCTTCCTCGAGATTATAAAGGGATCTATGATAGTGACCTATCACAAGGACTTCGTTTGGCCCCCTATCCTTCAAAAGCACCTCCATCACCTTTTCAGGGTCTTCGCCCCTCCGAAGGCCGAGCTCGTCGCCGTGGCTTAGCACCGCCATCCTCCCATCAGGTAGCTTGACCCTAACCCTCCTCCTCGAGAACCTCCAAAACGCCACCAAGTCCCTCATCGCCTCCGTCAGCGTCGGGTTTGGGCTGAATAGCTGGGGCTCCTCGGGCCCCTCGACAAACGCGAACCTCCCTAAAGTTTCGAGGAAGCCAGTAATACCAGAATCCGAGCAGCCGAGCACGAACCTCACGTGGGCCCCGAGCCCCTTGAGCAGCCTGAAGAAGCCCACGACCTGCAAGGCCTTCGGCTCCCCCTTCACGAAGTCGAACATATCCCCTAATAGGACCAGGTGAGTTGGATAGATCCTCTTCAGTTCCCTGAGGCATGGCAACCAAAGGGATTGAGGGGTCCCTATGTGCAGGTCCCCAACGACGGCCATGACGTCGCTCTTTTCCAACACCATGTCGTAAACGGGCACCTCATCCAGCTTCCCCTTCTCCGCATACTCCCTGAGCTGAGCCCAGTTGTGCCACGCTATGTCATCAGTACTTCCTGCGATCTGGCTCGGTGACTTGCCCGAGCAGGCATCGCAGTTACACTCCATGTAATACCTTCCCAAGTTCACAGCAACAACGCCCGAAGTGGTACCCGCGTACGCGCGCCAATTCCTAGCCTCTATTAACCAAGACATGCCCGCCAGGGAGGCCTTGGGATCCGATTTGTACTCGGAGATGCTCTCGGGGCTGAGGACCCCTATTATCAGGGGCTCCGCCTCAATCTCGTATATCTTCATCAGCCCCAACGAATAGAGCTCCTCACTAATTTTGGCGAACCCCTCGCCGGCCTCGGCGCCGAGCCTGTTCTTAGCCAAGACGTACTCGGTAGCGTGAAGTCCAACTCTCTTAAAGTTCAGCTTCTTTAGACATTCCGAGTGGAGCGCTATCTCCGAGGAATCTCCTCCCTTCAACAGCGGTATCGTCGGTATCCCTTCCTCGATGTACTTCATCGTCATGGATGTGGCCTTAACCAGGTTGGATACGTTCAGGGCCCTGGGGTAGTCGGCGTAGACGGGCATGTCCCATCCGATTACCCCGTCGAAGCCTCCATTCTTTGCTAAGTCTAGGGTGAAGTTGAAGGTCTCGTCGGTCAGGAGCCTGTCAGGCATTACGGTCGAGAGCAGGATGGGGCCGTCGAAGCCGAGGAAGTTGTGAATGCCTTCACTTTCGACCCTCTTCATGTTCTCGCTGTCGATCTTGGAGATAGATATTATGACCCCTTCCATCCCCAAGTCCTTCCTCGGCCTTATTAAATCCTCAAGCGGTATCTCCGGAATCAAGCGGGGGAGCGCGATGTCAGGGGTTTTTTGTCCCACGACCTTATCGCCAAGTCTAGCTTGAAGTAGGCACCAACATCGGGAGGGGAGAATCTACCGGACTTAATACAGGCTAGTGCGAGCGGGCATGTCTTGCATTTGAGGGTTATCCCCATAACTCTTACTCCTCTCGTAACGCATTGGTAAACTAAGCATAGATTCCTCCTAGGCAAGCGACACCCAGCGCATAACCCAAGTTTAAGATAATCACATTTACGGCACGACTTTCCGCACCTCAGAGGGCCATGCGCAATGTACATTCTATCTCTAATGACCTATGTTTCCTCCCTTTAAAAGGACTGCGCCGGTCTCAACAGAACGTTATCAGCCTTATCCTTCTCGATCCCGTTTTGCCGTGTAGCGTTAGCAGAGCGCCGTACCTGTCTAACTCCAATCGCTTAATCCTTATCGGGAGAACTTTCCCTATCCTCGCCTCCGATTCATAGAGGGTTAGAACGAAAGCTCTGTCACTCAGGTTGGTCGCAGCCGAAGCCATCTTCTCTATATCGCTAGGGGTTAAAAGCTCTTCAGGGAGCTTCCTCTTGTTGTTCTTGACTGCGACTTTAAACCAGTCTGTAAGGAGCTTTCCCTCTTGTTCGCCCTTGAGCCACTTGAAGAACTTCAAGGTAACTTTAGTCGTGCTTGGTCTACTCCGAGTAATTTTCGTTCCTCTGAATTTCTCCGACTATTCTGACCAAATCGTCGCGCGCTACGTAATACCGGATTGCAACGCACATTCTAAAAAGTGAATCAAGCCTAAGGTTTTCGCGTTTTCCTTTTCAAAAACTCCTGTCCGAACGAACAGTATTCCAGAAGCACACAGCCACTGCACAAGGGTCTCCTAGCTCCGCAGGTTTTTCTCCCATGTTCAATTAGCAGGAGGTGAGCCTTCAAGTAAGACTCAGGTGGGAATGTTTTCATGAGTTTTCCACGGGCATCCTCGTAACTGTCTTTTAACCCTATTAAACCGAGCCTGCGGGATACTCGGAAAACATGGGTGTCTATTGGGAAAGTCTTTTTACCGCCTGCGAAGAGAAGTATTACGTCAGCAGTCTTAGGGCCGACACCCGGTAGGCTCATCAACTCCCTCCTAGCCTCGTCCAGAGGCTTCTCCAAAACTTTCTCAAAATTTCCACCGTAATTCTTAATGACGATTCTAGCGAGCTTCTTTAAAACTCTGGCCTTAACATTGTAGAGGCCGGAGGATCTTATTGCTGACTTTAACTCTAGTAGTCCAGCATTAGAAATGCTCTGCGGCGTTATGCCGATCGTCTCCCTAAGCCTCCTTATTGTTCTAGCAGTGTTTTTATCACTAGTATTCTGCGAGAGAATCGTTGCAACAAGCATTTCGAAAACGCTCCTGCTCCTCAACGGTTGGAAGCGCTCCTCGTCGAGCATTATGGCTTCACCCAGCTTCCTCAGAATAGTTTCTCCGTTTATTTTCTTCAACGTTCTGAGACTCCTCTAATTTTTCAATCCTTTCGACTTAAAACTTTTATTTCCAAGGCTTCCCCATTAGGTTCGATGGGTTCAGAAGATCGTTTTGAGGACAAGCTGCGTAGAAAGATTGAAGCAAAGCGAAGAGCTAGACTTAGGAGAAGAGGCCCATATAGGAAGGCTATATTAGCTTTGAGGCAAAGATCTTCGAGTTAGAGGAAATGAACAATATTTCTACGATGTGAGACATTAAGGGAATTGTTTCTCTCGACATTTATTTGTAACCGTTATTCTGGTATCGGTTATCTAATAGGGTCTGTATCTATTGTTAAAACCTGGTATTTATACAGTCATAAAATAAATTTTAACCACGTACTTCTCTACAGTTCATTTAAATTATGTAAGAAATATCAAAGTAGGTCCGTAGAACCCTACTAGTCTTTTTTTCCTAATCTTTTTACTAACCCAGTACCGCAATATATATAACCTCTAACAAGCCTAATAAGGAGGTGAGATAGAGAAAAATTGGGAACAAAGAGCTTTAAGCATATAATTAAACCCCAATCTGTCATAATAATTATGCTACTAATATCAACTTCATTAATTGGAATTCTAGCGCTTGGTCCTCCTCCATATCCTTCAGCTTCTTGGAGTTATGCTAGTGGTGGCAATGGAGCATATGCTTCTGGTGCTGAAGCTAGTGCGGACAGGACTACTGGATCAGTTTATACTTGGACTATTTGTGGAGTTAGTGGGCTAGGAAATGCTTGGGCATATGCAGATAGTTGTATGATAGATTACTATTCTGTAGGGTCTTCAAAAAGTCTATCCAATGAATCACTTTATAGTGTAATGTTGAACGTTTACAACAATAGAAAGCTAGAAATCCTAAATAAAATTTTAACGAAATTGGATTCTATCTATGAAACTACTAAAGATCAATCTATACGAGATGAGATTAAAAAATCAAAGGAATTCTTCCGTAAGTCAGTATCAGAGGCTAAAATTATTCCTCAAATAGACATAGGAGAAAAAAATCTGAAAGGCTCTGTTTTATCGAGCGGAACGAAGGTAGTATATGCAACGCTATATGTAGATCTATTAATAAATGAAGCTATCTATTCTTTTAAGTTCGGATCAATAATTCATGAAGTAACAATATACCTTACGGTATACGATGCGACAACGGGAGGGGTGGTTACCGGTGACTCGGAATATTTTTCATCTCCTGGTGGTTTTCGGGGATATATAACTCTTAGTGCCCCTTGGTACGCTCAAAGTGGACACCAATATGTAATATTAGTGGGAGCTTACTCACACTGCTCTATGAGCGGTGGCTTTATTGCTAATGCCGGTGCCTCAACTTCACGATCCACTCGTGTTACCTATATCAGTGTATCGCCGTAGTGATATACCATGCGTCTAGAAGAAGATGAAGGAGATGCGTATAGGAACCAAAAAAATTCAAAAATCCTACTGTATGTTCTGATTGCTAATGCAATAATCGTAACAATAATGCAGACCTCGATTTTCTTTGAGCTGTTTAGGTTTCTTGAGGATATGTTAAGGATGATGCCTGGAGAGAGTCCCCTCAGGCTTAAGCTTGAGGAATACATGAAGATCACATCAATACTTCAGTATCCTATTGCTTTAATCTGTATATCTTTTCCAATCCTAACATACCTTAAGCTGAGAAGAACATACAAGACTGGTGGATGGGGTGACATAAGAGCATGGTTTAGGCTCATTGGGATTTCTTCCCTTATAAGCGCGTTTGTAATTTTCTTTTTCTTCATAATACTAATGCCTCTTTTTGGAGCCTTTATACTTTTGTCTTTTCCATTTCTGGCAACCGGAATAATATTGCTACGTTCCTTAAAGCATGTCAAGTGACTCGAATTTACTACCCAAAGTTTAAATTGTTTATAATATGACTATCTAGCTAGTTTGAGTATACAGTTGACTTGCGAGATCATATCGATTGGGAACGAGCTTTTGATAGGTAAGGTTGTTAACACAAACGCCTCTTGGCTTGCTGAAAGACTAACTAGGCTGGGGGTCGCTGTTAAGAGGATAACGGTTGTAGGCGACAATCTCAGCGAAATCTCCTCATGCATAAGAGAGTCTCTCTCAAGAAAGCCGAGGTACATAATAACGACGGGTGGGCTGGGGCCTACTTACGACGACATTACCCTAGAAGGATTGGCGGTTGCCCTCGGAAAACCCTTGGTTTTGAACCAAGAGGCTCTTGAAATGGTTAGGGGAAAATACGAGAAGATGGGTGAAGAGTTGACTGAATCAAGGATCAAGATGGCTAAGATGCCTGAGGGGGCTGAGCCCCTGCCCAACCCTGTTGGAACAGCACCTGCAGCCAAGATTGTTTCCGGAGGCACTCTTATCTATGCTCTGCCTGGTGTCCCAAGGGAGATGGAGGCAATATTCAACGAGACCATTTCTAGAGATGTTTCAGGAGAATCTGGATTAAAGGTTGCTGAGCTTTACCTCCGCGTCACCGGCGTCAAGGAATCTTCTTTAGCGCCGCTCATCAGCAGGGTTAAGGAGCTTTACCCTAACACCTATATAAAATCCCATCCGAAAGTTTCGGAGGAGAAGCCTTGGATAGAAATATACTTCAGCGTGTTCCACAAGGATGAGTCTGAAGCCAAGAGAATTGTTTCAGAGGCTGCTAAGGAGCTTACCCGTCTTATTGAAGAACACTATGGAAAGGTTGTTTCCAATAGGGGCATGAATAAGGGCTTCTGGAAAGGCATAGTAGAATAGAAACTTGAATGATCTTGAACGTTCTTATTGAAGAGGCTTTAAGCGCGTATTTAAGAAGAGGATTAGAGCGACGGGGAGAAAGAGAGCGCGCGCTATCATAATAATCGGATTCTTTATTATTGCTGAGATCACAATAGCATGGGCTAGAGCTCTGTAATTCCGTCTTGGGAAAAACACGGGCTTAAGAAGAGAGGTAAAAACGCTGAGCCTTATTCGCTTGTTTGAGCAACAAGCTTCTTTGCGATGGCCTTGTCGAAAACCTTCCTCTGTTTAAACTCCTCCTGTTTCCCCTGATTCCATTGTTCTACAGGTCTCAGGTAACCAACAACTCTCGAGTAGACCTCAGCCGTTCTTCCGCACTTGGGACAAGTGTGCTGCTCTCCGGCTAAGTACCCGTCTTCAGGGCAGATGCTGAATGTCGGTGTAAGCGTGAAGTAGGGGAGCTTAAAATTCTCACATATTTTTCTCACCAATACGGCAACTGATTCGACCGGTGGGTTGCTTTCCCCAAGCCACACGTGTACAACTGTCCCGCCGGTATATCTTGTTTGAAGAGGATCCTGAAGCCTGAGGTATTCCCAGAGGTCGTCGGTGTAATATACCGGTAGATGAGTAGAATTCGTATAGTATGGTGCGGCACCCTTCTTAACCTCCTCCTCGTTAGCAACAATGATACTCGGGTAAGTCTTTTTATCTATTCTAGCAAGCCTGTGGGAAGTACCCTCGGCTGGAGTAGCCTCAAGGTTGAAGATGTTACCTGTTTCCTCTTGGAAATCCTGAAGCCTTTTCCGCATGAAGTCTAAAACCTTAATCGAGAAGCTGAGCCCCTCTGGTTCGCCGATGGAGCATCCTAGGAAGTTTAAGCAGGCCTCGTTCATGCCTATTAAGCCTATCGTGCTGAAATGGTTCTTCCAATAGTAGCCGAAAGACTCCTTAATATGCCTCAGATAAAACCTGGAATACGGGTATAAACCGGCCTCAGTGAATTTTTCAAGCCATTTCCTTTTAATCTCCAGCACGTCTTTCGCTAGAACCATAATCCTGTCAAGCCTGGCGAAGAACTCTCCCTCGCTCTTCGACAAAAACCCTATTCTAGGCATGTTTATCGTGACAACCCCCACCGAACCCGTTAGCGGGTTTGCGCCGAAGAGGCCTCCACCCCTCTTTTTCAACTCCCTCTTATCGAGCCTCAGATGGCAACAATTATGCGTAATATTTCCAAGAGAATGAATAAATAAGTGGTTCTTTTCAAGTTCTATGTCAAAAAACTCCTGTTCCTTCTCGAGATCTATTAACTCGCATTTTTCTACTCTTACGAACATTACGTCCCCATTGACGAACCTCTTACTTTCCTCCGTATGCGCATCATACTTCGACAAGGTTTCCACTCCCACCATTCTACCCTTGTTTAAGCCAGGCACCACGTAAGTCGATTTCGCCATCCATCCGGGAACCCTTTCGTATAAAGTTGGAATAGTTAAATTACCAACAGAGTTTGTTTTTGATTTTTTGTGCTGGATGTAGATTCTTTGACTTTTCTTCTTTTCCCTATAGCAAACGGGCATCCCTACCATGGAGAACAATATTGCTAAATCACGTGCCAGTCCCCTGTCATTAAGATGTATCTCTTTATTTTTCTCATAACCGTCACCTAGAAAGAAGTATTTGAGGAAAGCCTTTATAACCGTAGGTGGAGAATTGAAAATAACTTGTGGCAGCCTCCCGTACTTTTTGAACCCGGCATTGTAGAAAGCTCTTGCAATATCTGTAGAATATACATAAAGGTAATAAGTATTATATCGCTTGTCCCTTTTCTCCCTGACCGAACACCCCAAGACGTCTTTAATGAGTTTTTCAATCGTTTTTCTTAATAAGGGATCCTTGCTTCCAAAAGTGAATTGCAGCCCCATCGGTAATCCATATGTCTTGTTCTTCCTACTCTCAATAAGATAGTTTCCATCAGCTATGAAAAATCCTAACAATCCTGCTAGTTTCTCATCGAGAATAAGGCTTCCAATTTTCTCATAATTTGCAGCGAGAGCGCGGGATGCAGATTTTAAGGTTAAAACAATGTCACCCGGTTCCACATCCTTTGCCAATTTATTAATTATTCCATTTATCGTAACGACTGGGATTAAATGGTTCCTAGAAACTTTAATTGTTTTGCCATCCTCCGTAACTATCTTTACCATTTTCCTATCGGTAACTCGTAGGAATCTCTTGATCTTCGCCCATTCTACTTTCCAAGTCTCCGGATTGAGAGATAGGGCTTCGACCTCTCTGCTGGGTTCAGCCCATCCATCATTTTCAAATTTCCCGGCATATTTTTCGACTATTTCACCTATGGTTTTTCTTCCTATATTTCCACTGTTTCTAATCAAAAGTTCTTCATCTGGATGCAAACACATTGAGCGAACATCCTCAGGATTCATGTCGGAGTTGACGAAGTTCGCAAAATACGGTATCCCGTATTTAGCAGAGGTCTCCAGGACCTTTCTGACAGTTTCATCATCCCAGTTGAAATCCTTGGTTATGTTTATCGTTGGGATTGGAAAAGTGAAGACTCTTCCAACAGCATCCCCTTCAAGCATCACTTCAGCAAGAGCCCTGTTGAACACATTCATCTCCTCCTGAAAGTCTCCGTAAGTATCGTCTAAAACCTGTCCGCCGATAATAACTGGCTCGTCCTTCATGAAGCTTGGAACCCTTAGGTCGAGCGTCACATTCGAGAAGGGGGTTTGGAAGCCAACCCTTGTGGGAATGTTCATGTTGAACATGAATTCTTGAAGCGCCTGCTTCACCGATTTATAGTCGAGATTATCGTATCTTATGAAGGGCGCCAGGTAAGTGTCGAAGCTTGAGAAAGCCTGGGCGCCGGCGGCCTCGCCTTGAAGCGTGAAGACGAAGTTAACAACATGGCCCAGCGCCACTCTGAAGTGTTTCGCAGGCTTAGCTGAAACCTTTCCCCTAACACCCCTGAAACCGGTCGTTAAAAGGTCTCTTAAATCCCAGCCAACGCAGTAGGGCCCAAGTATCCCAAGGTTGTGAATGTGGAAATCCCCGTTCAAATGGGCCTCCCTTATTTCCGTCCTACCCTTGTTGAAAATCCTGTGAAGCCAATACTGAGAGATTACTTGAGACGAAATATGGAAGTTTAAAGCCTGCAGCGAGTAGGTTGTGTTAGCATTCTCCTTCACCAGCCAACTCTTGTTCTCAAGATAGCTGTCGACGAACTCCCTTATCTGGGCGTGAAGCGCCCTGTAGAGAATGTATGCTTTAGCAACGTTGTAAAGATTATTCTCGACGAGCACTTTTTCAACCAGGTCCTGAACCTGCTCAACGTGAGGAATCTCACCGGGCTTCAGCTGCTTCCCTAATCGTTCAACAACCTGGTTTGAAAGCCTCTCCGCCAGAGCCCTGTCCTTGCCGCCGACAGACTTTATCGCCTTCCATATTGCCTCAGTAATCTTGGCCCTGTCAAACTCGACTACTCTACCATCCCTCTTAATTATTTTACTCGGAATACTGCTTGAATCCGTCAGCGACAAACACAATCCACCTCGGTAGGATGATGAAAAACAAGATAATTATTGAAACTCAAGATGTCAGAAAGCCTCCGCCCAACTCTTTTTACTCCCAACTTTAACATTAACGGGCTTCCGACCCTTCAGAATATAAATTTTGTCTGAAAAATTTTTGATAATGAAAAGCCCGTCATGACTCGAGAAAAGCTGGTTAAACGCTACTAACCATTTGAAACCCGAAGAAAAAGGAGCCCCGACTAAAAAGGATGCGGGGGAAAGTTTATCCGTTTCCTTTCCAGCGTAAAACGGTAGAAGAAGCTTTGAACACGGCGACAGCAATCATCATACTGCTCTACGTGGCAGCGGGACTGCTGGCAATCCTATTGGCACCGATATACGTTGCTAACCAGCTAACCCTGTTTGAAAACCCTGAGAACCCGGTTAACATCCTTTACTTGATGCTCACGATAGTTCTGGTCTTCATAATAATCCTTATCATCGTCAAGCTGCGCTTAGAAATATTGTTTAAAGGGCTTTTCTACTTCAGCGCCTTCACGGTTCTAACGATAACGATAAGCGTCATTCTCCCGGATTCACCTTTCTGGCTGGCCGTAGCAGTTTTAACATCCGTCTCAATAATGATCCTGCTTAACAGGTTCTACAAGTGGTATGTAGCTGATGCTGTGGGCGTTTTCCTAAGCGCTAGCATAGCAGCCTGGTTCGGAGCATCCCTCACGCCGCCAGCCCTAACAATACTCCTGCTGTTAATGGCTGTGTACGACTATTTCGCAGTCAGAAGCGGGGGGATGGTGAGCCTGGCTGAGAAAACGCTGAAGATGAACCTGCCGACGATGGTGATGTCACCTGTGAAAGAAGTGCCAAAGGATTTCAAGACTAGTAATGGGGAGAGGAGGGGGGCATTCCTCGGATTAGGAGACCTAGCCTTCCCCAACATGCTTACAGTATCCACGTTTCTTGAAACAGGAAGCCCTGTGGCAGCGATGATAGTTTTAAGCTGCAGCGCAGTCGGGCTGGTAATAGTCTTATACGCGGTGCGGCGATTCAAAAAGCCTCAGCCAGGATTACCATATATAGGTCTTGGAGCAGCCTTAGGCTGGATCGTTTCTAAAACCCTGGTTTAAAAGTTTGGAACACGTTAAGCAACCCTTTAAAAACATCGTAAAACCCCTACTTTTCAGCACGCATTAACCTGTTTCATCGCATCAGGAATTGTCGATGACGATAGCTTCGCGCGCTCTGGACGGTATAATTTCGCCAGTAGCCGCGTCGACCAGGCACATTCCAAACGGGGGCATCGGCTTCAAAGGTATAAAAACCAACCATACATACCTCTATGAAGTCGCCCACGTGCAACGGTTTGCAGACAAACTCAGGCTCCTCAACCTCGAACAATATTTTAAAACCGAAAGACTGATTGGTTTCCTCAAACCTGACGAAGTATAGGGTAGCACTCACATTAACATGGCTAAGAACTGTTTCGTTCAAACCACCGTATTCAAGAGCCTTTTTGATAGCATCCATTTTCGAGAGCGGCCTTAAAGGATTACTCTCCGAAAGAAGTGATTCGAGGCTTCCCGTAATTGAACATAATTATTGCCTAGGTCCCGCATTTTAGTCTCTAAATCCACTATTTTAAGCCATAGATAAGCCGATAATACTCCAAAGACGGTGAGCACGACTATTGGAACTGCAAGAATAGTTATTTTAACCCGCCTACCATGTGAAGAATAACCGTGGCCTGCTTAAAATATTTAGCGATCCCTATTCCCCTACTTTAAAACTAGCTTATAAGCAAGGGCTGCGATACTATGGGTTAATACGTTCCTCGTTTCTACACGCATTAATCATCTGGAAAACGGCTTGTCTAAAAATTTTGTTCCATAAATCGTTTATTTCTCACATATTCCATTTACTATGTTTTCAAAGGTCATTAGGCTTACTATTAAGTATTAAAGGCCTCTGCAGCAGGATAAAGCCTCAAAGCAATATGGTGCGTATTGCAACATTCTAAATCTGGATGCAAAGAAAAAATTTGATCCGCTTAAAGGCTACTCTACAGTCTCCACAGTTATCGCCTGAACTGGACAAGTATCCCTAGCGGACTGAGCGCAGTCAGCAACACTATCGTCGATAACACCCTCCGAGCCGCAGCATGAAGACCTATACTTGGAAACAACCTGACTCTTATTTTCCTCGTCAGGCTCGAAAACGTCAGGACAGGTGGAATAGCAGACTCCGCATGCTATGCAAGTGTCCTTATCCACTTTAACTCTATACTTGGTCATTGTTTCCTCGACCTCACCGGAGGAATTGCTCTAATAAAAAGTTTTCTGAGCTGTCCGGTAAGCTATGGTGGCGGCTTTAGTTTTGCTCGTGTCCGCAGAACTTTTTCTTAAGGTTTAAAAATAAACGGTTAAAAGGTGTCGTAAACCGTTTTTCCTGAATTGGGTAGAACAATACTGTTGACGAATGATGATGGTGTGCATTCTCCGGCTTTCAAAGCATTTTGGAGGAGGCTTGTCGACCTTAAGCTCGGCGAGGTTGTCGCGGTTACGCCTGAGCATGAGATGAGTGCCGCGGGTAAATCGATAACTCTTCACAAGCCTTTAAGGGTTAACAGGGTTTCAAGCAAGATCCATGGGGATAAATACGGTTATGTTCACCTTGTCTCCGGGACGCCTGCTGATGCCGTTGTCATAGCTTTCAACCTGATTCTCGCTGAGAAGCCGTGTATAACTGTGAGCGGGGTAAACATGGGTGATAACATAACGCTGGACAATCTTTTCACGAGCGGGACGATTGCCGCGGCGATACAGTCCTTGTTAAGCGGGGTTCCGGCAATAGCCTTCAGCGTTGAAATACCGCCTAGCGTTGAACGCAGGGAGCTTAAAGTGGGCAACTTTCAGCACCACGGCGAGATTGCAGCCGAGATAACCAGGTTCATGGTTGAAAATCCTCTTTCAACCCCGCATGTTTTAAACGTGAACTTCCCGTTTCACATGGGCAGGGACACGGGTGTGGAGCTGACTTCCCTAGCGAAGATAAAGTTTGAAAACTATATTCTGGAGAGGAAGGATCCGAGAGGCACCCCATATTACTGGATAGGGAGCTCTGAGATAAACGTTGACAAGTCTCACGAGGGCACTGATCTCTACGCGCTGACGGTTCAGAAAGCAGTGTCAATATCCCCCGTAAGCTTGGAGGTGAGCACGCCGATTCTAATGAATCCCGAATCATTCTACAAGAGAGAGCACCTTGAGAAAGACAGGAGAACGCTTGTGAACCTGCAGAGGAAGGTTAGGGACATACTGGCCTCTAGGGCGCGTTAGCGTATTTCTTGAAAAACAGAGCTTAAATAGCATGTGCTAAAAAGTCGACTATCTTAGGTTAAAAAGGCTCAAGACTGTTAAGAAAAAGACGTTAGCCTGGTTTACTTAGACCTCGAGCCAGTGTCCTTTTTCAAGCGCCTCCATGATTAACGGGTTCTTGTTTTCAACCATTTTTTGAAACTCGCTTTCAGTATAGCATAGGGGCTCTATCGGCAGGTCTGTTTCACGCAAAACTTCTACTATTCTCTCGTGCATCCTCCCCTTGAAGCCGCCGATTATTATGATGTCTATGTCGCTTCCCTCGTGCAACTCTCTTCTGGCGAACGACCCATAAACCAAGGCCCTCTTTATTCCGAGCCGTGCCTTGATTTTTCTCAGAAACTCTACGAGCCTACACTCCAAGTCTCTATATGTTTTCTCGCCTTCGCCAATATTGATTCTGACAACCTTAAGCATTTTTCAGCATCACCCTCGTCGAAATACTCCGATGGCACAACCTCCTCTGAGAACGAGTTCGGATATCTTGAAGCAATGTAAACACTATCTAGAAATTTAACATCCTCCTTTTTAAGCTCTTCGTCCCCAATCCTGTTAACCAGTTCGAAAATTGAATGGGTTAAAATTGCTCGGAACCCTCTGAGGAACAGGATGGCTTTAAGCGCTTTCTCAGCAGCCTGCTGTGCTTGAAAACACGCCCACTCATAGTTCCTACTGTTAAAGCTGTCCCTTGCAGCTTTCAAATCTCGTTCAGCTTGTTTCAACCATCTGCGGGCCAGAGAGACACTACTCATGTATCGAAGCTGAAGCTCGAGAGACGCTATTAAACCTTTTTAGAAAGCTTTTTAACGGGCATTCTAAAAGATTTATCTTTCCTTCCGGGAATGAACAATTACTTAGCGTGTTCTTGGAGAGAAGACGGTTGTGGTTTTAGGACCCATATCTTTTCGATAATAGATTGTGTGCAAGGCTAGGGATTGGAGAAAGACTGAAGTTTTCTAGAGCTTAATCAACTGTCCTTATATTTAAGTATAAATTAAGTCGAACGGACTCAAGAAGCAGAGGGGGAACGCTGCGAGATTCTCTGTGCAGACCGCATCTTAATATTTTCCCCGAAAAAGGTTAAACGCTTAAATATCGTCCAGCCATACTTATTCGACGCAACATATGCCTGTCGAGGACCACGCGAATCTTCACACCGACAGAGAGAGGATTCTCGAGGCGATAACTCAGGCCAAGCTCCTCTACGCTGTAACTCCTAAGGTTCCGGAGTACAGGAAGATCATCCTGATAATAAGGCCCAGAACCCCGCCTCGGGGGTACTCGCTCTGGGTTAAAGAGTCTTACGAGGAATATAGGAGGAGCCGCATCTAGTTTTAATGGTTAGGAAAAGTTAATACCCCCGGCTGGTTGAGTGAAACAGGTTGGAGGAGAGTCTAAGCCTAGTGGAGACTGCCGCGGGCCTTATTGTTTTCGAAGGAGACGAGGCTAAACCATACCTTTTCAAGAGCATCGACGAGGCTGTGAAGCATTTCAGCGGCGCTATTCCCACGGGTGCAGCATCCTTCCTCCAACGCTGGAGGGGAAGGAGCATAATGGTTGAGAGGAGAAGCCTTGCAGAGGCCTTGACCCGCCTGGGCTTTAAGCCTATTGTGGAGGAGCCTTTGAAAAAGGCTGTTGAGCTCAGGGCTGATTTGGAGAAAAATCTAAGTATCTTGGGCTTAAGCATAGATGAGTACCGGGCTTTCACCACCAGGGTTGCGGCGGGGCTTGCCCGAGCAAGGGTTGAGGAGCTTGCTAAAAGCAGCGATATTGACATTATTATCGCAATGCAGGCTTACGACGAGCTTGTCAAGATGCTTAATATTCTTCAAGACAGGATAATGATATGGGTTAAGGAGCGGGAGCCACGCTTACTGGAGGAGAGCAGGGATACTGAGAAGATTGTTAAGCGAGTAGCGTATTCAAACACTCCGGCGTATGTTAGGAGGATTGCTGAGCTCTACCTTGAAACTGAGGATTGCAGGGGTGTTGTGGAGAAGCATATCAGCATGCTCATGGACGAGACTGCTCCGAACCTGAGTACAGTCATCGGCCCACTGCTCGGCGCTAGGCTCATCTCTAAAACAGGCTCTCTTTCCAGGCTGGCCAGCCTGCCCGCCTCAACCATACAGATACTTGGGGCTGAGAGAGCTCTATTTAGGGCCCTGAGAAAGAGGGGCAGGCCTCCTAAACATGGAATTATCTTTCAACATCCCTATGTTCATGGCTCTCCGAGAAAGATAAGGGGGAAGGTTGCGAGACTGCTCGCCAGCAGGATCGCTATAGCAGCCAGGGTCGACTGTTTCTCAGGAAGATTCATAGGTGACGAGTTGAAGAAGGATGTTGAGAACAGGCTTAAGGCTTTGAAGGAGAGTGCAGGCTAATGGTTAGAGAGGTGTTTAAAGGGGTTTACGAGGTTGAGGACGAGGAGGGAACACGCCTCGCAACGCTCAGCATCGCACCTGGGACAGTGGTCTACGGTGAGAAGACGATAAGGATTGGGCATGCGGAATACAGGGTTTGGAACCCGTATAGGAGTAAGATAGCCGCAGCCCTGCTTAAGGGTTTGCGAAGCTTCTTCATAGAGCCGGGATGGAGGATCCTTTATCTTGGAGCAGCTTCCGGCACAACTGTGAGCCATGTTTCGGACGTAGTTGGGCCGAACGGGATTGTCTACGCGGTCGAAGTCGCCCATAGGCCTTTCAGAGAGTTTCTTGAGAAAGTAGTGGAGAAGAGGAGTAACGTTGTGCCCATTCTCGCAGACGCTAGGCAGGTTTTCGAATATGCATGGCTTCTTGAGAAGGTTGACGCTGTTTACTGCGATGTTGCTCAGCCTGACGAGATAGATATAGCTGTGAGAAACGCAGACCTGTTTCTCAGGGATAAAGGATTCCTCGTAGTCGCGCTTAAAGCCAGCAGCGTCGACTCAACAAGGAAGCCTAGCGAGATATACAGGTCTGAGGAAGCCAGGCTGGAGGCTGCCGGCAGGTATAGGATAGAGGAAACAATAGACCTTGAGCCATTCGCAATGATGCACGAATTAATCGTCTCAAGACGCGTTTAGAGGAACCTTTTTAGACTATTCTGGCTTAAGCGTGCACCTATTCTTCCAACGGTGCTCCAGCTCCGCCTAAGCATGCTTGTCTTGGAGCCAGATTGAAGAAGCTGCTCGACAATCCTTACCGTCCTAGGGTCACTCGAGTATCCTGAGCACTCAGGCAAACCGGCTTTCCTCAGAAGGCTTTTAACAGCCCTGTCCCTCTCAACCTTAGCAATAATGCTTGCAGCACCCACCATCGGGTTAGACTCGTCCAAATAGTTCCTAACGATTAGAACGCCTTTAAATCCGGGTGCATGCCTAAGAATCATCATTCTGAATCTTTCATAATTTCTGTCCACCGAGTCCACGTAGAAGACTCCTCGACGATGCTTACTAAGAATGCTTCCTACAAGCATGGCTTCAATCTCGTTCATGCTTACCCCCCTAGCCCTAAGCCCGTCTATACGGCTGGCGCTTACCCTTCTGGTTTCAACAACCCGGGCTATCCTCCTTATGCTTGAAGCAATCTGAACCCTGCTTCGCGGGCTAAGTCTTTTAGAGTCTTTAACGCCTGCTTCAACAAGCCTTTGAACACTCTTCTCCTCAACCCCTACTGCAGCTATAACGAGCGGGCCTATAACGCAGCCCCTTCCAGCCTCGTCGACACCAGCTATCAAAACCATCTCTCCATCAGTATGATTTCGCGAAGTAGACGACTTTCGAAGCAGGCCTGCCACACTTCACACATGCTGAGAACACCTGCTCCTCTTTGAACGGGATAAGCCTTATCGACGCCCCCGTCTCGCTTTTAACAGCCTCGTCACACTCTCTCGAGCCGCACCAGCATGCTTTAACCATCATCCCCCTGGAAACCATTTCCGAAAGCTCGCTCACCGTCTCAGCCCTGCCCGTTTTCTCAGCCATCATCCTCCTAGCCTTCTCATACATGTTTCTCTGAATATCTTCAAGAAGCCTCCCAGTCTCCTCCTCAAGGCTGCCGTCAGGTATCCTGAACCGTTTAAACTCATCCCTACGGAACACCGTTAACATGTTCTCCCTAACATCCCTAGGGCCGATCTCTATCCTAACCGGAACACCCTTAAGCTCCCAATCATTATACTTCCAGCCCGGCGTGTAGTCCTCCCTCAAGTCAGCCTGCGCGGAGAAACCTCTGCTCAAAAGCCTCTGCTCAACCTCTCTACACTTTGAAACCACCATTCTCTTCTCCTCCTCACTGTAGAATATCGGGATTATTACGACCTGTAGGGGAGCTATCCGAGGCGGAAGAACAAGCCCCTTATCATCCCCGTGAACCATCACCACAGCGCCTATGAGCCTCGTGGAAACACCCCAAGACGTCTGCCAAACATAGCTCGTTGAACCACTACGGTCGAGGAAAGTTATCTCGAAAGCCTTTGAAAAATTCTGGCCCAGAAAGTGCGAGGTCCCTGCTTGAAGAGCCCTCCCGTCAGGCATCAGAGCCTCGATCGTGAAAGTTGCCTCCGCGCCGGCGAACTTTTCCCATTCCGTCTTAACACCGTCTAAAACAGGTATCGCCAAGTATTCCTCGACAAACCTCTTATAGATCCCCAGTATTTCAAGCGCCTGCTGAAACGCCTCCTCCCTCGTGGCGTGCGCCGTGTGACCCTCCTGCCAGAGGAACTCAGTGTTCCTGAGAAACGGCTTAGTGGACTTTATCTCCCATCTTACAATGTTGCACCACTGGTTAAGCTTAACCGGCAGGTCCCTCCAGCTCCTAATCCATTTAGCATACATCTCGTACATTATTGTCTCCGACGTCGGCCTTATCGCAAGCCTCTCTGAAAGAGGCTCGTCACCACCCTGAGTAACCCAGGCGACTTCAACAGTGAAACCCTTAAAATGCTCAGCCTCCTTCCTGAGAAGCCTCTCGGGAATAAGGAGAGGAAAGTAAACGTTCCTCACACCCGTCTTCTTAAACTCCGAGTCTAGGATACTCATAATCCTTTCCCAAACCGCGTATGCCAGCTCCCTGAAAACAATACAGCCATGGACAGGAGCATAGTCAGCCAAGCCCGACTTAGTAACAACCTGACTGTACCACTCCGCGAAATCCTCGTTTTTACCCACGGTTAAGCCTATTTCTCCTCTTTCAACAGTCAAGCCCATAGTTTTCAGCCTCAGGGGTTTTTAAAACATTGTGCTATGAAAAAGCTAAATACGGGGCTTGTACAAGTGTAAAATGGGAGAAATGGGTAAGAAAAGGAAGTCTAGGGGACGGTCGAAAGGCGGCAAGGGAAGGTCAGAGTACGTCAGCTGTACCAACTGCGGAAGCAGAATCCCAGTTGACAAGGCTATAAAAGCCACGAAAAGAGTCGCCTACGTCGACCCAGTCCTAGCCAGGGAGCTAAAGAAATCCGGAACATTCCTACCCAGGGTCAGCGTAACAAAATACTACTGCGTCTCCTGCGCCGTCCACGCCGGAATAGTAAGAGTAAGATCCAGAGAGGAAAGACTGGAGGGAGTCTAAAAATGGCATACGAGAGACTCGTCGAAAAACTAACCAAGGAAAACCTATGGCTATACATACTAACAATGCTAAAAAACAAACCAATGTACGGCTACGAAATTGCTGCACGTCTTAAGAGTGATTTTAAGATTCCTATTGCGACGATAACGGCTTACGTTGTTCTTTACAAGATGGAGAGGGAGGGTCTTGTTGAGAGGATGGAGCATCTTGAGACTGGTGGGAGGGTTAACATTAGGAAGGTTTACTATAGGGCGACTGATAAGGGTAGGGAGACGCTTGAGAGGGGGGTTGAGTACCTTCGGAGTAGGCTCCAACTCCTGGAGGGGGCTGGGCAGGGTGGTTCTGGGGAGCCTGAGAAGAAGGAGTGAGAAGTTTTTCGCTAGGATTGGGAGGCTCATCTCCCCAGTTATAACGCCCATGGGTCTCACTATTCTCGGGTTACTGTCCTCGGTTGTCGCGACCCTTTTCTATTCTTACAGGCATCTTTTCTGGGCTGGTGTCGCGATACTTTTCTCAGGATTGTTCGACGTTCTCGACGGTGTTGTCGCCCGTATTAGCAACCGGGCAACCGGGTTCGGCGGTACGCTGGATGCTTTGGTGGATAGGTATACTGAGTTCTTCTACGTGCTCGGCCCAGCGCTGGGAGGGTATGTGGATTGGCCGCTTGCCTTCGTAACCATGTTCAGCATTATTGCTTCGAGCTATGTTAGGGCTAGGGCTGAGAGCGTGGGCGGCATGAAGGACGCGTCGGTAGGCGTGTTGGAGAGGGTTGAGAAGATTCTGATAATAGCTGCCGCGACTTTTCTAAATCCTTTTATTAATGGGATAATATGGTTTTCAATGATCATGATGATAATTCTTGGCCAGATAACTGTGCTCCAGAGGCTTTACGCAACCTGGAAGTTCTGGAGCACCAAGAAGCCTGTTCAGCCTGTCGTCTGAGAATATTAAAGTTTTTATAAGCGTGCGCGGAGACTGGTTTGGCTTGGGTAGGGTGGATAAGGGGGTTAAGTGCAGCGTAGCCGGGTGTAGCGGTGAAGCAGTCAGGTCTGTGGCTTTTAAGAAGGCTGGTGAAGCAGGGCTTAGGCTCAGCGGGGAGGCGAGGAGAGCCTATCTCTGCGAGGCTCACTACAGGGAGTTTAAGAAGGCGAGGAGAAACGTGGACAGGATTGAAAGGATGAGGTGGAAGCCCTGACACGCTTCACATTGATTCAAGGGTCTAGGCTTAAACCTTAAGCCCTAGGCTTAGCTTCTCGTATATCCACCTGATGTCGTACAGTTTTCCAGTAATCATTATTGTGAGTAAGTGTTTAGCACGCTAGATGCAAACACTTACTGTTCCAATGATTACTGGCGGGTTATGCTTTCTGCAGCCTATCTCTTATGGCCGCCATGGTTGAGGATATTAATGGGTATCCGAATGTTTAAATAATACCTTTACCACTTATACTACTTGGTGGAAAATGACGGAAGCAAAAACTATTAAGATAAGCAAAGAAACATACGCTAAGCTTTCCAAAGTTGCTGGTGAACTTCAAATAAGGTTTAAGCGCCCAGTTTCGCTTGACGAAGCCATGAATTATCTGCTCAGTTTAAAAAGGGGTGGGAAACTGCTCAAGATAACTGATTTAGCAGGCTCTTGGGACATGTCTGATGAGGAGTGGGTTGAAATCAGGGCTTCTCTCACAGAGGCTTGGAGAAAATGGAAAGCGCCGGAGACCAGTTCATAATTGACACAGATGTGCTGGTAGACTTGCTTAGAGGCTTAGAGAAAACCGTTACCTTTATAGCTGAATTGGAAAATAAGGGATCAAGGCTTTCAACAACCGTCATAAATGCTTTTGAATTATATTATGGAGCATATAAGTCTAAGAAAAGGATGCAGAACTTGGCGGCAACAAGAAAATTGCTTAGAAGGATGGTTATCCTTAAAATGAACTTAAAATCAGCTGAAAAAGCGGGTCAAATTCGCGCTGAGCTAGAGTCGGGAGGCCACCCTATTGGAATAAGGGACATCATGATCGGTGCAATTGCTTTAACAAAGGGCTACACATTGGTAACTAGAAATATAGCACACTTGCAGAAAATTAAAGGGCTAAATCTAATAGCCGCCCCTTGAAGCAAATAAAACCGGTTCTACCACGCTAAATTTTCCTGTAAGGTTTTCCAACTTGATGCTGATTTCGCAAGCACACGCTACATGCTTGGAGGATTTTTTCAAGGTGTTTCAAGGTTAAGGCTGAACACTCTAAACTTTAAAACTGACATAGATAATACTTCTGTAAGTTCATTGGATATTAGAGCCGCGAATGTGGCTTCGGGATGTGGAAAGACATGTGGGGAATGCGAACTATATCAGTTTTGCGGGGGATGCAGCTCCTTAAGGAGCAGCTCTTGCCTAGTCAACCTATGCGTCTCCAAGGGCTTGAAGATAAGGGGCGTCGTGATGGGTTGCAAAACCTGTATTTTGCGAGCGGCATGTGTGAAGTCAGGATCCTATTCGCCACCAAAGGCGGATAAACTCCATGAGCTCCACACCATTCTAGAATCTTGGAATGCAGCGCCTCCCGGTGTGAAGCTGCCCCGCTTTATAGCGGAGATGCCGCTGGATGAGCCGGTTAGGCTCAGATGGAAAATGCTCGGCATAAAGGCTATTCTTGTTGCTTTCCCTAGTACCGATGACGGGAGCATTGAGAAAGTGAGGGATGAGGGTGTTCACAAGTTCCTAGGCTTTGACGGGACAGTATTGCTATCAACCATCATGCCGGATGAGCTTCTAAACGATGAGACGTTTAAAACATCCTTGGAGCTGGTTAAGAAGGGGGGCTTCGACGGCCTTGTAGGCTGGGACATGCCGGTTTACATCGACTTCCCTAAAGCAGTCAACTTGGTTAACCTGGTCTCCGCAACCCTGTGTACAATCAGGTATGTTGAGGAAGGGGTTCCTACGATCCCCCTTCTAAAGGGAAGCGACGCGAGGGAGATCGAGACCCATTCGCGATGGCTTAAGAGGCTGGGGTTTAAAAGAGTCGGGCTTCACGCCACCGAGTACATTTTGAACTACGATGAAGAACTGGCCCGAGACCTTTATGGAAAAGCATTAGAAGAGATGATAAGGATGAGAATGCAGCCGCTGGTGATAGGCGTCATGGGCCCGAAGTCGTTTCCCCCTTTACTTTACCGGGGTTATCCCGAGTCCTCCTTCGCGGGATGAGCTGGCTGCTTAAAGCCAGGGAATTCGTCGCATACCATGGCATAGAGAACATCGACTTGAAGAACTGTGTTATGGAATGCGGTTGCGAAGCCTGCCTCGGCAAGTCTCCGAATCAGATTTCGAGAAGCATTGAGAATATAGCTGAGCACAACCTGGTTCAATTCAAGAATTTTGTGGGGAGGAGGGAGAAGAGCGTGATCAACACTTTCGACGCCGTATTGGAGGAGGGAACGATGGCTGTCGTGGGAGACCTCCATATTGGAACTCCCCAATCGCTCTGGGAGCTATGTTTCTCAAGGCTTAAGCAGATTAAGATTTCTCACCTGGTTCTGCTCGGCTACACTTTCGACTTTGAAAACGGAAAACCCTCCCTATGGGAGGTGACGGGCTTCTTCAGGAAGCTTAGGGAAATAGGCGTGGAGGTAATACCGGTGCTCGGCTGCTCCGATTCGAGTCGAGAAGGACTCCTAGATGCGTTGCGAGAACTATCCTTGAGCGAGGAGCCTTTAAAACCGCAGTTGTTGAAGCCGAGCCCGGTGAGGGCTGAAGCAGTAAGGAGTTTACTGGTGTTCTATACTGTTGCTAAGGAGAAGGCAAAGGTGAAACTGGCAGACGGCAGTGTCGCCATATTCAGGCATGGGCACGACTTAGGATTCGGCAAAAAGGATCACCCTGAGGAAATAGCAGGGATCCTTCACGAAAGGAAGCGTCCAGAGGATATTTACGTGATAGGACACTGCCACAAGTCATTCCTAGATCCTGAGAAGCGGGTGCAATACTAGGCTCCTGGCAGACCCGGACCCCTGAGGACAGGGAGAACGGCTTCATCCCAGACGTCATGGATATCCTGCTGATAAAGGAGGATGGTTCCTTAAGGCTGATCCGAGGCCCCTGGGAGAATGGGACAGTATAGCTGTGAACGAAACTCCGAGAAAAAATATGAAAGGATTAGCGGTGAGCTTAGCGGAGAGCTGAATGAGACAAGCCTCATAGAAGCGCTTGAAGAGCTTAAGGAGCGTAAGGAGATAGAGGAGCACTATGTCAAGTCAACCATTGATTGGGACGAATTACCCGACACGTTAACACTATACGTCGATCACTATGAATTAGCAAGCATCGTGAATGAGGCAAGGGATATAGTTGGTCCAAAGGAATTAGAAAAAGAAGATATCATGAGTAACACTCTTCAACAGGAAGTAGTCTATGGGAATAAGGAAACCATAACTGTTGGAAAGCTTAAACTACTTTTAGACATTGTGGGAATACCGCATGATGAAATGAATATTTTCATATATGGAATTGGTGATCCGGGAAACCCGTACACGATAAACAATCCACGCCTACCTTTCAACTTCGATTCAGAAGCAGGAGGTATCGTGCTAGCCGCCGCCCTAAAGGATGGCACCATCCATAAGGAAGAGGCAAAGGGCTACTGGTTCGCATACTATAACAAAGACGAGAAGAATAGGGAAAGAGTAAAGGAGGCGGTTAGAAAAGTCTTCGGAGATGTGGAGCCGCATGAGAGTAAAGAGAGGAATGAAATATCCTATCACAGTTACGCGATAGTAAGCGCCTTGGAAAAGATGGGTGCACCGATTGGCGAGAAGGTTGGGCAGGATTATCACGTGCCGCAAGTGGTTAGGATGGGCAGCGAGAGTGTTAAAAGGGCTTACCTGCACCAGACATTTATGGACGAGGGGTCCTGGAGCCCCGACGGAAGTAATTTCAAATATCCGCAAGCCGGGGCTCTCGATCCAAGCAAGCTCTCGGAGGATGATAAAAGATACTTTGAAGGGCTTCTAAATAAGCAGAAAGAGTATCCAACAGGATATACTTACCACTATGTCTATCTTAGCGAGGAGTTGGGGAAAGAAATTCGGGAAGAATATCCTAGAGTATGGGCGGTTATAGAGGGATCGAAACCTCCCTTCTTGGAGGAAGAAATGGACATATTAGAGGAGATGTGCGGTGTGAGACCTGAACCTAAACCCAGAGAGATATACACTACGACGGAGGGCGATTATCGAGTGTCATGGCGCGTTGAAATCTCTAAGAAGGAGGAATGGAATAGAGTACGAGAAAGACTAAGATTGCCCAGGGACAAGCACCGGCATGAGGGGTGAGAGGATGCAGTACCCTGATAACCTGGATGAGGAGAAGGCAATGAAAAGGTGGCGCGAGGCGATTCAGCAAGCTTCCTCGCTGATCAGCTCGATATTTGAGGACGGGAAATTGAAGGTTATGACGGATGACGAGCTCTCCGACGAGTTAATGAAGAGGGGCGTATCCTACGACGACCTAGAGGATGTTATAGATGAAGCCCAGCGGAAGAAGCTGATAACCATCGACTACAACACGTGGCCAGCATACTTCTGGATTCCGCCTGAGAGAAGAGAGGAGGAAAAACAAAAGACTGAGAAGCTTGAAAAGCTGGTTGAGGAGGCTTTCGTGGAGAGGAATACGGAGAAATTATCTGAGAATGAGTTGAAGGAGATCTTGGCCAGCAAGGGATTGTCTGCTGAAGATGTGAGGCGGGCGATTTACGAGGCTGAGAGGGACTGCATACTATCCTCCTACCCTTTCACTAAGAAGGGGTGGGTGTACGAGCTGATACCACGGGAAGAAAGAGGGGAAGAGCCGGAGCGGAGGAGGCTCGGAAAACTGTACGATATAAGGTGGATATACGAGAAGCTAAGCCGGGGGCTTAAGGTTTAAGCCTAGAGTCTGGGTGTATGAGCTGATTCCATCGAAGGAAAGGGAAGACGAGCTGGAGCGGAGAAGACTCGGAAAACTGTACGATGAAAGGTGGATATACAGGAGGCTCTCGCTGGGGCTCGAGGTTTAGTGCTAAGGTTTTTATAGATAGGGCCGTTAATAGTAGGAAGGCTTGAGAATACTCCTCATCCATTGTAAGGAATTCGAGTACAGTGCTAGGGAGAAGGCCGTCGAGGGTGCTGAGGAGCTCGACGAGTCAAATAAGGCGGGAAGATTTGAAAACGTTCTGGTTGCCTTCACAACGGTTGAGCGAGATGATGTAAAGGACCCCGAGGGAGTTGTGGAGCAGGCGAGTCAAGAGATACTCGACGTGCTTCAGAAGGTGAAGGCCGAGCGTGTCCTCCTTTACCCATATGCCCACCTTTCAAGCGAGCTGGCTGGGGCGAGCGATGCGACAAGCATCCTAAGGAGGTTGTACGGCAAGCTGCTCGAGAAAAAGATTGAAACATTTAGAGCTGTCTTCGGCTGGTATAAGAGCTTCACTCTTGTTAACATGGGTCACGCGCTCGCTGAGCTTTCGAGGAGCATTAAACCAGGGGCTGTTGAGAAACCCGCTGAGAAGAAGGAGAAGTTCCACAGGTTCATCGTGATGGATGAGGACGGCGTCGAGTACGAATTAGATAGGGGTAACTGGAGGAGCTGCGAAGCATTCAACAAGCCCGGCGGAAGGATGACGCTGCTTAAACGCTTCGTTGAAAACGAGCTTGAGGAGAGGAAGGGGGAAGGGGTTGAGCCGAGCCACATCGTGAACATGAGGAAGCTCGAGCTCGTCGACTACTGTCCGGAGAGCGATGCTGGAAACATGAAGTGGTACCCTAATGGTATTCTGTTGAAGGATCTTATTCTGGATTATGCTTTCAAGAATATTGCTCTGCCCTGGGGGGCGATGAAGATGCAGAACCCGTTGCTTTACAGGACTGATGTTGAGGCGATTAGGCAGCTGCAGGGCGAGTTCCACGAGAGGGATTACATGGTTGAGGATGGGCTGGTTTTAAGGTTTGCAAGCGACCCTGGAGCGTTCCCTTTTATTCAGAAGACTGTTTTCACGTATAGGAATATGCCTGTCAAGGTGTATGAGGAGGCTATCTGCTTCAGGAGGGAGCAGAAGGGTGAGCTCACTGGGCTCATGAGGGTTAGGAACTTCTGGATGACGGACATGCATGCGTTCTGCAGGGATGAGGAGCAGGCTGCTAACGAGTATTTGAAGCTGAGCGTTCTCTTCGGCGGGCTTATGGATAATGTTATAGCGGGGGGGAGCTGGGTTCTTGGCTTCGAGGTTGTTGAGGAATACTATGAGAAGTACAGGTGGCTTTTCAAAAGGATCGTCGCGTCGCTAAGGGTTCCAGCGTTCTTCAAGCTTATGAGGGAGATGACTCACTACTATGCTTTTAAAAACGAGTTTCAAGCGATATTCCCCAACGGGGAGAATCTTCAAATATCGACGGTTCAGTGGGACGTGAAGAACGGGGAGAGGTTTAACATTTGCTACTATGATGCTGACGGTGTTAAGAAGCCTGTTGGAGTAATCATCCACGCCTCGTCTTTCGGAAGCGTTGAGAGAGCTGTGGCTGCGATGCTTGAGAACGCTGCCGGCAGGGTCTCGGAGGGGAGGCCCCCGATGCTTCCAGTATGGCTCTCGCCGGAGCAGGTTAGGATAATACCTGTTGATGTTGAGAAACACCTTGAGCAGAGCATCAGGGTTGCGGAGAGGCTTGAGAAGGAGGGTGCTAGGGTTGGCGTTGACGACAGGAGCCTGACGGTTTCGAAAAGGGTTGCTGAGGCTAAGACCCATTGGATACCTTTCATAATAGTCTACGGGGATAGGGAGGAGCAGAGCGGAACCCTGAGGATCGTGGTGAGGGAGGAGTCTACTCTGGAGAAGGATCGCATTGAGGAGATGAGCCTGGAGGAGTTTGCAGCATACTTCAGGAAGAGGGTTGAAGGGTTGCCAAATAGGCCGCTTTATGTCCCTAGGGAGCTGAGCAGGAGAATAGTCTTCGTGCCTATGAGAAGCTAAGCATGTTGAAAACAGGGTTTAATTTGACAAGGCGACCCTCGTTCTCCTTCGCCCATAAATAGGGGTTGTTGCATGTCTTTCGGGACATAGTCCTCCTAAAGGTATTCGACTTTTTGCTTGCATAATCATCTTCACGGGTCTAGGAGGCTGAAGCTTAAGGCTTTACCGTCCAAGATTGTTTTCAGCCTGTTAAGGATGTCTCGGCCTAGAAGCGCGTCGTTGCGTTGGGCATTGACCACTTCAACCATCTTATACTCGAAGCCGTTGAAGGAAATGTTTACAAAATACGTGTATCTCCAAAACTTCCGCCCTTCGAATGAGGAAACGCATACGCGGCTTGCTGGAATAAGCCTGAGCTCACTCACAGCGTGTTGCGGGAGCACAGTCATGTCTGCACCCGTATCCAACTTAGCTTGGAGCTCAAGTGAACGTTCTGAAAACGGCCTATTAAACCTGACCTTTAAAGAAGGGGCGGGAGGAGAATACTCGGAACTGTAATTCATGGCTCTGTCAACTCTGGCGACGGTATCTCTATATGCCTTTCACCAGGAGCCACTTTGTCGATATAAATTGGAACATAACCGTGTTTCTTATAGACGGTTTCCATAAGCCTACTTTTATCCTCGTCGCATCCTACGACTGAACCCTGGAAAACGGCAACGTACTTACCGTTATAAAACGGGTCGCGTATGAGCTTATCTAGAATTTTGAGAAAAGCTTCCCGCTCCTCTTCGATCCGGATGATCCATTCGAATTGCTGCTCGTCAACAAGTAGGCCTCTCTGCTCAACGTAATCCTTCAATATCTCTACAATAACCTCGTTCTTTTTCCGATCACCCCTTTCTCGCAGTACGATTAGGCTGAAACGTCTCCACAGGTCGTCTTCAACTTCGATTGTTGTCTTAACCATCTGCATATAAGGATTAACGGGAACCCTTATAAACGTTTTCAAGGAAAGCCTTATAATGAGCGTGAGCCCCAAAAAACGGCATATAATCTAAAAACGCGTTATTTTATCTTACGGCCGTAACTGGATTACTCTGCGAACTTAGAAGATATTTAGAAGAATGCCCGCAACCATGCTCATCAGGAATAGTATCAGGAGGATTATTGCAGCCGCCTTCCTGTTCACCTAGACAGTCACCCCTGTGAAATACTTGTGAACCCTTAGAAGCTGAATGGTTAAGCCTATCACTATTACTAGGCCAACCAGGCCGGCGGCGAAGTTTTCGAAAACCGGTGTACCTATGGGCGACGGGGATATTGAAGGAGGGGAGGCAGCGTAGATGATCTGCATTATCGACACAGGTATCTCGAGTAGCACGAGCGCGAGTACAATGTAGAAGAGCGGGCGTATAACCATCAGGAGGCCTACGGCTGAGAGTATTGAAAGCACCCCTATGAGCGTAGTGAAGATTGCTGGCGGAACTATTGAGAGAGGCGGCGGGAGCTGCGGCTGGATGAAGCCCATTGAAGAAACCACTGCGACGCCGAAGTTCCATACAGCCCATATTATGAGCATTAGCGCGGTCATTGGGACTCCTTCAAGCTGGTAGCCCTCGAAGCTGAAGAACTCTTTTCTCGAATATGTTTGCTTAACGCCCTGCTGCCTCATTCTCAGCCTCATCCTCGCAACCTCAAGGTTGAACCCGCAGTTTGGGCAGAACTTCAAATCATCCCTGACAGGAGTGTTGCAGTTAGGACACTTCTTTAAAACCAAAGTCTTGGGCGGGGCTGGCTTAACAGCGGCCGGCTTACGTTGAACAGGCTTCTCAACTGGTTTCACCGGTTTTTTAACAGGAGGCTTCTCAGGAGTATACTCGCCTGGTGATTCAGGCCTTTTTTCAACAGTCTCTTCGAAAACCTCCTCCGAACCCGGTTTTGGAAGACGGAGGCCGCAGAGGCTGCAGAAATCGTCGTCCTCGCTGACTGCTGCACCGCACCTTGGGCATGTTCTTCCCTGACTCAAGACGGTTGTTTCAACGCTGTCTTGTTAAAAAAGGTTTCTAGACTATTAATCAGCGATAAAAAGAAAAAATTTGGCAGACTGCTTTAAGAGAAAAAGAAAGAAAAAAGGGGAAAAATAGGGTTATAGTGTTTTTTACTTCGGCCCTGTGGGTGCTCCGAAGAGCTGTGGAAGCCTCTTGCGCCTGTAGATGTGGTACTCGTGTATCACGATTGCTAGCACTATTACGATGATGATGATCATCACTATGAACAGTAGGAACTGGGCCATGCTCATTCCTACGCCTAGGAACTCTATGAACACGTCTAGGTTGAATGTTTTAAGCGTGTCGGCAGTCATGGTGACTGAGTCTGTCTTGCTGAACTGGCCGTATGTTACCTCTATGTTGTAGCTCGCGTCTGGAAGCTCTATCTGAGCCTTGCCGTCCTTGTCGGTCAGCCTCGTAACCTCTATGGCGCCCTTCGTCACCCTAACCGTAGCGCCCTCCAAAGCCTGGCCCTGGGCACCGATCACCCTGACGGTTAACACGTGCAGGTTTGTCGGGGTCAGGGTCACGGGTCCTGGCGCGGACACTACGAGCGAGGGCAGGCTTAGCGCAGTTTCCAGCCATGAGGCTGCAACACTGTATGTTCCAGGAGGTATCTGAGGCACCATCACCTCTCCGGTTGCAGACGTTGCTCCAACGTCTACGCCGGCAACCTTCACAGGAACACCTACTAGCGGTGCTCCCCTCGGTGTCAGGAGCCTCAGGGTAACGTCGTATATTGGTAGTGATATTGAGGTTTCAGCAGCCGTTACGGAGGCTGTTCCAGTTGCCTTCGTCCCGTACTTGCTTGTCCACTCAACGTCTATCTTGTAGCTTGTACCCTCTTTCATCGGAACCTTCTCCAGCGTCGCAGTATTGGTCTCAACGCTTATCGCTTTAGCGAGCTCGCTCTCCCAGCCGTAAACCGGGTGTTTAGCCTTAACGCTCACACCGGTCAACGGTCTTCCAGCAGCGTCGGCGAAGCTTATCCTCAGGTCTCTAACGCTCGCCTTATAGTTCTTCGCTTGGCCGGCAGCGTACTCCGCGGTGGGTGCAAGAGCCTCAGGATGTATGCCTAGGTATATGTACTGGAACTGTCCCTCAGCAGTGTAGCTGTCGAACACTACTTCTGAAACCACCGGTCCCTGAACCTCGCTGCACCCGGCAGGCTTGTAGTAGACTACGACATAGTATCTTCCGTAGAACCTCGCCCATCCAGTTTTGCCTTCCTCTTCAGGATATGTTATTTGCTGGATCCACTCTGCTCCAATGGGCTGCTCCGGCTCCTC
>JAFNIX010000011.1 GCA_017601225.1 Candidatus Brockarchaeota archaeon | reverse complement strand
AATAAACAAATATTTTGATGAACTGGATCCCAACATTTTTAGGTAGGATTAGGAAAATGGAAAAGTGCGTGTTAAAACCTAAACCAACTATGAGTAGTAATGAACGGTAAAGCAATGTACATCATATTTATTAATTAATTATAATACTAATGGCTCATTGCTTGTGAACCCTTGACTTCTTTTAGTGCATCTAGCAACACCAGTTATCTCCAAAAAACTTGAGTAAAATTCACCGTGTTCGCCATAAACCGTATGCCTCCTCCACAGCATCTATCGCCCTCTCAATCGTCTTCATCTTCTCCTCGTCGCCCATGCCCTTAGAGTCGAAGCTGGTGTAGAAGTAGAACCTGTTTCCTCCACCGGGAGGGGGAATGTAGTAAACCACTTTAAACCCTGTCTTCTCCGATACTTTCTTCGCAATCTCCTCCTTCTCTCTGAAGGAATCAATCATCCATTTGAAATCCTTATCCTCCTCGATCTCCTTCCACCTCATCCTATCGACCATCATCCTGTGGAATTCTAACTCCATGTCGAATTTCTCATAACGATGGTGACGGCGACGCCATCTTCTAAAGAATTTTTTCAACTCCGATTCCAGTGGAAAGACATCGTAGAAATCGCCGGCAGGAGGGAATAAGACGAAAACCTTGCCCTCGGAATCCTCTTCTACTTCAGGATATTTTCCTGATGTCCCTACACGCCACTTCAACTCAGTTCCTTCAACAGATTTGTAGGAAAGACCTTTTTCAATCGCATAGTGGGGCGGGGCTATCCGTTTCTCTATGATCTCCTTTTTATTGTAACGGTTGGTCAGATATTCTTTCAGCCTTTCCAAGAATTCCTCCTCGCTCAATCCTTCGAAACCTCCTTAATGATCTCTATATAGGGCATTCCGGTATTCCCATCTATTAAAACCACGACGATTATATAAGCATCACCATTTTTATTTTCTAGTTGTAGTATTGCATACTATAGGGAAAGGAGGTTTCATTTTTGTGTTTTTACGGATTGGTAGATTCTGAAGTTTGATTTGCTTCTCCATTCTTCGCCGACCTTCGGAATCCATTTGTCGCTTGTTATGTAGAGGGCTAGTTTTCCGGTTTTAGCGTTAACCATGTAGGTGCCGAATCCAGGGGTGTAGGCTAGCCACATAGTGCCAATCATATCTGGGTTTGGGAAAGCCATCTTGTAGGGCGGTTCCTCCGGTGCTTCAACAAGCACGTAGGGTCTTGGAATGTTGCAGAGAACTATCTCAATGGGTTCGGGAAGGCGTAACCGAGCTTCATCCTCAAACTGTGTTCTAGATACTGAGAGCTCTTCTTTATGTTGATCGTAATCTATTGGCTGAAGGTCGACGAATCTTGCTCCACCTGTTTGATAGAATCTTGGAAGGAGAAGCCTTGACTCCACATGATACTTAAGATTTTCTGAAAATTCAGCCACAGCATCGAGATACTTCCTTCCGAGCTCCAGGGTTCTTTTACAAGTTGAACTGCAGGGTGCATGAGCGACAGCCCAGAACTCAATGGGAATGGACTGATCTCTTCCAGTTTCCAAAAACTCCTCGTACACTCTTAGCCTGATAAAAGGGCCTTTCTCGGCATAGGAGTTGATGCAGCATTCTGGGTAATCAAGCATTACTCCCTCAAGTATGGTCAACGCCTTGAGAAAGTCTTTGCTAATCTCTTTCCTACTTGAAACGATGGGGTTTTCCCTAATCTCGTCAAAACGGGAGCGGATGTCTACTAGGCTCCTTCTTAATTTCACAGCAGCCTCATCCTTGGAAACACCCATCCTCGTTTGATACGAGTCCGAAGGCCCCATCCTCAAAACAGATGAGACCGTGACGCTCGCAGAACCGCTGCAACCATCCTTTGACTTCTAAAGGAACAACCAACGTTGCAATAGGCTTAACCCCCATTATTACCGTTATTAGTAAGACAATATCTCTAGCTTGAAGGTTGGCAAGAGGCTTAAGCTTAGGCTCCTCTATAGGGAGAATCCCGCGATTCAAGCCCCCTCTATTCTATGTCGCCAGCTTCATTACATAAATTTTCTTCTTTCAACAACCATATTCATGCTATCATTCCTATGAAATTTAGGCCTTAATCCAATTCCAACAATACTACTATCTAATTTACAAAGTGGAGGAACCCGTTATTGCGAGAGTGCTCTTCGCAAGCGATTAGATAATAGTTACAAACTTCATATTGCCAAATATTATAATGTTGAACCTAAAATTGAAGTATGCGTTGTCAACCTATATATACTACTTCATCTAATCCTTTGAAACGCTCGTCTCCAGTGACTATTTTAGCTTTAAGTGTTCTTCCTGCAGCTAACACGGTTCCGTCGGTTAGGCTGGTTTTTTAAGTCTCTTTGCCTTAGCCTTCAAGCTCTAGGTAAGCCTTCGCCGCTATTATGCTCAGATCGGTATCAATCTCCTTCACGATGCTGCTTGCCACGAAGCCTTTTTAACAAAGTCTTCCCCCATGCCTTCACGCAGATATTTCCTTGCAATTTAAGCCAGAATGATTGATGGGGTAACCAGCTCCTCCGTATCGATGTAATCTCTCACAATCTTTCCAGAATCGCACGCCCGGCGGATGAAATATGAAAACTCCCTGCCCATTCCGATGATACGCAAACGGTTTACAAACGGTTTAAATCATGGGAAACAACGGGGAACCAGGTTTTTATGCACCGGAGACGGGGTAAAAGAAGGGTTGTAAAATCAACCGTAAGCGAAAAGTTTAAATACTAGTAGGAGAGGGTTGAGTGAAAATGACACCGGCTTTTAAGCTTTTCTGCAGGAGGTTTGAGAGATGAGCCTCCCAACAGACGAGCTGCAGAGATGGGCATGCCCCCAGTGTGGCTCGAAGAAAATAGTAGAGGATAAAAGGTCTGGGGAAATCTACTGCTCAGAATGCGGCTTCGTGCTCGTGCAGAAACTGCTCGACGAGACTAAGGAGTGGAGAGAATTCGGAGACGAGGAGTCTGAGAAAAGAGACAGGGTTGGAAGCCCGCTTTCGACAGCAATATACGACTACGGGTTGTCAACAACGCTTGAAACAGGAATCAAAGACGCAACCGGAAAAGTCCTATCCGAGAAAGCGATGGCTGAGGCCCAGAAGCTTAGACTATGGCAGCAGAGAAACAGAGCGTACAACTCGGCGGAGAGAAACCTCCAGGTTGCGAGCAAAGTAATCTCCCAAATAGCGGACCAGCTTAAAGCGCCGAAAGCAACATACGTGAGAGCAGTACAGATATACAGGGACGCGCTTGAAAGAGGACTAGTGAGAGGAAGACCGATAAACAGCCTTGCGGCGGCAGCACTATATGCTGCGTGCAGAGACAGCGGAATACCGAGAACACTTAAAGAGGTTGCAAACGCGTCAGGGCTTAAAAGAAAAGAGGTTGCGAGAAGCTACAGGCTACTAATCAGATCACTTGAAAGCAAAATGCCCCTGAGCGACCCAGCAATATACGTTGAAAAAGTAGCAAGCAAACTCAAAGTCGGACCAGAAGTAGAAAGAGAAACATTGAAAATTTTAAAAGAAGCGAAGGATAAAAAGATCACGGCCGGGAAGGACCCATTAGGCATGGTCGCCGCAGCCATGTACCTTGCAACTCAGAGATTAGGCTTACAGCTTTTTACTCAGAAGCAGATTGCTGAGGCTTCGAATGTGACTGAGGTTACTGTTCGCAACCGTTACAAGGGTTTGCGTGAGGCATTGGAAGGAGTTAAGGAAGCATAATTCTATTTAAAAATTTCTTTTCTTATTCTTTTTAATAATTTAGATAGATATAGCAAATAAGCGCGCTTATTAGGCAGGGGCATTTTCATATTGGTATCCGCGATTCTTGTTTATAAATATTAAGCAATTAGTCGCACGTGTAGTACCGGCGCTTAAATTTTACTTGATTTCCAAAATATTTTAAGACAATTTTTCAAGACATCCACATAACAGAGGTATCGAGTCGACTATTCCTAATCCCTCTTCGTCCCAAAATAATACATCCACTTGGATAATTATTTCTCTGTTATAACGTAAGTACCTTTCCTCTCAGAACATTAATAGTAAACATGCTTTTCAGATGAAATTTAGCTTTCTAACCAAATATTCTAAAAATAATACACGCTATATGAACCGAAGTACTTAAAATATCATCAAGCCAAGAAATCCACCATAAAAGTTCCTTTGAGAAGAATTCTGTAATATTGGTGCTTAAAAACGTCTTAATTCATACTTGTTAGGATGAAAATATGCGTGTATTCGAAAAACTTATTTAAAACCTTAACCCTTATTAACCCAGCTATGAGTAAGCATGTCTGGCTTATTCTAGCCCTAGCCTTATCCTCAACTCTCCTCCTAAATCCTCTAAAGGTTTACGCTTCCCCCTTCGAGCTTGCTTACGATGATGGGAGCTTCGACTATGCTTGGAGCGACTTCTACCCTAGCGGCGCAGCAGTCAGGTTTACCCCGCCAGCACTGCCTTGGAGGATAACCGGCGTGGTTTTCTACGGCTTAGCGTTGGAGAGGGGTGGGAACATGCTTTTCACCCTTGAGGTCAGAGACCAATATTTCAGCCTAGTCTACACTAAACAGTACGCGACCTTCCAGTTTTTAAAGAACGGCACCTTCGGCTGGGCCAGGATACCTCTTCCAAACATCACTGTTAACGGCGAGTTCTATGTCTGCATATACCCGTGCTTCTCCCTCGACGCCACTCAGCTCTGGATAGGTGTTGACGAAGACCCTCCGATAAGCGGGAGAAGCCTGCTTGTAAACAGGGAGGAGGGCAGGATAGTCAAAGTATGGGATGAGAAGAGCGGTAGGCCGAGGAACTTCATGATTAGGGTTGAGGGTGCCCAAGCAGTTAGCATCGCCAGCATAGGTGTCTCATCCATCAGGGTTGGGGAGCAGGCCATAGAGGTTAGGCTAAACATTGCTTCAAGCCAGTCCATCGTCAGCGTCGAGGGAATCCTGAGACACGGTTTAACCTGGGACCCCTGCTCAATCATCCTCGAAGGCAACGCTTATGTTGCAAGGTTGCCTGAGCCTGGGAATCTCACTGTCAACGTTAAGACTATGGATTCGACGTTCGGCGCAACGCTTAACATTCAGGTTGAAATCTGGAAAGCATATTCAGAGCTTAGGAATAGGGTTGGAATGCTTGAGGAGAGCAACGAGACCCTAACCCACCTTGTTGAAGAATTGTCTTCTAAGGTGGTGGAGCTTAACACCAGCGTGGTTGAGCTTAACGCGTTAAATAGGGTGTTGGAGGAAAGATGGCTCAACAGCCTCAGCCGAATGCATACTCTCAACAATACACTTGCAACTGTCAGGAGTGAGGCTGAAGCCCTGAGGGGAGAGAACAACGTGCTTAGAATCGTCTGCATAATCCTCGCCTCCCTGTTTGTCTTCACTCTCCTCGCGGCTCTCGGGCTCAGCAGGCTTAGGAAGCATCAGGAGGGAAGGGAATCAGGGAAATGATGAAGAGGGTAACAGGTATACTGCTTATTCTCATCCTTCTCGCCGCTGAGAACCCTGTAATCCTAGTCAACCTAGGCGGGGCCGGGGAGCAGCCTGCTAGCGTTGAGCTCGACACGCTCATAAGGGAGATAGAGCTGGGAATCCCTCCGGAGGGGCCTCTTAGCGACAGAGAGTTCATAATGCCTGAGGGTGTTTCGATGGACGACGTTAAGAATCTTTGGCGTTATGCAGCATCCTTCGTAAGCCATGGCGCGGATGACAACGATATTCGCACGGCTTTCTCAAGCCTCATGGAGAGTGTTAGGCTTCCTGATGCAGCTAGGGTTGGAAACGAGAGCTTCCAGATAAGGTATGACAAGGCTTACGTTAAGAGAAACGGTTTCGGAGCAGTCTTAATCCACATCCCTATCGACGTCCCCCTGTTCCGCACTCTCCCAGCATGCTTCCACGTCTACTCCAGGGCGATAGGGGGCAAGCAGCACCTCGTCTACAACGTTACGGAAACAAGGTGGTACAAGATTAGGAGGAGGATAGAGGGCCTCTACAACATAACCTACATGGATCTTGAAACAGGTGAGGCCCATAGTGTTCTATCCAGCTTGAGTCTTGGAGTATACCCTGAGTTCGGGATTGCTGGAGGATCTGCTCAACCATCCTTCCCATCCTTCCTGCTCAAATATTTCCCGGAGTATGCGAACCTGACCACGATACCACCCGGGACAATGATAGACTTCTCAAGATCAACGCCATCTTTCCTAGTTGCTGTCCCAGGTCACTACGAGGATATCGACGTCCTAATTCCAGAGCACGAGGAGAATTTTAGAGTACTTTTCCCAGCCTACGATCCTGTCTGGCTATCAGGCTGGCTCGTCGAGGCAAGCCTCTCATCCAGCAGTGTTGAAACCGGGGATATTCTGGAGGTAAGCTACGTCGCCACGCCACTCTATATCGACCCTGAGGAGCAACCTCTCAACGCTACCCTAACCCTCCACTACCCAGATGGCTTCGAGCCTTTAGACGATGCTCGACGCGTGCTCAACAATACTCAAACCCAGGGGTGCTTCAAGCTGAAAGCCATCGCACCGGGAACCTACATATTAACGCTTAAGCTTGACGGGAATGCTTTCTTCCCAGGCTGGCCTCCGCCGGACGAGGTCACCTACACTGTTAATGTTGTCGGTCCTGAGTCGCCCAGGGTTGAGGTTAGCCTTGAAGGCGGGGAGCCGTTTTTCAAGCATGTTAACATTACGGTTAGGCTTGAGAACAAGGGTGCAGGCGAAGCCCTCAACACAGTCTTAGAGTTCACTGGCGACGTTGAGCCTCTTAGCCTCAGTGTTGGAAGCATACCTGCTTGTGAAACATGGATCAGGATGGTTACTCTTAAGCTGAGATCGGAGGTTGCAAGCATAAGGGCTAGGGCAATATTCTTCGACTCCTCCGGGAACAAGTATGTTTCAGAGGGCTTTACAACGGTTGTTTCACCAGCCTACGTCGTGCCAGAGCACTTCGAAGAGTACACTTTAAGGGTTCCAGAGCATTTTGAGAAGAGGAGGGTCTTCGTCCCAGGCTACGAGGGCTACACCCACGTTAAAATCTACCATCCCTACTCAGCTTTCGAAATACCGGGAAGCTTCACCATAAGCTTCCAAGGCCTCATCCTTGAGGCTGAAGGCGTCAAGGTCTACACCTCGTTCCTGCCTATCGCAGACGAGGGCTTCGAACTCAGAGTCATCCCTAAAGAAGTTACGTTAAACATCTATGGTGATGTCCTCGTAGGCCCCCTTATCCCTGTCCAAGGGCTGCAGACAACAGTCCCAGTGAAATACGTGGTGAAGAGTGTCATGCCAGCTTTCGAAGAGAAGTTGGTAAGGGAGAATGAGGCTAAGAGTATTCTCAACGTCACGGGCTGCGGGGAAATAGTTGCCCCAGAGGGATACAAGGTTACCCTTGCTTCAAAGAGGGTGGTTAGGAAACCGCTCTGGGTTGACACATCAGCCTACAGGAGGCTTCAGCAGGAGGACTTCGGAAGAATACGAGAAGGATGCTACTGGTATGAGGACGGCAACAAAGAGGAGTGGCCCTCCTCAGATGCGATACTCGAGCTAACTCCTCTTGAAAGAGAGCTCTATGCTAACAGGATTATCCTGCTCTACCACCCGCTTCAAGAGACTCCTCTGGAAAGCTCATTAATAAGGGGCATCTGGCTGAGAAACTATGCGACGCAAGACATAGATTACACGTTTACCGTTGAGCCAGTCACCCTTCCACCTGGAAAATCTGAGAGCACAATACTGAAAGCTGAGAAAGCATGCTGCAAAGAGTTAAGCATACTCCTCTTCTCGAACACAACCTTCTGGATAAGGCTTCGTAAGGGTGATAGGCTTGTAGCTGAGCTCTTCCTACCTAGGGTTCTAAGCCCACCATTTCCTCTTTCACTGCAATGGTGGCGGGGCTTCATCCTAGGCCTCATCAATAGGAGCGATAGGATAATGGTGAACATGATGATGCTTGGCACGGTCGCGATGGTTCCGAGGGAGCTCATGCCCGTGATAGCGGTTGCCCTCACGTTTCTTAAAGCATACCAAGTCTACAACCAGAGGGGAGAGATATTCAACGCGACCACCGCGTTAAGAAACCTCACAGCCATGGGGCTAATATACAGTGGAATGGCCACCGGCTACAGGTTACAAGGCAAACACGGCTTCGCAGCCATTTGCGACAACCTTTCTCAAACATTCCTCAGCAAGGCGGGAGAGGTAGCTAGCGACCTAGGCTTAAGGCTCGTAATGGACGTTAAGCTCGAAGAAGTCAAGACAGCACTAGGATGGAAAAACGCGGGCGAGTACGAGCAGGGCTACGCAACAGGTAAAATCGTGGGCGCTATGATTGAGGCAGTAACCTACGCGGCGACGTTCGCAACCATCTACCACGAGTTCTCAACGGCAAGGGATATGCTAACGATGGCTGGGCAATCTGGGCGAATCTCAGCATCCTCAGTTTTGAAAAGGTTTGCACAGGGCCTCTACGCTTGGGTAACCCCAGCAATATGGGACCTTGCTGAAACAGGGATGAAATTCGGAGCATGGTTGAAGGGCAAACTCACCCTACCGGATGTTTTGAGGCTAATCTTCGCAGGCCAAGTTAGCAAAGACTTCGGGGAAAACGTTGAAAAGGCTTTGAAAACACTCCCCGACGGTGGGGAGCCAGAGGAAATTGCGAAAAGAGCCTCAAACATCGTCGACAGAGTCACATCGGATAAAGGTGTTCCTGAAAGCATTGCAACGAGGATTCTGAGCATACTTGGCAGGATGGGGGAGGAATACGTTGGCAGAGAGGACACCGCGAAGACTATTGTCGAAGCATGGAAGAGGGTAAGCAAGCTGGAGGCATGGAAGAAGGGTGGCGAGCCTGGGAAACTGTTGATGGACTGGCTTGGAAGCCTGGAAAAGAAGGGGTTAGGTGAAGCCCTCTACGCGTTGCAGAAATCCATGGGGCTTGGCGACGAGGAGCTCAACAGTATTGGGAAGGCGTTAACCAAGGTTGGGGGAGGCTTCGAGAACGGGCTTAAGCTCTTCGACGCGTATTTCTCAGCCGGGGATCATTACGGGAAACGGGTCGCCAAGGTTTTCCTCGAGAATGTCGTTAAGCATCCTGAGAGACTTGACACTTGGCTCAACGTGTTCACGAGGAGACTGAAGACGGTTTTCCTGGAGCCAGACTCCCGTGACAGCCTGATCATTGAGGAGAAGGGGGTTGAGCCAGGGGTCTACCGGGTCACGGTGATAGACCCGGAGACAGGGGAGGATGCAGCTGAGGGCGTCAGGGGGACGGTTGAGGAGAATGAGCGAGGCGTTATTGAGGAGAAGAGAACTCTTAGGTTCAGAGAGGCGGAGTTCGATACGAATAGGGATTATCTGGCTGTCTTCACACCGTATGGTGTGAAGGACTTCTTACAGGATGTTGAGGCGCCGCCAAAGTTCGTCAGGCTGGGAGGTGGAGACAGGATGTTGCTGGTCACAAGCAGCGGTGAGCCTGTGGCTGAGCTGGATGCGAATGTTAAGGCTGCCTCGGGCTCAGTCTACTTGGAGTTCAAGTATGATGATGTCGATAGGGACACGCAGCAGTTTAGGCTTTCAATAAGCGGGGAGCTCTACTTGGGGCAGGCAGCTAAGGGCGAGACGGTTTTCAAGCAGAGGGTTGTAGGCATAGGCTTCAAGGTTTTCGACGATGGGGCTGGAAAGGTGCTGGCGAAGCTTCTCGAGATAACTTACGGGGAGAAGGCGAGCCCCATGCACCTGGTTATGGAGAGAAGCATTCCCGACACTGGCACGTTCTTCCTCCGCGACAGGGATAGGCTTAGGGGGGTTGCAGCAGGCCAGACGAAAATCACCCTCGGCGAGGACTTTGAGAAAGTGCTTGGCAGAAACGGGTTGGAGAATCTTAGAAACATGCTTAGAAGCAAGAAGGCTGCATTAGCACTTGTCTACGTTGGCGAGGACAATACTATTCACAGCGTTTGGAGCCAGGAGCTGGAGTTCAGCTTCAAGCATCATCCGGTGAAGGAGGACGGGATAATAGGGCTTTACGTGGTCAGGATTGATGGTATTGACGGGGTTGACCTTGTAGGTAAAACGGTTAGGCTAACATCCACCACTGGTGATGGCTACGAGCTTGCAGCCAAGGTTGGATACGAGGAGGTAAGAATACCTGTTGAAGAGCCTTACGTCGACACTATGGGCCCTAGGAAATACTTGAAGATGACTCTACCCGACGATCATGTTTTAGGCTTACGCCTGAATATAGGTGAGGATGGGAAGTTACACGCTGAGCTAGCGATCTACAGGGATAAAGAGGACACCTTCAGAGACCTGAAACTGCTCAAACTAGTCCATGAGCTAGAGAACTACTACGGCCGATCCGATAAGCCGGATACGCTGAAGAATCTCCTCGTGGGAGAATACGTGGAGGATGAGAAGACAAAACCCGTGTTCATAAGTATGGATGGAAGCATTAAGAGAGGAATACTTGACCAGCTTAACAAGAACCCAGAGCACACCCTGCTTGAGATCAATGCGATAACCCTCTTCAAGAGCATAGGTGAGAGTATAGTTGCGATAGAGAAGAAACTTGAATTATCCGAAACAAGGTATAGAATTATTGACATAACGACGGAGGGTCGGGATGGAACTATAACTCTTGTGGAGTGTAAACATGGATATGAAACTGAAACGGATCCGGGTCAAATAACAGACTACTTTACTTATGCAAAGATGCAAATATTGGGTGACAAGAAGATTACGATAAGGCTTTTTATCGGAAACGATATTACTGGAGAAGGAGCAAAATACTATGTGAAGCATGCCATAGGGTTGCATGAGCAACTCTACGTGCCGCTGGAAATCTATATTAAAGGGGAGCTTAAGAGCTTAGATGAGGTTAAGGGGATGGTTGGTGGTTAAAGGAGATGGGCGAATATCATCTATTTGTCTGTTATAAATGGAAGAAGGAAGAGGAAAGATCTGAGGCGGAGAAGGAGCTGCGGGATATTTCTTACCATCCTGTACTCATTCCGGATGAGCGGCTTGGTATAGACGCATTCTATGTCCTGTGGCAGAAGGGGCTTAGACATATGGCGACCATCCTAGCTACCGCATACGACCTCAAGTTCTCGAAGCGAGAGGGGATAAGGGAGGTGTATGAGCAACTGAGGCGGAAAGTGAAGGCCTGGATAAGAAGCGAGTATCCCTGGGGTCATGGCGACTACATCGTACCAAGAGTATTCTGGCCATGCGAAATACTTGATTTGAAGGAGGTGCAGGACGAGATAAAGGTTCTTGCAAGCGGTGAAATTTTCCTCTGCCGAGAAAACCAGGAGGATAGGAGGATAATGTGGCAAGCCGTTAAACGAATAGCTAAGAGGGACATGCCTACCGAGGAGATTGACAAGAAAATTAATGATAATCTAGGCATCATTAATGCGTTCATGAAAGACGTTGGGACGTTCCTAACTAAGACCACAGGTTTTCACCATAAGTATCCTAAGATGAGATTCTGGTTCTACGTGGAGTTCGATTAGACGAATCCTACTTCATTCATCCCAAAATCCTTGGAGCTTTTTCAACCATCCTCTCATTGTTTTTAGAGGGAAGAATGCATAAATACAGTGGTTAAAAGAGTCTTGTGGAGAACCAGATTCTTCAATAATGCATGCGCTAAGAGAATTCTCTTGGCCCCCCTCCCCGAAGTATTGGAGGAAGATGCTGTTTAATAAGTTTTTCATGCAACCCTGTAACACCGATTTTCTGAATATTTTGCAAAGAGTTTTTCAGCCATGCGTGTTTATCATGTATTCGCAGTATGGGTCTCCTTTTGCTATGCATCTGGTTTCTATGACTTTCGCTTCTTTCTCGAATATGCTTGCGAAGTATCCTGCTAGGATTCCTCTGGTGAAGTGACCGTATGGTGTTTCGCTATCCTTGCCTGTTTCACACTCGAAGCTTTGGTGAATGCGTATCTGTGCTTCTCCTTTCTCAACATTAAGGCTCACGATGTCCATTATCCCCCAGCCCATAGTCCTAAGGTAGATCTTCATAAACCCTGCTAGTTCTTCAGGCTTCTCTAGGCCTGTTTCCTCCCTGTAGGCTTGATATGTCCTGTTTCCGATGGCGAAGCCCTGGTAGTATAGCATCGCCTCCCCAGCTGTACCGAACTTCTCCCTAATCCCCTTAAACAGGGACTCATAGACTCTCCTCCTGAATATTACTGCCCTCTTTTTCCCAACGACCAGTGGGAAGAAATATGTGTCTGAGAGTATTCCGTTCAGCGTGGGAGTTATGAGGTTGGCGCTCTTAACGAAAGGCTGCTTTCTGGCGAGCCTTAAAAGCTCCTCCGGCGTAACGCTCGTGTTCGAGAAGTCTAGGAAGACTATCGCCCTCATAAGGCCGTCGTGAGGCTCAACGTTGGAGAACTGAATGAACCTTATCATGACACCAGCGTTCTCAGCAATCTTAGCAAGCCTACTGACAACACCATTCTCAACACTAGTCTCCAAAACAGCACCATACCACTTCTGACCCGCGCCGAGAAACGCCACCCTACCCAGGTCGAGAGGATTATAGACTTCACCATGCTGAGGATACGCAAGCTCCTCTAAGCTCCGTTCCACTATTCGACTAGACACCATTAGCCTCCACCCCCGGCGAACCGCTTTCAGACACCATATATAAATTTTATTTCTTACGATTGAAAATAAACAAATTATGGGATGGTAATGGGCACATAATATTAGTGTGCAATTAAGTGTTGAAATTCAGTTCTTTACATTTCCCTTTTTTAATGGTTTTCGCAACAAGGTTTAACTCTGTCCAGGGTGTGAACGGTTGCCTCGAGGCTAGGTTTCCATATGTTGCGACTGTTTCCCAGCCTGCTTCTTTCAACATTGATGCGAGCTCGCTTAAGCTATAAATGTATATTTCGAACGTAATTCTGTCGATGAACTTCAGGTTGTCACCATTCTTCGCGTAGAAAGACCATGTTGTTCTAAGCCTAGAGGTGTTCGCATCCCACCTTGTCTCCTCAACCAGAACAATATCCTCGTGAATCGTGAATGACGAGGGGCAGACTCTCAGGCTTAGAGAATCCCTGTGGGCTGTTTCAGCTATGAAAAGTATTCCTCCTTCTCTAGTTAGCTGTCTAGCCTGCTTGAAAACCTCGAGGTCTTCGCTCTTAGTGTAATAGCCTATTGAAGTCCAGACGCTGGTCACCACGTTGAAACAAGAGTCCTTTGGCACTAGGCTAAGGAGTCTTCGAACATCGCCGCATATGAAGTCAACCTTCTTGGAGACGCCTAGCTCCCTCGCCCTCGCTTTAGCGTCCTCGATAAATGTTGGGGATAAGTCTATACCTACGGCTGTGAACCCCTTTTTAGCGAAGGATATTGCAACCCTCCCGTTTCCACAGCAAAGGTCTAAAACCTTTCCACCCTCAACGCTGAAATCCTTAAGAAGCCTTATCATCCCGTCGACAAGAGCCTCTGTTTTAAGCCACCTCTCGTTCATAATTTTGAGAAAAAGGCCAGCTCTTTCTATGAAAATTCTTCTAACCCAGTCTTCCATGATGAGTAAAAAAGCCTTCTGATTTAAAAAACATTTATGCAGAATTGCCGCCGGGTTCAACTGTGAGGAAGAGATTTAAGAATTTTCTGAAGCACTATGTTTTTGCCACATAATCGACTGCCAGTTATAGTTGCAGAAGCATGTTAATTGTTGCAAGAGCCGGAGAAAAAGTTTCCGATCAGGCTTGCGGGGAACCTGAATAGGGTGTTAAACGGATAGCGGCGGAGGCGGTGGTGGGGGGAGTAGGGTTTTTTCAACAGCGTCCGAGTAGAAGAGTGTTGCTGCTCTGACTAGGAAGGTTGCAAGCAGGGGCGATACGACTATGGCGATGAGCCAGCCGATCAGCGGAATCGTTCCAAACAAGCCCACTATGAACGCTATGATGGCTGCCACAATCACCCAGATAACATGGTTGGCGAAGCCGACGCTGTTTATCACTGCCATTATCTGCTGGAAGGAAAAACCTTTAGCTATTTCCCCGGTCTTCGCTGTGAGAAGGAGACCTATTACTCCAAATATCCCCACGGCTATGCCGGCTAAGAGCGCTATGAATATGGCGATGATCAGCGTGACTCCGAGTCGAGCGAAACCGAGTCCGCCGCCAATCCAGTACCAGGGTGCGACCAAGATGAACGCCACCACGAGTATTAGTATCGGTAGTAATGCCCACAATAGCCCTACGATGAATATCTTTAACCCGTCCCAAAAGAGTTCTCCGAAATTCTCGAACTTCGGCGGCTCGTCCTTAGCGGGGCCCTCTTTAAAAATCTTGGCGCAGTAGCCTAGGAAGATGAAGTTGACTATCGGAATTATGTTGACTATTATCATTACTATGAGCTCCGATCCTCTTGACAACAGCTTCGAAACATAGTCGACAGACTTAGAGAAACTATCGAATATCTCCAACTTTCATCGGCATTTATCGACGACCGTATTATTTAAGCTTTAATAAGTGTCGAATTTCTAATTCTACGATAGCGACGGATTAAATATGATTTAGTGGGCGTGCGATTCATAAGCCTTTCTCAGCACGATGCCTACTACCTTAATTAATTTGCCCGGCTAGAAAAAGGACGCGTGTTACAAGCTTTCCTCCATCAAGCCCTATGGAAATGGCTTTTCGGTCTTTCAACTGATGCTCATCAAGTATGCTTCCATCCTTATTGTTTCAGTCGGATTCACTTCATAAGGTTAATAAAGCAATAATTTATAAAAACAGGTTGAGTGTCCGGCTTGAGCGGTGATAAGGCTGGCATCGTGCTCGTGGTTTTTCTCGCAATATTATTCATCGGGATTGTTTGGTTGATCGTGCAAACACTGGGAGATTTCCTGTCTCCCCCGTTGCTGCTGATAATCATAGGGTTGACTGGAATCATCATCTTTTACATTTACAGGAGAATCGCGGGCGATTAATGACTATCGCTTTAATGGCTTGCGTGTGACGAGGCATGCAAAATGGCTTAAAACTAAGTGCCGACGCTTTTTCATCTTCAATCTTTTTGCTCCATCGCCTATTATGGGAAAATAATGGGAGTAAGCTTTATATTTACGGATGGAAATTACTTTTTTGCGTGAAAAGGTGATAGAAGTTGGGGGAAACAGCTCCAAAGGAAAGGGTTAAGCCTTCTGGCCTGAAAACATGGATCATAATTTCCGCAATACTGATTCCTCCAGTAGGATACTTTCTAAACCTAATAATACAGGGCTTCGGAGCATGGTGGAACTATCCATTAATATTCCCGTTGCCATTCTTCTGGCATATAGTAATATTCTACTTACTAACCAAAATGTCTAAAAGTTTTAAGCTTTCCCCACAGGAGGTCACATTATTCTTCGTGGTATGCTTCATAACAGCAGGTGGAATGTATGCTGCATACGGATTCGGCTATTGGACCACCACTCCGCTTCCACATTGGAACATAGGTTTCTCAACCTCTGGATTAAATAACGAAGCATACCAAAGTGTCTTCTATGAGAAAGTCCCTGCCTTCATTGTCCCTAAGGATCCCGTGGTGATGCGTGCCTTCTGGTATGGCGGCACCTTCAACCTAGGTCCTTGGCTGGTTCCAATTCTCTTCTGGATAGTCTGGGGAATAGGGCAATTCATTGGAATGGCAATATGGGGTTATTTCCTTAGAAAGCCATTAGTCGAAACTGAGAGACTGCCTTTCCCAGGCATAGCGCCTCACACGTATCTTGTTAAATACTACACGGAGGAAGAAGAGGGAACTCCCATTCTCTTCAACTTTAGACTTAGGTTGACGAAGCTCTTCTGGATAGGCTTCATAATTGGAGCATTGCTCTCGATTCCGGGGCAGGTGATAAACTTCTGGCCACTGGCCTTCGGAGGCAATGCCCTCACAAACTGGCCAGTAGACCTTTTGGCTATAACATCTGGCCCATTGCCCGGAGCATTAACTTCCGGCAACCTTTATGTCACTGACGTGTTCGTAGCACAGTTCATACCTTTAGATGCACTGGCCACAGCAGTTCTTTACTGGTTTGTCTTCGGTGTAATCTATCAAACTTTAGCTGTTAGAACCGGCCTAGCCCCATTCACACCGGGAGCAGGTAACGAGTTTGCATATCCTTGGAACCTGGGCCCATTTAAATGGATGCAGTTTTCCTGGATAGGTCTATCACTAGGTCTGGCTGCTACCGTTGTGGTCAAGTATAGGCAGCATATTTTGGAAATCTTCAAGAAGGGTCTGAAGGGGGAAAAGGCTGAGGACGATGGAGTTTCCTATAGACTCCTAGCCTGGGGAGCCATAGGCACATACCTGCTTCAAGTCATCCTGTTCACCGTCACAGGTTCGCCGATAATCATGGCCATATTCATACCGCTATTCTTCATTTTCTACATGTTTGGATGGACAAGGATGATGGGTGAAGTTGAGGAGTTCATGCCAAGCGTAGACACCTATTCATACCTAGTGTTTGACACAGGCACTTTCCTAGGCCAGTGGGGCCCCAGACCATCTCCAGCAGCTTTCAACACGATACTGATGTATTACAGCTATGGCACAGGGTTAAGAATGAGCTCCATGGCGATGCACCATGGATTCAAATCCTACAAGATGGCTTACGAGACCAACACGTCAGGAAAGGAAGTTCTCTACATCACCATAATCTCGCTGCTTTCAACGCTAGTTGCGGTCTACTTCATATGGCCATGGTTCATGACGAGCTTCGGAGGATATTCTAGAATCAACTCGATAAGCTACAATGACTGGTCTCTCCCAGGAATATACAACTGGACATACGGTACTCCTCCAGCCCTCACAGTAGAAGAAACTTGGGGCTATGCATTGCTCGGAATAGTCGTCACACCGCTGATCTACTTCTTAAGAGCTAGATTCACCTGGTTCTTCATAAACCCGATAGGAATGCTGATGCTCCCGAACGGGTGGTGGCCAACTTGGCTTGTAGCCTTCGTTATAAAGTATGCGGTTCTCAAGTTCGGCGGTGCAAGAGTTTTTGAAGAAAGATGGCTGCCAATGGCAACGGGAGCCTGCATAGGCTTCGGCGGCTTAGTGCTCTTCGGCGCCTTGATAACTTTCTTCGGAACAGCTTTGCCAGCATGGTTCGCTAGGTTTTAACCACTAGGTTTTAACCCCATTTTTTTAAAAAACAAGAATATTTTGCTCCATAATAGCAGGCTTAACTCTCAAATCTCAACATAGGCAATCTATTGTATTGGCTTCCAGATTAGAATTAGTACATTCTTGCTGGAGCTTAGTCAATTAACGTCTTTTCAACAGTATGTCTAAATGGTGTTCACCATATTTTAGTACTAACGCATGTAGTTAGGGGGTGTTGCAAATATTTTCCATCTAGTACTTTAAATCAAGGTATTAGGTAAAACCTTTATATTCTAAGGGTTTTTCTGGAGTGAGATGAATAGTTTGGGAGCGGCTGTTGTCGGTTGCGGAAACATAGGTCAGATTCACATTGATCGTTGGAAGTCTATAAGCGGTGTAGAGCTTTTAGCATGCGTAGATGTGGAAAGGGAGAGGGCTAAGCAGATGAGTGAAAAATTTCATATACCAAATTTTTACGAACACCTAGATCCAGTTTTAAAAGACAGCTCTGTGGATATAGTGGATGTGTGCACCCCAACATATACGCACAAAGAGATCGCGGAGACTGCACTAGAATACGGGAAGAATGTTATTGTTGAAAAACCAGTAGCCTTAAAACTTAAGGATGCTGAAAGCATGATCAACAAGGCTAGGAATTCAGGGAGGAAACTTATGGTTGCTCATGTTCTAAGATTCTGGGCGGAATACATAATGGCCAAGAGTTTAATAATGGATGGTGAAATTGGAATGCCTGTTTTTGCAAAAGCCAATCGACTGATTGCCCATAATTTTTCCGTATGGAAAGATTGGCATAATGATCCCCACAAGGGAGGCGGTGTTTTCATAGACACTAGTATTCATGATCTTGACTTCTTCATATGGACTTTTGGGAACGCAAGAGAGATATATGCCCAAGGCGGAACCTTAGTAAGAAGGGCTTATTCTCACGATCATACTAGGGCCTTCATCTTGTTTAAAAATACGCTTGGCGCTTACGTTGAAGGAAGTTGGATAATGCCTGAAGGTTATCCTTTCACCTATAACCTTGAGGTTATCGGTACCAAGGGATTGATTCGGATAGGTAGTAACAATCCTAAACAAATCGATATCTTTTTAACCGGAGGTTCAGTAAAAAGGAAAAGAATTATCTTGGAAACCAAAGATCCGTACTTTCTTGAACTGGAAGCTTTCAAAGAATGTGTAAAAAGGGATACCCCTGTCCCTGTGTCGGGAGAAGATGGGAGAAAGGCATTAGAATTGGCGATAGCGGGGGTCATCTCTATTCTAAGAAAGAAATCAGTTTCACTGCCTCTAGAGGAGGATTTCCCAGACGAACATCTAGCCTAAGTATTTAGCTATATACTTTTTACTCTTATACTTTCGATCAACGTAGAATAGAACATAGGAGCAATCAACATTTCCAATAACAGCCATCCTTTTATCATATTTTTATTTACATATTTTTATTTACTTTACTTCTCCTATATCAGTCCCTTCTATCAGTTCTATTGGGTCAAGCACATCGATCCTGCGTATAGGATCATGTCTATGTTGGTCAAAGATTCACCTCAGTATGTTTTATGAATGGTATTTCATGTTTTTTAGCTGTCGGAATGGCTTTTCTTAAGTAGGGTATCACAAATCCTTGAATTGTGTTCTCGACATGAGCGGCGCCTTCCCATTAGCATAGTTGTCTCCAGTTAATACTTATACTATATATGCTCTTACCCTGATGTCTCTCGATAACCCTCCATTTGTAATCGGAAATAAATTTCCACTAATCCGGTTGACAAAATCCTTATTCTTAATGATAATGGACGAAGAGGTTTTGCAAACCCCCAAATAGTGGGATAATTAAAACGTTTCATGACCCGGAAAAACTATTGCCTTTCTCCTTTAAACTTGTCGATGTATGCTTTCAGTGTGCTTAACCTCCAGTCCGCATCCGGGTCTGGAGGAGAGTATTGCTCAAGCCACTTGGCTCCCTTAATATGGGAAAATAATGGGAGTAAGCTTTATATTTACGGATGGAAATTACTTTTTTGCGTGAAAAGGTGATAGAAGTTGGGGGAAACAGCTCCAAAGGAAAGGGTTAAGCCTTCTGGCCTGAAAACATGGATCATAATTTCCGCAATACTGATTCCTCCAGTAGGATACTTTCTAAACCTGGTGATGCAGGGCTTCGGAGCATGGTGGAACTATCCATTAATATTCCCGTTGCCATTCTTCTGGAATCTTGTGATAATCTATGTGCTATCTAAACTCTCTGGAAGGATCAGGCTTTCTTCACAGGAGCTAACACTGTTCTTCGTAATCTGCTATATAACTGCTGGCAGCTACTATGCTGCACAGGGAATAGGCTACTGGACTACTACGCCGATAACAAATTGGAGCATCGCACATGCAACAACAGGTCTAAACACGGAAGCATACAAAGCAGTTTTCTACGAGAAAGTTCCGCCTTTCATTGTTCCTAAGGATCCTGTTGTTATGAACGCTTTCTGGTATGGCGGTGCCTTCGACATTGGCCCATGGTTAGTACCAATCCTCTTCTGGATAGTCTGGTCAATCGTCGAATTCGCAACCTTGTGGTTCTGGGGAACTATGCTAATAAAGCCGTTAATGGAGGTAGAAAAACTGCCGTTTCCCTGGGTCATGCCAGTAAGCTTCATGATAAACAATTTCACCACGACAAGTGACGATAAGCCTAACCTATTCAACCTGAAAATTGGCAGCGTAAAGTTCTTCTACATAGGGCTTATCATAGGAATGCTGCTTTCAATTCCTGGGCAGGTTATAAACTTCTGGCCACTGGCCTTCGGAGGCAATGCGCTGGCCAACTGGCCAGTAGACCTTTTGGCTATAACATCTGGCCCATTGCCCGGAGCATTACTCGTCGGCAACTTTTATGTTATTGATGCTTTTTCCATAGGACAACTGATTCCTTTAGACGTGTTGGCGACAGCTACCCTCTGGTGGTTTATCTGGGGAGTTCTATTCCAAACAGCTGCTGTCAGACTGGGAATAAACCCGTTCACACCAGGCGCTGGAAACGAGACTCAATACCCGTACTCGCTCGGAGTATTCAAGTGGGCCCAGTTTGACGCTCTTGTTTCCGTAGGCATAGCCCTATACGTAGTTTTCAAGTACTATAAGTATATCTTGGAAGTTCTTAGAAAAGGTATTTCTGGGGAAGGTGGAGATGTGGGTGGTATTTCATATAGGCTTATGGCGTTCGGCGCCATAGGAACACTACTTATCCAAATCATACTCTTCGCCGTAGCGGGAACACCAATAGTGATGGCAGTATTCATCCCAATATTCTATGTCTTCATCATGTTCGCTTGGATAAGAATAATGGGAGAGCAACACTTCTATCCCTACGGTGGCTCCTATCACGGCATAGTTTTCGACACAGGTACTTTCCTAGGCCAGTGGGGTCAAAGACCATCTCCAGACGCATTCAATGCTATGTTGATGTACACCTCACTAGGATTAGCTGGCTCCAGGATGAGTCCTATGAACATACACTGGGGCTTCATGTCCTTCAAAATAGGCGAGGCGACTAATACAAGCTATAAAGAAATACTCTATGTTGCGTTAACCTCTATAGTAGTTACTGCCGTTGCTGCTTACTTCATATGGCCATGGTTCATGACAAGCTTCGGAGGATACTCAAGGATAAACTCTATACAATACGATGCTTGGATGCTGCCGACAATTTACAATTACACTTACGGTACGCCTCCAGCAGTAACCGTCGCGGAGACATGGACCTATACTATAGTGGGCACGATATTCGTCTTCGCATGCTATAGTCTTAGGTCAAGGTTCCGGTGGTTCTTCATAAATCCAGTAGGTCTAATGATGTTGCCTGAGGGCTTCTGGCCCGCTTGGCTCGTAGCCTTCATCGTAAAATATGCGGTCCTCAAGTTCGGCGGCTCAAGAGTATTCGAGGAAAAATGGATGCCGATAGCAATGGGGATTGGTATAGGCTTCGGCGTTCTAGTATTATTCGGAGCTTTAATCACTTTCTTCAATGTATCGCTGCCATCATGGCTCGGAAGATTTTAATCAGAAAACCTTAAAAACTCTTTTTTATCATAAATTGTTACGGGCAGGATGTTAGAAGAGGTGAAGATTGCTAATGAGATTTGATAAAGATTTGCAAGAATGCTGGAGACACTTTTTCACTCCATTCATCTTGGTTTTAATAGGGGTAGCTTTGCTCTCCAGCATGGGAGCCTTTTTCAGCGTGAAAGCCCAGCCGGATGATGTTGGAGACTTCCAAACAGTTTTGTCAAATTTTGATAAGTCGAGGCTTGTTGAACATTTGGAATTCTTCTCCTCTCTAAGCTCGAGAGTAACCGGTTACCCTGATTTCTATAGGGCTTCAAGATACATAGCTGATAGGTTTAAAGAATTAGGGTTAAAGGTAATTGTTCAGAATTACACTGTGGTAAGTCCAATAGACGGTGATAACTACATCGTTCTGAAAACCAAGGACCGCTCTTATAGGATAAAGGTCTTCTCACTATGGCCTAATCTTATTCAAACCTGTAAGACTCCTCCAGAAGGAGTTTCCGGTAAACTCCTCTACGTTAGAGACGGGAGTTATCAAGCCCTTAAAGGTAAGCCTATAAACGGGACGATCGTTCTGATGGATTTTAATAGTGGGGGCAACTGGGTTCAGGCTGCTGCATTCGGGGCAAAGGGAGTTATCTTCATCGAGCCTGAGGAGAGCAATCATGCTGAAGCCAGGTCGAAGTTCCTGCTTACTCCAGTATACTTGCCGAGGCTTTACATTTCTAGAAAAGACGCTTTATTCGTTTTAAACCTGCTTGAGGAGAATAATGGTGAAATTGAAGCCACCATCGTAAATAATATGGTCTTCAAAAACGTTGTCGGCCAAAATATAATTGGTATATTAGAAGGTACGGATTACCCGAATGATGTAATTGTTGTTTCAACCCACTTCGATACATGGTCAGTCGTTCCTGCATTAGCATCTTCGAAAGACGAGGCGACATCGATTTCAGCCTTACTAGAATTTGCACGAGTTTTCTCGGATAAGAAACCTAAAAGGACAATTTGGTTCGTTGCTTTCTCCGGCCACTATGAGGCGCTTGCAGGCTCCAGAGCCTTTGTGGACGAGTTCTTCTATAACAATAGTGTTGTTGAGGGGCACACTAAGATTTGGCTGCAGATCAACATGGATTTTTCGACAAGCTCTAAGAGCATATCTTTTCTCAGTCAAGGGTTTTTCTACAGGTATGGGAGTACAACCGTTCAGGCAAGATGGACTGGATGGTTGCAGACAAAGCTTATGGATATAGTGAATGCTTTTAGCAGGGAAGTAAGCCCCGTAGAGGTAATCTACGGTTTCCCCATGAATGCTTGGTGGGGGTCTCAAGTGACCCCATATATTCTGGATTCTGAGCCATTATCCATGGCTCATGGATTAGGCTTCACGATAAAGACGGGTAGAACCTTAAACTTCTTCTGGGGACTGCCGCTGAGCCAGAATGTTCAATATGATAATCTTTGGCCCCAGGTTTACTTAAGCCTAGCTATAATTCATGAGCTCTCCAATTCGATAGACTGGGGAATCAGGTGGGACCAAGTGTCTCCAGCAGTCACAGGAAGGAGTAGAACCCTTATAGCAGCGGGGGCAACAGATGTAGCCGGGTTTATCACAGTTTATGGCAGGACGTTAACATTCAATGTTACCAAGGGATGGTACACACCTCTTCCAAACGCTATGGTCGCAGTATTTCCTGGAGGCCTAGGTTATACGAATTATCCTTTCCAAATAATTTACGTTTTTTCAGATTCTGAGGGGAGGTTTGAAGTAAGAGGGTTGGGTTACGGTTTAGCACCATGTCAAGGTGCCTATACGTTCTTAGCATTTAGGTTGAACGAGGAAACCGGTCTGATAGAGTATGCACCAGACTTTGGGCAGTACGGTGCACAATACCTTCCAAACTACTATCAATTAAACACGGATCCCTATAACGTAACCACGATAGCGTTCAGATCTAACACGGTCGTATTCTTCAACTTATTCGACTACCAAGGCTTAAGACCACTAATCTTCAGGGATCCCCGTGTACCTACAAACATTTGGCTCCAATCCATTCCTTCAGTTCAACTCCTTAACGCTAAATCTCTTGGCCCAGACATATCCTGGGGGGTTTTCCTCCAGCCTGATGATAAAATCCTAGTTGCCTTCGTCCAACCCCACACGTATTTCGTGAGCTTCATGACCATAGGGTCTATGAGAGTGCTCCAAGTACTGTTAACTAACACTTCGACAGCCCTAATACCACCATATGATTTTTCTGGCTACTGTTCGAAGGACAATGAGGAAATTCATATAAACGCCTTGCTCGAGTCCGCGCTAAATATTTACACTACTTCGGTGAACAGATATTCTGGGTTACGCGAATTAAACATATGGAACCCTTTAATCCAAGATTCTTTAAATAACGCTTTATTCTACAGGGGTCTCCTTTCCGATTCTTTAAGAACCCTTGACTATTTGACGATGCTTCAATCAGCAGTTTCTTTAAATTCTATTGTGGTTAGAACCTATGGAGGAGTTATGGGTTTAATAAATGATATCCCGACGACTTCTATATTCTTAATAATCATACTAGCGTTATTCTCATTCCTAGCGCCCGCCGTCTTCATAAGAGCCCAAGGGAAAATAGTGGCAGCATCTTCAGGAATCATTTTCATAGTGATGATGCTTCTTTTATACTACGTAAATCCAATATTTAAACTAGCAGCTAATTTCATCATGGCTCCTCTCAGCGTAATTGTAGTAGTTTTCTTCGTGATTGTAACCTTCCTATTCTCTTCTGAAGCCCTAAATACTTTGAAAACGATAAGAAGAAAGGCGCTTGGTGCTCACTTCGCGGAAAGAAGCCTAACTTCATTTACATTAGTAATTTTCCCATATACTATAGAGCATATGAAAAGACGCAAGCTGAGAACTTCCTTAGTTATGCTTTCGATAGCTTCCGTGGTTTTTGCGTTTGTATCGCTCACCTCTGTTTCGATTTTCCAAGCGCCCATGCCGTCGACTATTCCTGAAGGGAAAGTCAACTATATAGGAATTTGTATAAAGACGAATATTCGGCAGCAACCTGCTGGTGCATTCGACTATGATTTGATTAACATATTAAAGCAGGAGCGATTTGCCGATTTGACGGTAATCGTTGCTCCGAGGTTCTGGTGGTATCCTGAATCAATCGAAGGTAGAGACGTCTATACCTTCATAAAAACAAACATCTCCTCTACTACCATCAAAGCCGTTATAGGGTTAACTCCTGAAGAATACCAAGTTTACGATTATTCGAAAGCCTTAATTGAAGGGAGATGGTTCAACTCCGAAGACTATTATTCCGCGATCCTTCCTCTTAACATCGCTAAAGATCTATCGGTTAAGGTTGGCGACACGATCGTTTTTGAAGGTTTAAATCTTAAAGTAGTGGGGATCGTAAATTCCTCTACTTTGAACAGCTTTGTTAACTTTGACGGATACATCGATACTCCCTTATACCCTATTCTTCCATCTATAGTTCTTGGAACTGTTCAGGAACCGCAGTATGCACCTACGCCATGGAGCATGATGCTGATATTGCCTCATGAATTAGTAAAGGACATGGGTGGGTATTTGGCAAGCGTCTCCATAGTGACGAAAAGCTATGATGATGCTGCAACTCTTGCAGAAAGAATAGCTAATGTATATAGTATTCCGATTTACGTTTCCTCTCAAGAGGGAGCAAAATATTACAGTCCAATAGTTTCCTTCACCCCCTCAGGCCTCTCCTTCGCCCTGCCCTTGATAGTGATAGGAGCGGCATCCATTTCGGTAGCGGTATTGGGTTCAGTAAAGGAGAGGAGAGGCGATCTCTTCGTATATAGTGCTGTCGGCCTTCCCCCATCCGGTTCTGCAATAATGTTAATAATAGAGGCTGTAGCATACTCGATCTTGTCCGTCGTTCCCGCCTACTTCCTAGGAGTAGTGGCTAATTCGCTTTTAATCGCCGGCAAATTACTGCCGGAAAGCTTTTCTCTAAACGCCACCTCGCTTTCTATAGCCCTAGCAATCTTTGCAGGCATTCTCTCAACCTTATTGGCGATGTTTTATCCTATTCGAATGGCCTCGAAACTAATTACGCCCTCGCTTGAAAGAAAATGGAAGATTCCTACGAAGCCGAAGGGCAACATATGGGATATCCCATTACCATTCTCACTGACGGAGGAAAAAGAGGTTGAAGCGGTTTACTTATTCTTAGAGGAGTTCTTCAAGGCACATACTTCCGAAACCCCTGACCCGTTTATAGTCAGAAGTATTAAAACAGATCTTAAAGGAAAAACTCAGGAACTTCTTGTTTCCCTTATGCCTCTCGATTCAGGAGTATATCAGAGGGCCTTAATAAACTCTAAGTTTTACGAGGATACGAGGAAATATGACTTCCTGCTTAGGCTTGAAAGGATAGAGGGTACTCCGGACACCTGGGTGGCTTTAAACTATGGTTTTATAGATGCCGTCAGGAAGCAATTGTTGACCTGGAAGATGATCTCGGATAGTGAGAAAAATAAATATATAGAGTTGGTGGATAAAGGGGGTATGAGGTAGAATGGGCCAGACCATAGAGTTTAAACCTGGAATAACCTGGAGAGTAATATTAGCTCTTTTCTTTGCTTCAATAGTTCTCCTGCCTGTTTCGATATATTTGAGTCTGGTTTCGGGGGCTGCAATAGCCGGAGCCTTCAGTTACATAGTTGTAATCCTTTTTCTAGAAGTAGGTTCCTTAATGAATATACGCCTATCTAAGCAGGAACTTTTCATCATGTTCATAATGATAGGTGTCGCTGCATCAACACCCATGACAGACTTCATATACCGTCACTACTTGGTAACGGGACCTGTTGGATGGTCATTCATAGATCCCTTTACCAAGCTGCCGCTTCCAGAGGTCATACCTACTTTCTACGTCCCATATTGGAAAGAGATAGAATTCAGCAGGACTCTACTCTCAAGCACGTGGCTTCTTCCAATGTTTCTCTCAACTTTGCAATTTGGCATTCTATTTATCATTGCGGAAATCTCGTTAACCATAATCTGTGCCCAACTATTTTTAGAGACGGAGAAACTACCTTTTCCATTTGCAGATATATCCGCCCAGATGATAAATACACTTACTGATAGGCCTTCTGATAAGATGGAAGTCTTCATTATCTCTGCAGCGATTGGGGCTTTTTATTCGTTTTTCCTGTATGGGATTAATACTCTGAGCCTTGGACTTTGGGGTACGAACATACAGGTCATTCCCGTACCCTGGTGGGATCTGACAACCGGATTGCTAGGCATAGAGCGGCTTCTTCCCGGTGCTGCACTTGGCATCGCGACAGATCCCCTAGTCTGGATAGGCGGCTTCCTAATCCCGTTTAACACAGTGGTCTATATGTTCGCAAGCTCAATTTTAGTGTGGATAATTGGGAACAATCTTGCACTCTCGTTTTTCAGCAGCTATTTTCCATTATGGAAGGAGGAATGGACCTTCGGGATGAGTCTGAGTCTGGTTTGGCAAAGGTCTATGCTTAGGGTCTGGCTTATACCGCAGATCGGGTTCATGCTAGCCATTTCCATATTAGCGTTAGCACAGAATTGGAAAGTGGTGGTGAAGGGCATTCGCTCCCTATGGAGGCTCTCAGCCCAGAGTAAGGCTGCTGGCTATCCTTCTCTAAAAGTTCTTCTGTCTCTCTACTTTGCCTCAATTACTGCCTCAGTCCTACTCTTCAATTATTTCATACCGGAATTCCCCATACTTCCTGCACTTGCGGTTTCACTTGGCGTCTCATTTCTGAACGCTATAATAGGCACCAGGGCAGTTGGTGAAACAGGTTACGCGGTAAGTATACCTTATGCATGGGCTTTCACTATAATGCTCTCCGGCTACCCGAAAATCGACGCCTGGTTTTTCAGTCCAGTAATAGGTGGAAGCTCAACTCCAACATGGGTTCAGAACATTAAAGTAGCTTATTTGACTGAAACGAAACCGATTGATTTCTTAAAAGCCTTCGTTATAGCATTTATACTTTACACTATATTTGGTGTAATATATGCCAGCGTGTTCTGGATGATCGCTCCAATCCCCTCCTCAGCATATCCAAACACGCTTATCTCATGGCCTGTTCAAGCGATAAACCAGCTTATGTGGGCTACTAGACAGGTCTTTACCTTAAACTTGCCTGTTCTCTTGTTCTTCTTCTCCCTAGCCGTAGGCTTAGGTGTAGTGGGTTCGATCTTAACCAAGATAGCTTCAATACCATTTAGCTTAATGGGTATTGCTACAGGCATGTCAACACTTCCAGCATTCACGGTTCCTATGTTTCTAGCCGCACTAATCGGAAGATACGTGATGCCCCGATTTCTTGGAAGAGAGTGGTGGGAAAAATACAAAACAGTTGTGGCAGCAGGCATTGCAACAGGAGAAGGCATACTCGTTGGCCTAGTAATAGGCATAGTGCTTCTCTCCAAAGTAGGGTGGATACTTCCGTTTTAAAAAGGTCATTTATCTAATGAGCACGCTAGATATTCAGAGACTTAACAGGGAATAATCATAGGGCTGACTTGCATAGACATCTTTACTCTTACAGGAGAATCGCTGGCGACTGAACAATAACGTGTGTTGCTTGGATGCGCGGTGCTTTGGTGGAAAACTGTTTCCTACACTGTTGAGAAAAACCGTGGCTAAGCGGGCTGGCGAGGCTTAAAGTTTATCAGCCTGGAAATAAACTGTCAAAATTGAGGAATGAGGGTTTTCATAGTTGGAGGCACTGGGCTCTTAGGGTCGGCTGGAGCGGCTGAGCTTATTAGGCGTGGGCACTCGGTGAGGTCGATCGCGCTGCCGCCTATTCCGAAGGGTGCAAACCTTCCCGGTGAAATGGAGCTGATACTGGGGAATATAAACGAGATGTCCGACGGGGAGATTAAGAGGCTGATCGAGGGCTGCGAGGGCTTTGTTTTCGCCGCAGGGGTTGACGAGCGCGTGGAGTTCCCCCCACCAGTTTACGACGCCTACTATAAGTATAATATTGCACCTGTCAAGAGGCTGCTAGGATTAGCTAAGGAGTGTGGGGTTAGGAAGGCAGTTGTCCTCGGCTCCTACTTCGCCTATTTCGCTAAGCTGTGGCCTGAGAAAAAGCTTTACGAGAAGCATCCTTACATAAGGAGCCGCGTTGACCAGGAGAACGTGGCACTCTCCTTCTCAGACGATAAGATGGATGTCATGGTCCTCGAGCTGCCCTATATTTTCGGGAAGCAGCCCGGTAGAAAACCGGTTTGGATGATATTCGTTAAACAGCTTCTCAACATGAGAAGAGCAGTCTTCTGGCCTAAGGGTGGAACCAGCATGGTTACTCTGAGACAGGTGGGGGAGTGTATTGCGGGGGCGGTTGAGCGGGGCAGGGGAGGAGTATGCTACCCGGTTGGCTACTATAACATGACTTGGAAAGAGTTCTTGAGAATAGTGAACAAGTATATGGGTTGCCCCAACAAGATGATAATTACTATCCCGACTTTCCTATACCGGCGTTTCATGAAGAGGGTTAAGGAGGAGTATATGAGGAGGGGTGTGGAGCCTGGGCTGGACCCAGTTGAATTCGCAGACGTAATGGCATCCTACACTTACATAGATGGAAGACTAATAAGGGAGGAGCTTGGCGTCGGGGAGGACGATATAGATAGGACGATAGGCGAATCGATAACCTACTGCTTGGAAATACTTGAGAAGAAGGAAGAGGTTCTCGACATGGTTGCCAAATAATCGTAAACGCGTTAAAAAATCACCATCTTGACACATACCCCATAAAGTGTGAAACTCAGTTCAGGAAGCAGGTATCTCTCCCGGTTAAGCGTGCCCACTCTTCTATACGCATCATTATACCATTGTCTTAGCTCTTGAAACAAGACGCTTAATGTCGTGAATAGCCTACTGTAAAAGGTTTAAGTCTTCACGAAGATGTTTGATGCTTCGGATATTAAAAAGTTTTAACCTCCACCGGCTGCTTAGAAACGTGAATCCATCCGAGAAGGTCCGCATAGGAGTAGTGGGCGGAGGCTTCGGGTCTGTTTTCGAATGGCATAAGCATCCGCATTGCGCTGTGGAGGCAGTGTGTGATCCTATTCCTGAAAAACGCCAGCGTCTAATGCAGGTTTACGGATGCGGAAAGGCATACGAGGATCTTGAAGAGCTTCTGCAGGATCGGAGGGTTGATGCAGTCGCGCTTTTCACACCCGCGCCCAATCACGCTGAGCATGCCGTCAAGTGTTTGAAAGCGGGGAAACACGTTTTATGCGCAGTACCAGCCTGCATGACCCTAGAGGAGGCAAATATGCTTCTCGAAACTGTTAGGGAAACTGGGTTGAATTACATGATGGCTGAGACCAGCTGGTATCATCAGGCGGTGATATCGGCAAGAAAGTGGTTTAGCGAGGGCCGGTTCGGCAGGATATTCTACACGGAGGCTGAATACTATCATCCAGGGTTAGCGTCACTGTTCTACGATAATAATGGTAACAGAACTTGGCGCTACGGTTTTCCGCCGATGCATTATCCTACTCACTGTACTGCATACCTCGTCGGTGTCAGTGGAGAAAGCATGGTTAGCGTTTCCTGCGTGGGCTGGGGTGACGGGTCTCCGATTCTTAAGGATAATGCTTACAACAATCCTTTCTGGAACGAGACCGCGTTCTTCATAACGAACAAGGGTAATGCTTTCAGAGTATCCGTCTACTGGAACGCACCTATCGGCCCATGCGAGAGGGGGCAGTGGTTTGGGGAGAAAATGAGTTTTTTCGAGCCGCATCCTAATGGCACGAAGCATGTTGTCTGGAGGGCTGGGAACAGTCTCTTCGACATGCCGCAGTTGGAAGACTACCAACAGACAGAATGGTGGAGAACAGCTATGCTTCCGGAGACGCTGCGCCACCCGAGTGGGCACGACGGCTCGCATACTTTCATAGTTCACGAGTTTATTGAATCAATAGTTGAGAAGCGTCCTCCAGCCATTGGGGTGTATGAGGCTCTAGCCATGACTGTCCCAGGGATAATTGCTCACCAATCAGCCTTAAGAGGAGGAAGACAGATGGAGATTCCGAGGATTGGCTTTAGCGTTTAAAGGGGAAAGGTTCTCAGGTTTCTCACAGGCGGCTCTAAATCCACCCTTGACTTCTAATCTGCTTTAACCAAAGTTTTAAATTTACCAGTGTTCTAAATTTGGAGCACGGGCTAATGGCTAAAGTATTCAGGATGAGGCTTGAAGACATACAGCCCAGCCAGCTCTATATTTGTTTTGAAAAGCTTTGCGAAGTGATGAAAAGGTTTAACCCCAGCGACCCGTGGTCGATTGAACCCATACCTGTTAAAAAGCTTGGGGACGAGGTCATCTTTGTCGATGGTCACACTAGGGCTTTCGCCGCTTTCCTGTGTGGTGTCTCAGAGGTCCCGGTTTACTGGGAGGCCGAGGAGCTAGACTGGGAGGCTTATGAAATATGTGTAAAATGGTGTAGGGAAAGCGGGATCCGCAGGATTTCCGACTTGAGAAACAGGGTTGTGCCCCAAAAGGATTATGAAATACTCTGGTATAGGCGCTGCGAGGAAATGCAGCAGGAGCTGGAGAAAAAGAGACTACAGGCAGCACGTTTTAAACCTTCAGACTAATTCTAAAATGCGAACATATTTTGCAGGCACGCTTGAGAAAACGTAGCCTTCTAAATTATTCCTCGCCCATTTGCTTCGCCCAGTCATCCAGCTTCGTGCTTTCACTGATATGTGTTATACCAGCCTTTCGGGCAACATGGAGAAACCTATGGAGCAACTCTAACCGTGCCTCCCCCTTAACCCGGTTCGTAGCCAGCTTGACGTACCAGACTGGTAGGCGGGCCACCTGCACGCGGAAACGGGTCTCCTCGCTGTCGGCCAACCGCTCCGCCTCGTCGAACAGCCTTTCAGCCTCTTCCAGAAACTCGTCGTCCAAGAACGGGGAGGCTGGTGGGTCGTAAATGTGAACGTGAACATCCTTCTCCCTAACCTTCCTGTGCAGCAATTCTATGTAGGCTCGGACAGCGTTCGCCGCCCCGCCGTAATAGCCTTCCAGAAAATCGTTCAAATGCTTCTGCACATCAATATTAGGGTTCCAGAGTAGCTTAGCCAGCAAGTATGCTCTAAGCGGTGCCATCTCCCCGTTTCCACCTGGAGAATAGTTGCCCTGTTCAAACAAGCCTTTGACACCGTGTTTAACGAAGAACCTTACGTTAGCCTGAAGCACTTCAAGGTTTGGGAAGGGTTGAACGTAATGGGCGAAGTTAGTCGTATAGTCCCAAACGTACAGCAGTGGGGAAACAGGCTGCCAGGCTTCAATGTCTCTGCGGAAACTCTTGTTCTCCTCAGACGGGCAGCTTTCCAACGGGTGGGAGAAGCAGCACTCGATGGAGCAGAGCCTGATTATAACGTTTCTACGCGGGCGAAGGGTTTTCGGAGGCTTACGGCTATACTGGTAGGCAAGAGTCTCCACGCGGACACCCGGATAATCTTGTTCAATGGATTCGGCAATCGTGTTTACGAACCTGATGAGAGACGCGGCTGGGCTTCCCTCAGACTCGTCAAACGCTTTGCATTCTGGACACTGGCACCAGTTACCCGTGTCGTTCTGCGAAACATCGATAATGGTCGCGTCAGGATGCTCCTCCAACCATTTTCTCACATGTTCAACCGCAATTTTAACCAATTCAGGGTTTGACAAGCATCTTTGAACATATCCGCTGACGCGTTTACCATCTATCATCGGCCAGAACTCCGGATGCTGCTCGCAGATTTCACGTGGAATAAGTTGGTCTAAACTGTGTACAAACGGGTGGAATACGACTGCCCGTCCACCGTGTTTCTCAGTCAAACGGTAATGGTGGCCGTTCAACCTGTGTCGGGCTGCGAAGTCAGCATCACTCAGCATCTCCGTCCAGAAGACTTCTCGATACTCTAAAGCCGGTTTCTGCGTCTCGTCCAAGAAAGGGATTTCAACACGCGTCATACTGGGCACGTGCTCCACTTCAGGTGTAAACCAGCGGACGCCGAGCTTCTCCTCAAGCAGAGCGTATACGCCGTAAAGCGTTCCACGAGGCCTGCCGCCTACGATTACCAGATGATTGTTAAACGTTTTAATCAGGAAGCCTTCTGATCCGAGTTTAGACAGATCCACTTGCAATCCTAAGCTGCGCAGATGCTTGTTGTCGCCGAGCATGATTTCATGGCTTGCCATCGGCTGGTCATCCGTGGCAATGGGCAGTTTCACGCTGCTTATGCGCTCAAAGTACTTCTGCAGCTCTTCCGCAGCATAGTGTTCCGACGGGATTGCATCAGCAGGTATGATGATTCGGTAGGGGCTTTTGCCTTCATCCGCCAAAACGATCCGCTGCGATACAGCAGACATTATTCTTAGAGCTGCAATTCTAACTATAAAAGCCTTACGAGGATTCCAAGACTGGTGGGAGAAAATAGGGATGAAAAATTTAAATCCTCAGTTTTAAGCCGGCACCCTTACAGATCTTATGAGCCTGCTCGGAAGGATGATCAGCAGGTTTTCGGATTACCTGGTTTTAGACGAGAATCTCAGGGTTCTCTCATTCATCAATGCGGTGATGAGTTTTGCCAGTAGCCTTTACGGTTCTTTGCTCGGACTCTACATAACAGGCACCTTAGGTGTTTCCATTCTCATATTCGGCTTCATGAACACCGCTAGGGATCTGGTGTCGAGCCTAGTCAGCTTCCCATCCGGTGTATTCTCAGACATTTTTGGAAGGAAGAAAATGATGTTGCTGGCTATTGTCTTCTCCATTTCGACTCTACTCCTGCTCTTCTTATTCAAAGACCCCTTCTGGCTGCTCATAGCACTAGTCTTTCAAGGCTTGAGCATGAGCTTCATGGGTCCCTCCACCAGCGCGTATGTCATAGATGTGACGTCTGAGGAGAAAAGGGGCAAGGCCTATGCGACACTCGCATTTCTTCAGAGCCTTAGCAGCATCGTCGCGACATCCATCGCCGGCATAATAGCCGTATTGCTCGGATTCTACTGGCTTTTCGCCTTAGCCCTGATACTGGAGTCTGCAGCCTTATGCGGCGCAATGCTTTTCTTAAAAGAATCTTTACACTATTCGGTGGAAAGGGTTGACGAGAGGTGGAGAAACGGACTATCTTTCACGGATTTTAAGAACGGCTTGGCCAGTCTGAAAAACCCGTTGCTGCTGGCAGTTTTGCTAGGCATAGTGTTTCACACGCTGGGATTAGGTATTCAGGGTCCTTACTTAGCCATATATGCGGAAGATGTTTTAGCATTCTCCCTGCCCACTATAAGCTTGATGCTCAGCGCTGAGCAGCTGGGAATCCTGATCGGCCACTTGCCGAGTGGAAAGATAGTTGACAAGTATGGTGGAGAGATATCTTTCGCCTTCCACATAGCTGCAACCTCTCCATGCATGATTCTCTTCACGGTTTCGAAAAACCCTGTTCTAGCAAGCGTAATCCTCCTTCTCTGGGGCTTAACGTTTGGGCTGGACAACGTGAGCGGGCAGAGCCTTATAGCTAAGTACCGGTCTCAAGCCGGTGTTGCCACGGCATACGGCGTAATCAACCTGATAGCCGGGATGGTAGCCCTAGTCTCGCCAGCGGTCGGAGGATTAATCTGGACTCGATTCACGCCGCAGGCAGTGTTCTACGCTTCTGCAGCGATAAACGTGCTGGGCTCCCTGCCCCTGTTCATGCTCTGGCTAAGCAACAGGAAGCACCGCAACCATTATTACCAACCGGTTTATTCAAGGCGGGCTCACGGTTTGCACTAACCCTTCTTCACCAGCATAAGTATTATTGTGGCGATTATCACGCCAAAGCGAATAGTGCAGTCCAGTGGATTACGGGGATAGATGCCTGTTTCAAAGCAATCCCTATGGACGCCCATACTACAACCAGGCTGTAGGCGAAGTCTCTTCTTCTAACAAGCATCAGCAGCGTTATTGTTAAAGCAACCAGAATAACCGCGGCCGTCCCTAAAGCTTGAATATCCAGAGGTATGCTTGGCATAAGCACGTTGATGACTGAGGCGATGTTCGCTATCGTGGCTAGAGATATCCATCCGAGGTAGACGCTCACCGGAACGTGAACAGCCAGCTTCTGAACCATCGGGGTCTTCTTTACGCCTACTCCCAGCCTAATGTATGTTAGAAGAAGGGTTGCTAGTAGAGCGACTATTGGAATAGGCGTGAACACGAAGAGCGACGGGTTACCCGTAAGAGTAGTGGAAGACTATTAGCCACAGTATGTTTGCTACGGCACCCAGCAGGTGTAGGAAGCCTATTTCTCCGAGATACTCTTCTTTCCTCTGGCTAACCCGAGCCTGGTAAACCATGAATATGGTGAGAAGAACGTAGATTACTCCCCATATTGCGAAAACGTAGCCTGGGGGAGTGAAAAGGTTTGGATAAGAGTCTGAAACCGCCCCGTTGTCACACCGTTTAGAGGCAGCACGTTTACGATAGAATTGAATAATATAGTTGCCAGTATAGCCGCCACATTAATCACTTGCAGAATAGCGGGATTAATCCTAGAACCCATAAGTATCATCCGCGTGGCTCTTAATAAACTGTTCCCGAATATTTTCAACCAGGTTTTAAAGCATTCTACTGCTTATGAGGGCTTCCATATCCTTTAAAGCATCCTCGTAGCGTTTTCTCCCATGCTCAGAGTACGGGTCCTCCGGCCACGGGAATAAGGAGTAGAACTTGGACAGCCTTGTAGAAACTGTGTTTGAGCTCAATCCTCCACCCTCTGTTTTTCCCATCTCATATTTCTCTTACTTAAGGCTTTATCTACTGGTTAAGCTTCAGCCCAGCTGGGAATAGGCCTAGTTTAAGACGGCTGATGCGATATGCATCCTGATCAAGGTATTATGCATAGCGAGCCCAGTATTGAAGCTAAAATGTTCTCCTCGGGAAACGGGTGGCCCCTGTGCTGGCGAAACGCTTCCGCATATTTCCTTCCGGCTTCCGAGCCTCTCTCCCTGGCCCACCGTCTCATCTGAAGTATGTATTCATCTATGCCGTGCTGTGCACGTAACCATTCTCTCTGGCTCCTGTGTTGAGCAAGCATTCTCTCCTTGACTCTGATCGTCGAGCTTATGTCTACGTAGAAACCCACTTGAACCTTCTCACCAAACCTGTTCCTGCCCCCAATGGCGTCCGCGTAGAACAGGAATGGTATTCTCCCAGTCGGCTTAGCAGGGTTAGCATGGTTCGTCACGTAGTTAGGTATTGGCGCGTTGAAGCAAGCGTCCCACATGAGGTCTGCGGTCAACTGGTGGTCTATCATGTAGTCCTCCGGAGAGTGTGTTATGACGATGTCCGGGTTAACTCTTCTCACAAGCTCCACCGCTTTGAAACGAGTCGTGTTTTCAAAAACCAGGTGCAGGTCTGATTCTCCGAGACACACATAGGGTGCGTCGAGAATGCTAGCAGCCTTCTCAGCCTCCCTGAACCTGATGCTAGCGATCTCCTGGCTCCTGAGCCTCGTTGAACCCATGTCTCCTGTGCAAACCGTTGCGATGAAAATCCTGCATCCTTTTCTATGGAGGAGGGCCAGAGTGCCCGCCATTAAAAACTCAACATCATCAGGGTGCGCGCCAACCGCTAGCACAACCCTGTTTCGAAACTTGCTTCTCTTCAAGCTTGGCGACTAATTCTTCATAGAAACTTATAAGGTTGCCTGCTTAAACCGTTAACACCGCCGGCTTCGCATGGAGGAGAGTAGGAGAACGCATATAAGCCTAGAACTATTGACCGTATGCAAGCCGGATGGTGAAGGAGTTTGGCCAGCAGGCTGAGCCGAAGGGAAATAGGCCTTATCGCCGCCGAGATAATCGAAGAAACCAGGCCCATGGTAAACCTTGGACTTAGAATAACTAGGGAGGAGTATGAGAAAAGATGGAGTATTCTTCAAAGCAGGATGGGTTTGAAAGGCTACCGCCTAGCTTACGCGTGCGGCAGCGAGCTGGACAGGTCTGACATAGCTTGGCTCGCGGGCGTCTTCGACCCAATAATAGAACGCTACGGTATTCTTGTTCCCTCCGAGGGTAGGCCCGTTGTTCTAGCCGGCCCTGAGGGTGGGCATGTGATAGAGGAGGCTGTTGAGGAATCGGGTGCCGACATCGTTTTTCTGAAAGAATTCCAGATTTCTGACGAGGACTATAGGCATGCCCGGTTCACCTCGTTCCGTGAAGTTTTGAAGCATATGGGTGTTTCAGAGGACAGCCGGGTGGCGGTTCTCTCAAGCCCGCAAGCTGTACCCTACGAGCAGGTTATGTTGCTCCACAAGGTTTTCGGCGTTGACAAGGTGTTCTTCGACGAGGAGCTTCTGCAGAGAATAAAGTATGAGAAGTCTGACAGGGAGCTGGAAATATGCGAGATGGCTAACATTATTGCTGACGCTGCTTTCAGGGCTATGCTGGCTGTTTCAGTGCCTGGAATGAGAGAGCTGGAGGTCGCCGGGGTTGGGGACTACGTTATGAAGGAGCTGGGGGCAGGCAGAACCGGTTTCCCCACCATCGTGACTTCCGGTGAAAGAAATTACACGATAATAGGGCCGGCGACTAACAGGATAATCCAGAAGGGTGACATGGTGTCTATGGGTGTCAGCCCGACTTTCAACGGGTATCACGGTGTGATAAGGAGGACTTTCAGAGTTGGCGAGCCGATGACCATGGGTCAAAGAGAGTTTCACGAGGCTGTTGAAGGATTGTACAGGGTTGTGATGGACGCTGTTCAGACCGCCGCCAGAGAGGACTTGCCCTCAAACTACATCGACCAGCAGGGGAAGCAGTATCTTGAAAGCCTGAAGCTCCGCGGCTTCAACGGGGTTTCAACCCCTGTTGAGCCGTACACGTTTATCCATAACACTGGCTGCTCAGAGTGTCAGGAAGGATACGGGGCTGTAACACCCTATACTACGCAGCCGCTTGGCAGTCAGGTTGCCCTCATGATCGACGTGGCGCTGCTCGGCTTCAGGCAGAGGAAGAAGCCGCTCTTCGAAACAGTTTACGACGTGATTGAGGACGCTTTCTGGAAGAGGGGGAGGAAGGTCGGGGTTTTCAACCGGCTGCCGTTGAACGTTGAACACCTTGTTGGAAACACTGAGCCCCTCGGCTCCAACCTAAACCCGTATCACAAGAGACTCTACTCATGATAAGCTTTCTTTTTCGCGACGATATGGAGGTGGCCCCCATAGCCGACTATAGAGGGCTCCTCGCAAAGCATCAGCTCAAGCTCTAGGAGTTTTTCAGCTTTCTCTTCATCCTGGAGGAGAGACTCCGTCTCAGGCCTGGAGACGTAGGCCACAGTCTTGCCGACTATCTTAACTACTTCTAAGCCGTTCTTCTCGAAGAGGCTCCTGAGATCGGATGGTGAAAAAGCCCAACAATGGAAACCCCAGGCCTCGGCGAAAAACCTTTTCTCCCGAAGAACTTTAAGAGCTTCCTCCGGCCCCTTGCGGACCAGCATTCCTCTCGCGACGCTGAAAAGGCTATCTACCCCTGCAGCCATGAAGCACCCGGGTTTAAGAACCCTGGCGAGTTCTCCGAGTGCTCTGTCAGGGTTGCTGCAGTAAGATATTGGATCCCCCTCGGCGAGAACAAAGTCGAAACAATTATCAGGGAAATCTATTCTACATATGTCGCCCTCCTTGAAGACAACCATGTTTTCAAGCTGTTCCCTCATGATCTTGCGCCGAGCCACGTTCAACATTTCTCTAGAGATGTCGTAGAGAACTACTTTCAAGCCTTTTTTAACCATGGGTATGGTCCATTTTCCAGTGCCTCCGCCCGCGTCAAGCACCACACCCGACTCCGGGAGATACGGCTCAACGTAACGCCAAGTAATCTTGTCGTAAAGCTTTTTAAAGTAGGGTATTTCATACTCCTTATCGTATTCTTCAGCAGCCCTCCCGTAGTACTGTATAACGCTGCGCTCCTGCTCCCCAGACACACTCATTGTTAACCTGTAAGCAATATTCGTATTTGCCAATAAATGTTTTTCAGCAGATTGAATAGAAACTAGCTGCCCGCAGATGCTAATTTCCTAAGGTCTTCCTCGCCTTCAGCATACCCGAAGGCTATTAAAACGTCTCCAGGATCAATCTTCAAGTCCGGCCTGGGCCTCACGTATTTTTCTCCCCTCTTTATAGCGAGAATCCACATTCCGGTTTCTTCAGGTATCCTTGCTTCTCGGAGAGTCTTGTTGACTAATGACGAACCCTCGGAAACATGCACGTAAGCTACAGTTTCATCCGCCTCCTCAATCACGAGCCTCACCACTGGATGCGGCTCTATTTCTCTCAAGACTACTTCAGCTATTTCAGCAGCAGCGTCAGCAATCTCCTCCGTGACCACGCCCAGCCTTATCAGGCCGAGAATCCCCTTCGCCTCCTCCTCTCTAAACCCGCTTAACAGCAGCGACATCTCGTATTCCGTGTGCAGCCTGTCGACATACTCTTCAAGCCTCTGCACTTCTTCCGCCAATTCCTTGCTGTTTAACAATAGCGCGGAATAAGCCAGATCGATCATCAGTTCCGAGGTATTTTTAAGCTCGACGAATTTTTCAACGATTTCCTTAAAACTTTCACGGCTGCTTTGCTGCATCTTTATCTCCAACCCTCCTTATTTTCCCTTCTGCAAGATCCTTGAACCGTTGGATCCCGAGAGGCGCTCCTCGCACGAGCAAGATATCATCCTGGAGAATCTTCTCATCATCCCCGGGCTTCACCACCCATTCCCTCCCCCTGCGGATAGCTATAATGTTAACACCCATTCTCGCTGCAAGATTCAGCTTCCCGATTTTTTTACCGGTGAGCGTAGACTTTTCCTCAACCTTGACCCGAGCTATGTGTTCCTCGACTTTCTCAAAGATCTCGGCTACAACAGGGTGTACACCTATGCCCTGCTTAACTATAACCGCAATGTCTCCAGCAGCATCCGATATTTTATCTGTTGCCCCCGCCACTTTTGCAACTCCTGCTAAGGCCTCAGCGTCCTCAGCGTCCCTCGCAGCTATCATGATCGTCATGTCTAGGAGATAGGCTAGCGTGTCAATCCTTTTTTCAAGCTCAAGAACCTCCTCCGCGAGATCCTTATCGTTAAAAAGAGCCGCCGAGTACGCTAGGTCTATCATCAATTCTGACAGGTTTTTCATCTCCAAGAGTATTTCTCGAACTGGTTTAGGCCGGTATTCTATCTTCTCAAACTCAGACATTTTGAATTTATTCTTGAATAAGAGGTGGGGAAGAATGTTTTAAATCTTATTCTTGGAAACCAGCCATTATAAATAGGGAAAACAGTAGAGCTATGGATGTTAGACTGTCAGCAAGAGAGCTTTCAATCGGTATTTCAAAATTGTCAGGGTCAAAACCCTTTTTATAGGTCAGGATCGCGACTGCATATGACACCATTATTATGCCTGATGCAGCTATTAAGTTGGCGGTAAGCAGTAAAACTGTGAAGCTAAGGAGACTAGGCAATGTTAAAACCCCTTGAATCATTAAAGACAGGAAGGAATAAAGGCAGTACATGATCATGGATGCTAGCCATGCGCTGGAAATCTCTAGCCAATGATTCCTTATCGAGGAGAAAGAGGGTTTCAAAGTGCCTAGGGCGAGTTTAGTAGTGGCAGTGGAGCCAACTACGGAGCCAACGTCGCCTATCGTATCGATTAGAGCCGGGTAAACAGTATATATCTCTCTCCTCTCCTCCACTATTTCCGATATCTTTCCGAAGGTTGACCCAGCTATGTTTATTATTATGGAGACAATGATTATCGTGAGAAGCGACTCCCTTATTGTTTTTACGAACTCCTTCTCCCTTAGGTTTCTAATCGTGAAATACGTGGCGAAGAAAACCAGCGTTAAACTTATTAAGGCGAGCAAATATTGGCCAGCGGAATTGTTGAATGCGAAAATATTTAGCACCCCGACGTAGAGCAGGGTGATTAACAGGTCGGCTATCGTTGACTCCACCGGGTACAGAACAATATCCGGGTTTAAGCCGTGCTTGAAAGATAGGAATGAGGCTGTTATTGCGAGCGGTGTGATAACGGCCAAGGCGAGAGCCATTGTCGACGTGATGACGATTAAAATGCTGAAAAATTCCGGTTTCAACACGCTTCGAGACAAGGCGAATAGAGCGGTGGCAATCAGCCCCATCAGGATGCTGGCTTCAAGGGTTAAGACTATGGTCGCGTGGAGCAGAAGGTAAAAGCTTCTAGTGTTCTTGGAAAAACTTGGCTGAACAATTCCAAGGTGTAGCCCAGTGCTCAGACGGCCGCAGAAAAGCCCTCCTATAACTCCCCTCGCGCTTAGAATCGGAGGGTAAACGACGAAGGCCCATGGGAAGCTTTGGAAAACACCGAGAAAGTGGGCAAAGATCATGCCTGCTACGATCCCGAAGATGTTGAAAGCATAGGCCATTAACGACTGTCTCAGGGCACTAGTAAACTCGCGTTTAAAACCCGTAGTCTTTTCAGCCTTAACTGACAATATGGAGACGCGTGACAGGAAACCGGTTGAGACGGGGACTACGGTGGTGCGAAGGCTCTGTGGAATGTTGGTGGGTCTCATCAGTAGCACCTTCCGTTTCCTCTTTCTCACCCATGGGTTCCCTTCACCACGCTGCTTAGGTTGCAAACGTTCAACTGTTTAAATACTTTTCCACTCAGTATCCTTGTTTAAAAACTAAACTTGTGGATTAGAAACGAGCAGCTGCTAAAAGAATTTAGCGCACAAAATTGACTAAAACCTCTTGACGTAGAAATGGCAATACGGTTTTCCACCAGTCTTTCCATAATAGTCCTGGTGACGCTCCTCAGCCGGCCAGAAAACACCGGCTTTCCTAAGCTGGGTTGCAACCCTATACCCTTTTTCTTCAAGCCTGGAAACAAGGTTTTCAGCAATCCTCTTCTGATCCTCATCCAGATAGAAGATGGCTGACTGATATTGTTCTCCCACATCCGGCCCCTGACGGTTAATCTGAGTAGGGTCATGGATTTCGAAGAAAAGCTTGGCGAGTTCTTCAAAGCTTGTCTCCTGAGGGTCGTAAACAACTTCCACAGTCTCCAAGTGGCCGGTTGTTCCGCTGCAAACCTCTTCATAGGTAGGGTTTTCCTTATGCCCGCCCATGTACCCGACCCTTGTTGAAACCACCCCCCTCGCCCTCTTGAAGAAGTACTCAACTCCCCAGAAGCAGCCTCCGGCAAAGTAAGCCTTATTCATCGCAACCGTTTAAAAACCTGAGCCTGCTCCGGTTTAAAGTTTTCCACCAGTATGTTTCAAGAGCTATAGCATAGAGTTTACGGGAGCCGCTACAAGGCGCCAGCGTATTATTGCCGGGCGCGTCTTACCTTCGCCCAATATTCTTTTCAACAGGTTTTTAAAGCGTAAACGTCGGCATCCCGCATCCTTAAGCGTAAGTGAACAACGCTGCCTAAGAGCCTACTTATATTTGAGCCAGATTTTCAGTAGACTCCCCTTGATCTCGTCGCCATAAAGCTCTTCGCACTCCTCCATTGTAAAGCCTTTTAAGGATAACCCTATCCCGTGGGCAAGAAGCAGAAAAATGCGGGTGAAGAGGGTTCGCTTTGCTAGCGCGTATCCTAGTCACGCTTAAACATCAGAATACAATTCTAAGATACACTATTGGACGCTTAGTTTTACGAATTAGCATAGAGTCTAAAACGTATTTAAAAAATCGAAGGTGTTTCCTACGGGGATTGGCAGACGAAGTTTAGATTGTTGTTCGCAGCATCCAGTGCTCTGCTTAACAGCTCCTGATAGGCCCTGTTGGGGTCTCCGCTCGGAGTATAGCCGTCGAGCCCCAGCCAATAGTTGGCCGCACCTATTAGGTAGTTGATCGTTGGGAAGTCTGTTTCCGGATCGACTCCGGGTGCGTAGATCTTAGCGTTAGGGTTGACGAAGCCTGCTTCAACGTTCAGAACCATGGCGGCAAGCTTAGTTGAAAGCATGTAAGCCATGTTTACCGCGTCACCGTTCAGAAGCCAGCTTCTTAGCTCAGAATACGATGTGGGTTCGAACCAGTCTCCGTCCTTGGTCCTCAAGTTATACCCTTTCAGAACATAAATCCCGTCGGGAATCCTTTCAATCGCGTCTTCACCGTTCTTGCTGCTCCAGAACCCGACGGTGTGGCCGCCGCCGTAGCACCCTATGCTTACAACGCCGAAGTCGATAATAGCAGTCTCCCCCTGCTTTACCGTCAACGTTACGGCCTGGGGGGTTGTGCTAGCCCAGTTCTCCGCTAAAACCACTTTAACAGTATACTCGCCCCAAACATTGTAGAAACTGTAGGTTGAGCGGGTTGACGTCCACGTTGCCCTGTCTTCCCCAACCAATAGCTCCACGACTATGCCGCTTAACAAGGGTTCCCCAGCATCCCTCTCACCGTTCACATTGGAATCGTAGAACACGCATCCGCTGATCCCTAGTTTAGCCTGCTCCTGACCAGGCGACGGATACCCATCGTCCACCCAGATGTACGCGCAGGCAGGGTTGGAGACTAACACCGCCATAAGCATGAACGCTGCCAGCGTGATTACCACGTGTTTCCTCATCTCGACATTCAGCATGTCGCCGAACGTATATAACGTCTTTTTTGTAAAAAGGCGACACAACCATATTTAAAGACCAATCTGTACAATACTTTACTTACTTTTCACACCCGCCTGCTTCACGTTGAAGCTGGAACCACACTGCTGAATATCTTTTCCAGACTTTCAGCCTCGTATTGCTGCTCAGGATTACTGTAACGTTTTACCAGTATGCTATCCATCCCTATTATTCTCGGCACTAGAAAGTCGTACGTCTTGCTGTCACCCACGTGTAGAAACTCTCCTGGAGAGAAGCCTGTTTCCGAGCAAACTTTAGCGTAGAACTCGGCGGTTTTATAAGGCAGACAGTATGTTGAGACTGATGAGAAAACCCTTGAGAAATGCTCTTTAAAATCCCTAAGGATGGTTTGCAGAAGTATGCTTGAAAGGTTTGATGAGACTATTAAGACGTATTGCGAGGAAAGCCTTTTTACCGTCGGAGCCACGTCTGGGAAAAAAGCCACTCCACGCCTGAATTCTTCAAGGAGGTTCTCGAGGCTCATGTTAATATTCAGCTCTCTAAGCCAATACTCTGGCAGGTACCATCTGACATCATCCCTGCTCACCATGCTGTACTTCTTTTTAACACGTGTATACGCCTCGTTGAAGGAGATATGCTTCTCCGACGCGTAGGCAGCCGGAATAAGATGATCCCAGAAGCGTTTAACACTTCTTCCTTCTACAAGTGTCCCCGTGACGTCTAGGGATACTGCTTTCACCTTTTTCACAAGGATCTTAAGCTTTGCATTAGCCTTTTAAAGTCTTCCAGAAACTGTTTAGGAAAAACTAAAAAGAAAGGGCTGCGCACGGTAACACTGTGCAAATGAGTAGTCAATCAACGCGGCTACTGCTCGCCTCCGCTTTCGCCCTGTTCCTGCTTAACCAGGCTGGTTTAAACAGGGTCTGCACGCAGATTCAGGAGGCTACAGACCGTGGGGTGTTAGGCGATGTTTTAGACGCTGCTGGGCTGCATTCTCTTGTTGAAAAACTGTACTTCTTCAGGGATAATGCTGTTAAGGAGGGTGGACTGGACTCGGATTTTCTCAAATGGCTTACTCCATCATACGCTGGATTGTCGAGAAGCCTGACTAGCCTACCCGGATGGTCTTTCCTCAGGTTTCTTCTCCTCCCTGCAGCCGTAGCGGTTTCAACATGTTTCTCCCTCTATCTTCAAATAGGCTTGGTCGGAGCTGTTTTAACAGCCAGCCTCCTAATCGGATTAATTTATGCTTTCCCAATCTTCCTAGTTTTAGAAGCCTTCTCTAAAACCGGCTTAGTGGCTGCGCACAGCAGGGGGATGTTGACTGTTCTCATCATTCTGACGATTGTTTCAATGTTGACGCTGCTCTTCGCATACGCTTACCGTAATATTCCAATGATTTTCTACTCCTTCACCATACTGTTTTTCACAGCCTGCTTCGCCTGGTTTCTACCGATACTGTTATACTACTGGCGTTGATTGACAGCTCCCCGAGCAAAGTTTAAACACAGGCACCATTATAAACCGTAGGGTTGAACCCTGAGAGGATACTGTTCATAGTGCTGGACGGGCTTGGGGACCATGCTTACAGGGAGCTAGACGGTTTAACGCCGCTTGAAAAGGCTAACTCCACGGGTTTCAAAAGGCTTAAGGAGAACGGTTCTCAAGGATTGATGGATGTTATTGCTCCGGGTGTTCCACCTAGCAGCGATGTTTCACACCTAGTCATGTTCGGATACGATATTGAGAAGGAGTATTTCGGGAGGGGCCCTATTGAAGCTTTAGGCGAGGGTGTTGAGCTGGAGGAGGGCGAGATAGCCTTCAGGGGTAATCTTGCGACGATCAGGGTTGAGAACGGCTACCCGGTTGTTGTCGACAGGCGGGCTGGGAGGATAAGCGGCGAGCAGACTAGGCAGCTTATAGACTTTCTTAACGAGGAGCTTGGTGACTTCCAAGGATTTAGAGTAAGGTTCCAACCTCTTTCAGAACACAGGTTCGTCATGGTTGTTTCTGGAGAAGGATTGTCCCACGAGGTTACTGATAATGATCCTCATGCTGAAGGTAAGCCGGTTCTGCTCTGCCAGCCTGTCGAGGAGGCGAAGGATATGGATGGTGCTATTAGGCTCGCCAACCTGGTTAACAGCGTAACCGTGGAGGCGATTAGAATGCTGAGTGGACACGAGTTGAACAGGATTAGGGCTGATAAGGGTTTCCGTGAGGCTAACGCTATTCTGGTGAGAAGCCCCGGGGTTAAGAGAAGGATGACCAGCTTCAGGGAGAAATGGGATCTTAGCGCTGCCTGTGTCGCAGCAGGACTGCTATACAAGGGGATAGGCCGAGCCACAGGCATGGATATCTACAGGGTTGAGGGCGCTAACGGTCTTCTCAACACTAACATCGTTGGAAAGTTGAGCAAGGCTCTTGAACTGCTGGACAAGTATGACTTCGTATATCTTCATTTGAAGGGCACGGATGTTGCAAGCCACAGTGGGAACCCTGTTGCGAAATACGAGTTTATACATCGGTTCGAGGAGAGCCTGAGGATGATAGATGAAACGGTTTTAGCTGGCACTACGATAGTTGTGACCGGCGACCATACTACGCCCTGCGACAGAGGAATGCACTCAGGGGAGCCTGTTCCAATACTCGTGTCCTCCAATGGTTTGAGGAGGGATGATACAAGAGTCTTCTCTGAAAGAGAGGCTGTGCGCGGCGGGCTCGGAAGGATAAGGGGATGCGAATTGATGCAGGTTCTCCTCGACACGATAGGTAGGACTGTTGAATACGGCACTAGGCCTTCCCCCAGGAGGATAAACTACATGCCTAAGCAGCTTACTTACTTGAAGCTTAAAGAAGCGTAGGCTTGTGTACACACTGCCTTATTCATTCCTCAACATTTCTAAAGGGGGATTAAGCCTAAACTATTTGTAAAAACCCGTCAGCTTGTTCTGACTGTAGAAGCCCTCGATCTCGCCGTAGACCCCGTCGTAGCCGGGCCTTATTCTAACCCTGCCCTTTCTAACCATCTCAATCACTTGCGCCAGCTTCCTGTCTCGCTTCGCTATTTCTTCGACAGGGGTTTCAATAAGCAAGCGGTACTCGCTTCCAAACTCCCTTATCAGACTGTAATAGATGCTCCAAGCCTTCTTAGAGTTAGGGTCTGTAGAGTAAACGTAGCCTATTATTTCTGATAACGGTATTAGGTGAACATAGTCTGCAGCATCTCTAGGCTTAACCCCTTTAGGACGGTCAGCTAGCTCCTCTATATGGGTCTCCACGCCTGGAGTGAGTTCTTTACCACAAACCGGGCAGACTCCCTTCAGCCTGAAATATTTCTCAGGGTCGACTGAAACCGAGCATCCCCTGTGGCCAGGGTAATGGTATTTACCGTATTCAGGATAGGTTTCGACTGTCAGAATTATTCTGGAACGTCCCTGTTTACGTATCGCGTTTAAAATGCTCCTGTAGCTTAACTCTTCGAGAAGCATCAGGTTGGCCTCTCTCCCAAGCCTCCAAGGATAATATGAGTGCGAATCACTGTTTGAAACAAGAGTGTAAGGATCATTTCTTGAAACCCTCCAGTTCATCAACGGGTCTGAAGAGAGCCCGGTTTCCAACGCATATATCTCCCCGGACTTATCCTCATAACACTCGTTAACGCTAATGTAACCGTGGACGCCGAAGATGCTGAAATGCGGGGTCCACACGTGGGCTGGGAAAACCTCCACGTCTTTTGAAACGCTTTTCAGAATCTCAACGAGCTCCGGCGAGCTGCATTTCAGCATGGGCCTGCCGTCGGCACTTAGGTCGCCAAAATTTTTCAAAACGTCGCAAGCCTGTTTAACAGTGTCGAAATTGGGGAAGAGAACCACGTGGTGAATCCTCTTAACCATATCCTCATCCCGGTAAACAGTGTTAACCTCGCCCTGGATTAGGAAAAGCGTAGCGTTCGCAGGATTCTTTTCACTCCTAAGCCTGTAGAGCCCAGGATTCTCCTCCACAAGGCTCTTCTTAAGTTCTCTAAGCCATCTGGGGTGGGTGCAGTCGCCGGTGCCGACGATGCTGAGGCCCTTCAACTTGGCGCAGAAAGCAATGTTCTCAAGAGTCATGTCTAAGCTAGTAGCTCTGCTATACTTTGAATGAATGTGCATGTCAACGTAGTATGAGGGCTTATCCTTGAGGTTTCTGAGAAGCTGTTCAATCCTTGTCAAGGTTAAAAGAGCCTCCGAATGCTTAACCGGCTGGCTGTTCATATCAGGGTTGGAAAGCACTAACTTGCTTCCCACAGCCTCTTTAATAAGGCTTGCCTTTACCACTCAGGGCTTTGGGCCCAGGCTAGTAGGCTCATCCCCCCAATCCGCTTTTCAACAAGCCTGAGGAGGATGCTTTTACTCCGCAACACCTTGGGAAGGCAGCTTCAACCTCTCCACGGGTTTCGAGCCCAGTCCCCATGGTCGAGGCGGCTTGTACCCTCCTCAAGATGTTGAGGCCTGCTTCAGGGTTTCCCCCTTGACAGGAGCCTGGTCTACCCTGTTCAGAATGTTTTCAAGACGGTTTTAAGCGTTACGTATCCGGCGGTTTAGGCCCTTTTTCACCTGAACCGGTTCCAGAAGGATTGTTGGGCTTCTTTAGCGAAAAATAGAGTAATCCCGTGAAGACAACTAGTAGGCTGACCGACATTATTCTGGCAGCATTAACATCCATCGCGAGGTCTTCCAGAAGCAAGTGTATCATTGGGGTTGAAAAAACCATTATTATTGAGATGAATAGAAGTATTTCCCTGATGGGTGGCGGGGTGATTCTCCCAGTTCTTGAAAGGAGGTATGCCGCGATGCCGGATAATCCTAATGCTAGCGATGCTAGAATCGGCACCGTTGAGGCGAACCCCCTTACTATTGTTTGAGCCAGGAGCAGTATTGACATTATGAAGCTTGACGTAAAGCATCTTAGCCCAATGCTCCTCATTCTGCGCTGGGCATCCATTTCTTTAAGCAGGAAGGGGAGCACTGAGCCTAGGAATATAAGGATGGAGCTGAAAAGATTTATACCCGTTCTTAGAAAGCCGGTGACTTGGAGGCTGGTGGCGAATATTAATGTTGAGAGAACAACTAAACCTACTAGTACTAGCAGGTTTCCAGCCGAGTAAACCGCCTCCTTCTTCTCCAATCCGACGCTACTCTCTCCGTGTTCTTTTTAAACGTTTTCTCTAGAAACCTTTACGCCCAGCATAAGGTAGGCGGTGTGCCCAGTCATAATGGACTCGGGCCTAACCTTCCCCTGGAACGGCCTTATCCTCCTGAGAAATATTTCCACTGTTTCGAGATGCGCTATCCCAGAGTCTACTAGCGCAGAGTAAGCCTTCTCCAGCTGGTTCATAGTTGGTAGTACGAGACATATTCTGGCTGACGGCTTAAGGAACCTTGAAACATTATTCAGGGCTTCCCAAGGATCTGGAAGATCCATTAAAGCAGCGTCGAAAAACTCTTTGAAAACAGCTTTCTTAACGTCTTCATGCACTAGTTCAACGTACTCAAGGAGGCCAACTCTTTCAAGGTTCCTCCTGGCAACAGCTATGGATGCCTCGTCCACATCGTAAGAGAATACTTTCCCAGTAGGTTTTACGAGGCTCGCCATAACCATGGCGGCAGCCCCGCTTCCGGTGCCCGCGTCCAGAACCTTGAAGCCTGGCGATAACCCTAGGCTTAAAACCATGTAGCCAAGGTCCTTAGGATACATCACCTGCGTCCTCCTAGCCAGCTTAGGAATATAGTCTGCAACCAGGGGTTTAAGGACGAGGAACTCGTCTCCCGTGTGTGTTCTAACCACTATTCCAGGCTGGTGGCCAACGATGTCTCCGACCTGAATGTATCCTTTATGGGTGTGAATACGGTCTCCCTGTATTTTCACGACTCGTTTCTTCCCTTTAGACGAGATTAGGAGAACGTCCTTGCCTTCTTTAAAAGCATCGTTCAACCTTAGGCTCAAACCTGTTTAACAACCCTATTGAATTTATTATGTCTTCCTCCCTCGCTCCGAAGCTTATTCTAACATGGTTTTCGCCTGATGGCCCAAAGCCCTGGCCTGGAGCCATGACTACCCCTGTCTCCCTAGCCAGCTCAAGACAGAACTCGAACGATTTGAACGGCACGTATGGGAATATGTAGAGCGAGCCCTGAGGCTCGTAGACCTTAAGCAAATCGCTTCTCTTAAATCCCTCTAGGAACATTCTAAGGCGTTTCTCAACACTCATCCTTACATACCCGGATATCTCGTTTATGAGGGGAAGCGTTTTCAAAACTACGCGTTGCCCCAGCGTGTTTGACGTTAGCGAAGTAGCGTACCTAACCATGCTTGCCCTGCTGATCATGCTTTTTTCAGAAGCTATGAAGCCCACTCTTAATCCGGTTATCCCCATGTTCTTAGAGAAGCTTCCTATGATGATGGTGTTTTCAAGACCGATGTCGAAGCTTCCGGGGCTCACAGGCCTATTTCCATTGAAAAATATTTCTAAATAAGTCTCGTCGGAAACAATCGTGCAACCGGTTTCTCGAACATGCTCTACAAGCCTCTCCATGTCTTTTGCTGAAATAATTCTTCCAGTCGGGTTGTTCGGGGAGCAAACCAGTATAAGGCTGTGCCCGTCTTTCCCCCCAGCAACCTGATTGCTAACATCCGAATCCTGACTATAATAGTCTATTGTAACACTGTCGAAAAGGTTCACCGCAAGAGTGTGCTGAGGGTAAGTGGGGTCTGGTAGAATAATCCTGTCCCCAGGATCAAGCAGGGTCATTAACGCTATGAGAAACGCTTCCGAAGCCCCCGCTGTCACCAGAATGTTCTCAGCTTTTATTTCTAAACCCCTGCTCTCCACTAGGTATTCAGCTATCAGGCTTCTAAGCTCGCTGAACCCTTCTACCGGGGGGTATGTGAGGCTGCTTTCCTCAGAGGCTTTCCTAACGGCTTCCTTAACCAACGGGTGGGGCTCTATGAAAATATCCCCTACGCTAAGGTTCATCACAATGCTCCTTCTAGACAAGGCTTCCTTCAAAATCCTTCTATGTGGCGGCTCGGCAATCCTGCTTATCCTGGCGGCTATTTTCAACCCGGTTTTCCCCAACGCGTCCTCCTTTTAAGCATTAACATTTTCCAAAGCTGAGCATGCGGATTGCTATTTTACTTGCTCCGGAGGAACGGGTGGCATGTAGTGGACTTCACAGTGTCTCCCTGGAATAATGCTGCGAATCCTCTCGAGCAGCCCTGGCAATGCTTCACGGGGAAGAGACATGTCTTTAAGAAACCTCTTTGCGAGTAAAGCTGCTTCACGATTCTTATCCTTGTCCCCCGGAAGCACCATCGCGTACTTTCTACACCTTGCCTTTACCTTGCTTAGACTCCCGTAGGCCACCTCGCCGTCATCTGAAACACCGATCCAAAGCTTAAGCTCAACATTTCTAATGAAGTTCTTATCCCCCCTTATCATGAACGCGCCCTTAGGCAGATACTGGCCGGGGGGAGCCTGCTTGCTTACCTGGCTTCCCCTAACCCAGTAGACGTCTAGGGAAGCATACTTGTTCTCCCAGGCTCTTGTAGTGTAGCATGCCGCCATGAGCGCAGCCTCCTCAAGCTCCTCCTCCGAAGGGGTTTCAACGTTATGTATTGTTACGAACGGTGCCCCTGTGAAGTCCGCGTGAAACACTATGCTTCTATCCGAAACATGCTTCTTGACGAGAAGCTCGTTTGTCCCAGCGTCTCTACCGGCTAGAATCAGGTTTCCGTTAACCGATATGTTCCACCGGAATTTTTCAAACCATTTTCTTTCAACCCTTCTCTCAGGAACCATTCTTCTCCTTTCAGCAGAGGTCTTCTCCTTAAGCAGAAGAATCTTGCCATCGATCTCGGAAAGATGCTTCTCTATTTTCTTAGCCTCCTCAAACATGCTGGAGGCGTTTGACGCGGCCGAGGAATCCAGGCTAAGCTTAAACTCTGAATCGTTAAACAGTATTTTAACGGTTCTCCTACCGTAGTCTGTTTCAAGAATCTTAAATCCTGCGGGCGCTTCCCCCCTGTTTCTTGCAGCGTCTAAAACCGCCTGGAAGCCTGGAAGGTTCTCCATGATCATCCTAGCCTTATTCCTCAACGTCTCCACTTCGGAAGCAAGGTTCTCCCTTATTCTAACCAGTCTGCCCAGCTCTAAGGAAGATTTCTCATCCTTAGCAACAGCCTCAAACCCGAGTGTAGCATAGTATTCGTCCAAAGCCTCTGAAACGGTTTCAACCTCCTTCTGCTCCATGCTCTCTAAGGAGAGGAGCCTTATTGCAGACACTTCCACCGGGCGTCCCTCACGATAATAGATCCGCGGCTTAGGAGACACTTCAGCCTCCTTGATAAGCATGCGTATGGTCTCGAACACGAGGGGGAGCTTTCCTTCAACGCTTGAATCAGGATCCAGCCCCATTCTTCTACATATCTCACTCATTGTTTTAGACCCGAAGCCCAGCCTACCGGCTATCAGCCTGCCAAGCTTTTCCGAGGAATACTTCTGCAGGGCCTCCAGGCTACCCGGGGCACCCGTTGGGTCAAATATGTTTGACGGTGGGAAAACGTATTTCTCCCCTTCTCTGAGCGATCTGGCTCCAAGCTCGATCCTCTGAGAAGTGAAAAGGATACGCCAGTCTTCAGAGACAAGGGCGATGACGCCTCGTCTCAACCCCTCCACGATAAGCCTGGCTTTAAACCCTCCCCTGGAAAGACTCATGATTATAATCCTGTCAAAGTCATGCTGATCCACGCTCTCAACCCTAAGGTTGCAGACTACTCTCCTAAGCTGCAATACGCTGCTTTCAGGAGTACTTGGAACAGGGTAATCGCGTCGAGTTAGAAACAATGATTCCCCGGGTATTATGACTAGCTTCTTGACAACCCCGCCGCTTCTGAAAACCATCAGATAGTATCCGTAATCAGGATTACTGTACACGTTGTCAACCCATGCTCCCTGAAGCTCTTTAGAAAGCTCCCTGGAGAGCACAAGGTAGTCTATGCTGGAAAGACTTATTTTCGAGGGTTTCAAGCTCAAGATGAATGAGCGAATCCAGATTTAAACCTGAAAGCCTCATTTACTGGACGAGGGTTGCCCTAGGAGCCATACTGGGTGCTTTACACGCCTTCTTCTGGCGTTCCCCTTCCCCGATAATAAGCGCCCTCCTAAACATGGTTATGGCATACTTCTTAACCTACTATTTTTTCAAAAGAATCTATAAGGGCAGGCTTAGGGATGAGAGCGCCGTTTGGAAGGAGGGCGTGGGAAGCTTCTTCCTGGCTTGGCTTTTCACGTGGTTCCTCCTGTATAACATTCTATTCCCCTACGAATAGTTTCTCCAGGAAGTCAACCCAGGCTGCGAAAAACCCCTCCTCCTCCTGGCTTAAGCAATGTGTTTCAACCGTTTCCATGAGGCTTTTCACATGCTTCTCCAAATCCTCCTTAGGCTCTCCGACAATGCTTCCTTCAACAGGCTTCCTAAGCGTTTGAAGAATTCCTCTCAAGCCTTTGAAGTAGCCAGCCTCGTATCCGCCGCTGGGCTTAAACCCATCCAGCTGCTTCTCAGCCTCTTCAAGCCTTCTCCTAGCAAGCAGCTCGAGTATTTTATCAACCTGGTCTGTTTTCCTCTTCAAGCCGGTTTCTTACTAGGCTTAAGCCTAATAAGTTTATCCAACGTGTTCGAAAATCTTAAAAATTTTCTAACAGTCACAGAGGGGGTTTGAAGCACCTGGTAATAGTTGGAGACGGAATGGCGGACTACCCGGTTGAGGAGGCGAACGGTAAAACTCCTCTTCAAGCAGCGGAGAAGCCCAACATGGATGAAATAGCTAGAAGAGGAAGAATGGGTATGCTTCGAACACTCCGGCCGAACCTGCCCCGGGGAAGCGACGTTGCAAACCTCATCATACTGGGGTATGACCCCTACTCCTGCTACACTGGGAGAGGCCCGTTGGAGGCTGCAGCCAGAGGCGTAAGGGTTGGGGATAATGAGGTTGTTTTCAGATGTAATCTCATAACCGTTGAGGAAAACAGGGTTGTGGACTACTCTGGTGGTCATGTTACTACGAGCGATGCTGAAGTTTTAATATCGGAGTTGAACAGAAGGTTCGTCAACATCGGAAGGTTTTACACGGGTGTCAGCTACAGGAATATTTTCGTCTCCAAGTGGGGTGGTGGGTTAAGAGCTACTCCGCCGCACGATATTGTCGGCGAGGAATATGGTAAGCACTTGTTGAAGCCTGATAACGAGGAGTCTAGGCTGCTTAACAGGATGATGGTTGAGTCGATCAGGATTCTTTCTGAAAACCAGGTGAACATCCGGAGGAGAAAAGCGGGCGATAGGCCTGCGAACATGGCTTGGATATGGGGGCAGGGTAGAATGCCCAGCCTGGAGCCGTTCTCTTTGAAACACGGCTTAAGAGGCGTGGTTATAGCGGCGGTAGACCTGATAAAGGGGATTGGTAAGCTCGCTCAGATGCATGTACCCGAAGTACCGGGTGCAACCGGCTACTATGATACTAGCTACGAGAATAAGGCGGCTTACGCGGTTAAAGCTCTTGAGGAATTCGACTTCGTGTATCTGCATGTTGAGGCTCCCGATGAGGCTGGCCACGAGGGTTCTTTCGAAACCAAGGTGAAGGTTATTGAGGAGATGGATAGGAGGCTTTTAAAGAAAATACTTGACAGCGTTGAGGAAAACGTTTCGATAAGCATACTTGTAGACCATCCGACGCCGGTGTCTGTTAGGAACCATACGTTGGACCCGACTCCTTTCACCGTTATGAAACCGGGCTTAAAGGGGGACGGGCTTCCTTTCGACGAGAATTCTGGGCTTAAAGGATCGCTTGGGCTTGTAGACGGGATGGAAATCGTTAAATTGATTAAGAGTGTTTAGGTCGTGCCCCATGGCTCCCCCGAAGAGGAAAGGCTATCTTGCTGAGCGTAAGATCAGAATGCTTCTCCAAAGACACGGTTGGATGACTGTTAGGTCCGGCGGAAGCCTTGGGCCGGCAGACTTGGTTTGCCTCAGAAGGGGCAAGTGTATTCTGATGCAGGTTAAGTCCACTAGTAAACACTTGTTATACGTGGAGGGGCCTATGCCCGGTGAAATCGAAGGGTTTCCCCTTTACGTCGTAGTGGACTTCGGATATGGCGACATAAGGGTTTTCACACCGGGTGAAAAGATCAGTAAAAAAGGAGGCATGCGGCTGAGAGACTTCATGGAAAATATTGAACACTGCTTGGAAAAACGTTTTTAAACGGCAGGGAAATCCTTATAGGCTTTTTAAAGCAGGGAAACCTGATGGATCATCTGATTAAAACGACGTCGAAAGATGGGAGGACGGTGAAAGAATAAGGAATGGTCACGCTGGAGCGGATCGTTCAGAGAACACCTTTTGAAAAGATTGCCGGCCAAACCGTGATGGCTTATGTTGACGAGGTGAAAAACTTCAGCGAGCTTGAGAAGACGGTTTTGGAGAACGCTTTAAGCGGGTTGATAATAGGGAGGAAAGCCTTGTCGGGGCTTAAAAATCCAGGCTCCTCCTTGAAGGAGCTGGCTGCCGCCTATAGGAGAGCCCTAGGCTTCTCACTCATAATTGCTGCTGAACATGAGGGGAAGGGTCTCGAGGGTGTTTACCCGCCTGTAACCGAGCTGCCTAGTCAAATGGGTGTTGGTGCAACTGGAGATGAGAAGTCAGCCTACATAACCGGTTACGTTACCGCCCTAGAATTAAGGACGCTTAGCATTAACACCAACCTGGCGCCGGTGGCGAATATTTACTCCCCTGGAATAGGTGAGAACTGCTTTGGGGATGATCCTGATGAAGTGTCTAGCTACGTGGTCAGCTACATAAGGGGTCTTAGAAACGGAGGTGTCCTGTCCTTCGTCAAATATTTTCCCGGAAGGTTTTACGAGAAGCATGGTGGCGAGGCTGAAGACCTTAACGGGGTTCTTAGACGGGACTTCAAGCCTTTTCAAGAGGCTTTTAAATCCGGTGTTGAAGGGGTTGTGATTGGGCACAGTCCTCTTCCGGCTGCAGGGGACAGGGATACCCCGTCCTCTTTATCGCCCAGAGTTGTTGAGAAGATAGTTAAGCGGGAAATGGGTTTTAAAAACATTCTCTTGACGGATTATTTGGATGATAAGCAGGTCTCGGAAAGCTTTGACCTCGAGGAGGCTGCGGTGAGGGCTTTGAAAGCAGGCAACCATATAGTGGTGCCTTCGAGAAGAATGGATAAAACACTGGAGGTTTTGAACAGTATTCTTGAAAAAGCTAGGGAGGACAGGAATTTATACGAAAGAATAAGAAGCAGTGCTCTCGAAGTGTTGAGTTTTAAGCTTAAAAAGTTTGAGAAGTTTAAAAAAACCCCTGAGAAAACAAGGGGCAGCATTATAAACAGGACTAAGGCTTGGAAAATTTTTATTCGGAGCATAAGTCTGGTTAAGGGTGTTGATGAGCTCCCCTTAAGATGGCTGGGTAAACCTTTAGTCGTCGTTACAGATAAGTTTGAAGAACAGCTTGGGGAATCAGGCAGGAGCGCCCTTGAAGAAGCCCTGAGGGAGGAGCTCGGAGGGTTTAACCTTTTAGAGCGCTTCGAAGAGGTTTCCAGCAAGAAACTTGGGGAGATCTACAGAAGCACCCCTAGCAATACGCTGCTCTTAGTGCTGGCGTATAATTCGCAGGAAAGCAGGCGGGAGCTATCTATGCTTAAAAAGCTTGTCGAGTTCTTCAGGGAGAGCATAGTCATATCGCTCGGAGCCCCTGAGGACCTGCCTCAGTTAAGCAGTGCAAAGATCTGCGTTGCTGCTTTCACCCCCAGTGTAACCGCAGTCAAGGCTGCTTTGAAGGTTTTAAAAGGCAAGTTTAAGCCAGCGGGGAAACCGCCCATTAAAATAGGGTTGTGAGGAATCATTCAGATGAGATTAAATAGTGGCTGATGCTTCTCTGAGAACGTTGAAGTGGTGGAGTACACGGTTTAAGAAAGGCGGTGGGGAAGCCTATTCTAACGCGTATAGGCTTGTAAATAATCTTCTCGAATCAGGGTTTAAAATTGGCAGGGTTGTGAAACCTAGGGATGCTAGAGAAGCAGGCCTTAAGCCCGGGGACTTCGTGATCGGTGTTGAAGAAGTCTATTCGGAATACTTGGCGAAGAATCTCAGCGAAGAGTACGGTGTAGAGTTGAAGCCTTTGAAAACCATTGATCAGCAGAGTGTTGCCTGGTTGCGCAGCCCGCTCATAGGATTGTACAGTGGGAACGGGGTTTCAGTATCATACTTGAAGGAAACAGTGGATACTTTGCTTAAAATGGGTTTCAGAAGAATATCTCTTCTCCCAGGGCCGTTGACGCTTGAAGACTTGCGTGCGCTAGACGTCTTGATAGTTGGCGGCGGAGACAGTTTTGAAATTCTCAGGTCGCTCGCGAAAGAGGAGGCCAGGATGATCAGGCAATTCGTAGAGTCTGGGGGCGTGTATATTGGGATATGCGCCGGCGCACTTCTTCCACTTAAACCAGTCAACGTGCCAATATCCGCGTACGGGGAGATAGAGGCGTGGAGCGAGCTGCAGGTTGTTGAGTGTAAACTTTTGAGTGACACTGTTTCAGAGCCTTCTTGGCCTGTTTTCTCAGGAAGACGGTTAAGCGGGGTTTTAAGGACTTACCCTGTAACAGGCCTCGTCAAGGCGAGGATTATGAAAAGAGGACTGTTGACACTAGGCTATGGAGGTGAGCTTACGATGTTTCACACTGGCCCGATTGCTAAAATCGCTAGCGCTAAACAGGTTTTCGCAAAAATAGTGGAGCCTCTAACTAGTGTGGAGTATGGTGTGCCATGCGAGGAGGCGCTTAAAACAATAGGAGGCGCCAGCAGCATCGGGTTTACTGAACACGGATCTGGAAAAATCGTTCTGTTCTTCTCACACGTTGAGAGCCTTAAAACTCCTTTCACGCATGGCTTGCTTGGGAATGCTGTGCTACTGAAAGCCTACTCGGGTGGGGAGAAGGCCAGCATGCCTTCCGCAGAGGCTGTGGATCAGGAGACCCTTAGGGAAGCTTCTGAATCCTGCAGGATGCTGAAGCTTATTCGAGACTCAGCAGGTAAGGTTGTTGACCAGATGGAGAGCGTCGTACCCTGGCTCTATGCTGCCCGGCTTCCAGATAGGGCGATGCGGCTGATCATGCTTAAACGAGCATTAAGCAGCATCCTGGAGGAGGAAGACATTATTCTAAGCTCGATCAGCGAAACTGTTGAAGCTGAGAAATTGCTGCAGGAGCTTAGAAGAAAGAAACCAACCCTGCTTCAGACAACAGTCTTAACCAATAATCTGGCGGAGTGGAAGTACGTTGTTGGCAAGACGAGAAAAGCATTAACCCCGATTCTTGAAAGAATCCTGAAGATTCAGGAGATGATGGCCGATTTCTCTGCCACAGTGGTTTCCTCCACTGGGGAGGAGATTGAGGGCAAGTTCGACCTCCTGTTTAACAGTATTGTCGGCGGCAGAATGGTGAGTGGGAAAACAACGTCTGTTTCACCCGGAATCGTATCCCCGATGCTCAGCATAATTCTTAACATTCGGGATTCTCTTGAGAAAACAAGGTTTCTAAGAAAGATACTTACATATGTTCAACCTAGCTAAACGTATATTGACAGAGGCAGGTCTCTGTGGTACTCGTCCAAGGAATACGGCTCCTGCCCTAAGCCATTATTATTGTTCTTGAAACGTATCGCTTCAACGATCTTCTCCGCAACCTCGAGGCTCGTGATTACGGGTATGGCAAACTCTACAGCCGTCCTCCTAATCGTATACATGTCTTCAAGAGTACTCTTATCCTTAGGGTCTGGAGTGTTTACCACCATGCCTATTCTCCCGCTTGAGAGGAAAGTTATCGCGTCCACCCCGTCTTCAGACTTCTCACTAAGCCTTCTAACCAGTATTACGTCCTTCAAACCGTTAGAGACCAGGAAGTCCCTCGTGCGTCGAGTGGCGGCTATTGTGAACCCTATTTCCTTAAGGTTTAAAGCTAGTTTTAAAGCCTTGGGCTTATCCTCGTCCCTAACCGTTATGAATATGATGTCGTTCTTAGAGGGCAGGCTTAGACCTGAAGACTCCCAAGCCCGGGTGAAAGTATTTATAAAGTCATAACCTATGCATGCTACTTCACCAGTTGACCTCATTTCAACGCCTAGAACAGGATCGGCTCCCTTAAGCCTTACAAACGAGAAAACAGGTACTTTAACGCCGATCGTCCTCCCGTTGTACTTCAACAAATCTTTAAACTCGCTGAGCTTCCGCTTTGCGATAAGCTTTCCTGCAAGCCATATGAGAGGGATACCCCTCGTCTTGCTTACGAAAGGCATAGTCCTACTGGCTCTAACGTTGGCCTCTATCACGTATACCTCTGAATCCTTAACCAAGTATTGTATGTTAAAAGCCCCGATTATCCGGAGCTCCTTCGCGATTCTAACAGTGTAATCCTTAATCTTCTCGACAATGTCTTCACTAAGCCTCTGCGGGGGGAGGATGATGGTAGCATCCCCACTGTGTGTCCCAGCGTACTCCAAGTGCTCCATTACTCCACCTATGAAAACCTCCTCGCCGTCGCTAACAGCATCAACCTCCGCCTCATAAGCCTGCTCGAAAAACTTGCTTATAACTACAGAGTGTTCAGGAGATATTCTTGTCGCGTTACGAATATATTCTACAAGCTCCTCCTCATTTGAAGCAACGTTCATCGCAGCCCCAGACAGCACGTAGGAAGGCCTTATTAAAACCGGGTATCCTATCTCCCTTGCTTTCAAAACAGCCTCCTCCATGCTCGTCACCCTTGTCCAGACCGGTTGCTTTATACCTAGATTATCCAGCAGGAGGCTGAACTTCGCCCTGTCTTCAGCGAAATCTATGCTCAGCGGAGACGTTCCGAGAATCCGGACACCATGCTTATAGAGTTTCTGGCTAATGTTGATCGGATCCTGCCCGCCCATCGTCACCACAACGCCTTCGGGCTTTTCAACATCCACAATATCCATAACTCTTTCAAACGACAGTTCTTCGAAATACAGCTTATCCGACATATCGTAGTCCGTGGAAACCGTTTCAGGATTATTGTTCACAACGATGACCTCGTCGAAACCCTCCTCCTTCATAGACCATACGGTGTGCATCGTGCAGTAGTCAAACTCGACGCTGCTCCCAATCCTGTTCGTGCCAGCTCCGAGAATTATAACCTTCCTTCTGCCAGTGGTTTCTGAAACATCATTAGCCTCGTCCCCGTAGGTAGCGTAAAGATAGTTTGTAATGGACTCCCATTCCGCAGCCATCGTGTCTATAAGTTTGAATACTGGTTTGACACCATGTTTGATCCTGAAACTCCTAACCTCGTCTTCGCTCCACCCGAGCCTCCTTGCTATCTGAATGTCTGAGAAACCGAGCCTCTTAGCCTCTTTAATCTTCTCAAAGAGCTCCTCCTCATCCTTCACGTTGCGGAGGGGTTTAAGCTCAAAATCAACACGGATAATGTTCAGTATCCTGTAGAGAAACCATTTATCTATGCCCGTCACACTGCTTATCTCGTCTACGCTAACACCAGCCTTCAACGCTCTGACGATGTGGAAAAGCCTCTCATCGCTAGGCTTAAGAAACTCCGTTAAATCGGATGGAACCCCGTCCTCCTCGCCCTCGTTCCCAACCACGCCGATCCTGCCTATTTGAAGCATTCTAACAGCCTTCTGCAAAGCCTCCTCGAAAGTCCTGCCTATGGCCATCACTTCCCCGACAGACTTCATCATTGTCCCCACGGTTCTGTCAACGTTTCCAGGAAACTTTTTGAAATCCCACCTAGGGAATTTCACAACCACGTAGTCCAATGCAGGCTCGAAACTAGCCTTCGTAACACCAGTAACCTTGTTCGTAAGCTCTTCTATCCGATATCCTAGGGCTAGCTTCGCTGCCAAGTACGCCAGAGGATAGCCGGTAGCCTTAGACGCCAGTGCGCTAGATCTTGAAAGCCTCGGGTTAACCTCGACGACGATCAAATCCCCGTTTTCAGGATTCAGGCCGAACTGAATATTGCACTCTCCAACTATTCCAAGCTTGTCCACGATTCTTAGACCAGCATCCCTAAGCCTATGGTACTCCTTGTTAGTAAGAGTCTGAATCGGAACCACAACTATTTTCTCACCCGTATGCACGCCTAGAGGGTCGAAGCCCTCCATAGTTGCGACTGAAACACTGTTCCCATAGTAGTCCCTCATATACTCGTATTCAAGCTCCTTCCACCCGTAGTAGGATCTCTCTATCAGAATCTCCCTGTTAATGCTCCATTTCAAAGCCTTTGAAACCGCCTCGTAAAGCTCACCCCGGTTCCTAGCTATGCCTGAGCTCTGACCCCCAAGCGTGAAAGAAGTCCTGACGAGAAGAGGGAAACCGAGGCTCTCCGAGGCTTCAACAGCCTCCTCCGGGGTCCTTGCGACACTGCTTGGGGGAACCTTCAAGCCTATCTCCCACATGGCTCTTCTAAACAGGTCTCTGTCCTCAGCCATCCTGATGGTTTCAATAGAGCACCCCAACACCTTAACACCATACTTGTCTAAGACACCAGCCTCGTGCAGGCCTATGCCAAGGTTTAGAGCCGTCTGACCTCCGAAGCCGAGCAGAATTCCGTCAACCCTCTCCTTCTCAATTATTCTCGAAACCGATTTAACAGTCAACGGCTCAAGATACACTTTGTCAGCCATCCTCCTGCTCGTCTGAATCGTCGCAATATTCGGGTTCACAATCACCGTCTCAATACCCTCCTCCTTCAAAGCCTTCAAAGCCTGACTCCCGCTGTAATCGAACTCCGCGGCTTGGGCGATGACGATCCCTCCGCTTCCTATGACTAGTGCTTTCCTTATGTTGCTCATCCTAGGCATTTAAAACACCTTTTAATCGGTAGGCTTCGGTAAAAATTCCAACTTGGAGGAAATGGATACGGATTGCTGGAAACCTGCTTACGCTTATTCCTCTGCCACCATGTATTGGTTTCGACACTGAAGTATCCGAGGAGGAGGGAAAGGATTCCATACTATTTAAACGTTTCCGAAGTATTAGCGCGTGCTAACTATTGCTTACCCCCTTTAAAGCACGATAGTTACCTTATTTTTGCTCTAGTAATCCATCATCTAGTTCCGCCGGAAGCAGTCTTAAGCGTGTTTTCCTTAAGAACGCTTAGAAGTATTATAGGCCTGCCTCCAGCGGCTTCTGTAATCCTTCTCGCAGCCTCCGGGCTCCGAGTGGTTGCGATGACCTGAGTGCCCTTTTCTACAAGGCTGGAGAACCAGCCTGCGATGCTTGAAAGCTTAGCTGGTTTGAGGCCGTTATCAACATCGTCCCAGAGCAGTATCTCCAGCTTCTTCAACTCGCACAGGAACCTTGCTGCAATATAGTTCTGGACTCCTGTTCCAGTGTCTGTGAGCCTTATCCTCTTTTCCTCCTTCAGGAGAAGGTTTAGCGATACTCCTCCTTTGAAGAATGGTTCCATGTTTATGTCAACGCATTTCTCACCGGTGAGTCGAGACAGTTCTTCAGCAATCTTGTTGCAAACATTGCTGTGAGCAAGCAGAGGCCAGTTTATCCTCAAGTAATCGTAGCTAATTCTAGCCAGGCTTGGGGTGAGAAGCAGAGAGTCTTCCCTAGTAACCTTATCATTCGTATACATGAAGACTATGCTGGTGAGCGGGAAAGGTAGTTTCCCTAAAACTTGAGCAGGCTTCCCCTTAAGCATGACGCATTGGCCGGCATCGCTCTTGCTCGTAGTGACATATACCGTTTCATCATCTCTAAGGAAGCTTATTACGTAGCTGTCACACTGGATTTTGGCCTCACTAGAAGTATAATTTTGGAAAAGGAAAAATAACCCTTGCTTTCAAAAAATCCTGTGCTGCTCGTGGAGAACCTTAACAGCCACGTCGACTCCAGAACAAGGAACTCCGGAAAGGGTTTGGGGCCAGGAACAGTGCTTCAAGAATAGTAGTTTTACCCGAGTTATTGCCACCTAGAATAATCATGAAGGGTTCAAGCCTAGCCTCACCCCTCCTCACTCCCCTGAAGTTCCACAGCCTCAGTCTTCTTATCACGTTTAGAAGTAGGCTGGAAACCTTGATAAGCGCTTCTGGCAGGCGGCAGAAGACCCTTGAGCATCTTCATGCTCGGAGACCTCAGCGGATTACGTGCTGATTAGAGAAGCAGTATTAATTATCGCTAAAACATGCGGGCCGGCTTCAAGACTTTCCACCCGCTTCTTTCTCCTCAAGCTCTCTAATGGCCTGTTCATATTTCTCCTTAAGATCTCTGAATGTTTTCTCATCCACTTTCTTCTTTTTAAAGGCTTTTTCAAGCTCCTCTATTTCAAACCTTATTCTCTCAATCTCCTCCTGAACCTCAGGCGTCCCCGGTGTCGGCGGCGGCAGGGCAAGGGCCACAAGTTTTTTGTCGACAAGACTCTTCATGAACATGGATAGCGAAACCTCAGCCTCCCTCTCAGTCAACATGAATTCCTGCTTCATCCACTGAACCATTTCGTTCAGCGGGGTTTTCCCATCTATTCTCTTCCAAACCTTGCTACCTATCGCGTCGAGCTTTATCCTCGCTGTTCTCTCAGGCTTCTTAGGGTCGCCCGTAGGGACGGGGATAAGGATCGTGACGATTCCGTCAGCATCCTCTTCATGCCTCACCTTCGGGTTTACGATAGGTATGCTCCTGTACAGTCTTCCCGGCGAAATCCTCGGAGGCTCCTTCTTCTTCCCGAAAAGCGGCATCTCTGCCCACCTATTCCGGCTTAAACACTATGCTTTTCTCAAGCTCCTCTAGGTCAATAATGTTCTCCCTGGGACCTGAGTAGCCTGTTAAGAATATTCTGTTCGAATCCGTGTCATGCCAAATCCTTAATGTTTTAACAGTCGTCTTACCGCTGAAGAATGTTCGCTCCGTTTCCTCCAGCATCACTCTACCCGTCTTCTCGTCGGGCTTAAGCTTATCGTATTTCAACCCCTTCATGACGCTCACCACTTCTTTCGGAACCTCTTTCTTCGCCCATTCGACTATGCTCTTATACTTAGCAAGGGTTTCCCTAGCGAAGGTGGACCAGTGGAGCAGAAGTGTTTTTCCCCCTGCTTTGAAAACAACTATCGGCCTGCCTAGTAGAAGCTTCCTTGTTTGAAGAGCATATCCTTTGGGGACTTTGAACTCCACGCCGATCAGACGGTATTGCCAGAATTTTTCCGAAGTATGGCATATAAACCCGGGAACCAGCCAGCTTGCAACATCCTCCCATTTCTCACCTGGCTCCAGATAATAGTTGAGAAGGAAAACCTTGTTCTCGTCTTCGCACACCCAGGAGACGGTAACTATGTCACCAACATCCCGCCATTTTGCAAAGTAAGCATTATGCCCGCATATTCTTGCACTCCCCCGCTCGTATACTTCCGCCTTCCCTTTCCTCTTAGCCCGCGTCATATAGTCTTCGATGAACTTGTTTATCACAACCATCGGCTGCACCTTTGCCTTCACCCTCCTGTCGGAAGCCTGTTTCTCCCACTTTACTTCAAGCTTAGCCGCGGTTTTCGAGTCTATCCTGAAATACCCGTCTAACATTCCTCCCGACTCCGCCGCTAACACCCATCCTTTAGGGTGTTGGAGTTCAACCTCAAGCCAGTATTCTTTTTCAAAGTTCTCCATTAAACAGTAACGGCTTAAACCCCCTTTTTAATTATTTTGACTCCCCTTTCCCCCTCTTCTCCACGTATTTGAAGAAGATTTCCTCCCAGTCTATCTTCATCATTAACACTATGACTCCTGCTAGAAGAAGAAAGGTAGCTAAGGTTGCAACCAACCCCCCCTCCCCGCCGAAAAGACTTCTAATCAGGCCTATTGAAAACATCCCACCGAGTGCCAGTATTAGGCACATCAAGGTTTTGCCAAGGATACACGGTATGAGAAACTTAACAGGGTTGTAGCGCATTATTCCAAGCGGGATAATCAGCAGGTCGTCAGGCAATGGGGTTAAGGCAAACAAGAATATTGCTGCAACACCGTAACGGTCGAATATCTTAAGCATGTAATCCATCTTCCTCCTACGCTCCTCGCCTATCAGTATCCTGCCATAGTATCCCAAGGCATAGCCGGCCAGCTCTCCGAAAGCAGAGCCTAAGCCTCCTGAGATGGCTATCAGAATAGGATCTAGCATGGAACCCATCAGGTAGATCACGACAGTATAGGGTATTGGGAAGACTACGGAAATGGCTCCGATGAATGACAGGAGGAATATCCCTAGGTATCCATATTGGTAGGCAAGCTGCTCCATCCATTCTGAGAATTGCTGGGCTGCGAGGAGGGTTTTCAGCATCTGCCACCTATGCTTCTGGCACCGTATTTAAAGATAAACTCAATGCTGTTGAAAACCTTTTACTCATGTCAGATAGATTTTAATATTAATAGAACTGCTATTCCACAGTGAAGGTGGGCCGGATGGCTCTTGAACAAGAAATGTACCATGTGACTATCGAGGTGGAGAACAGTGAGTGTAGGGGGCTGGAGCTCATGTCGAAGCTCGGCATCAATGATTGCAAGCTTATCGACGTTAGAAGGCTGCCTGAGGGCTCTGTGAGACACTTAGTAAGATTCCCTGCCAGCGAACTCCGAAAGACCTCTGGGGAGAATCTTAGGATTCTGAAAAGCTCTAAGAGCTCTGTCCTAGCATCCTTCAAAACAGAGGGTTGTAAAGTTTGTAACACAATGCTTTCTCAAGGCGCCTTCCTTATTTCAGGAAAGCATTTAGGAGAATACCGGATGGTCTACGAGTTCATAGCACCAGGCTACGAGGTCTTTAGGCAGATAGTAACAACCCTTGAGTCCCTCGGGTTTAAGCCTAGAATCCTTGGTTTAACGAAGCATGAGCATAAGGAGGGTGTTTTAACCGAGAAGCAGGAGAACGCTCTCTGGCTTTCCTTGAAAATGGGCTACTTCGACACCCCCAGGAAAATTAGCACCAAGGAGCTTGCGAAAACGCTTGGAATAGTTCCTTCAACCTTCTCAGAAATAACTAGGAGCGGTATCCGTAAACTATTGGAGAAATACTTCGAGTCTAAAACATTCTAGAGTGGGGAAAAAGCCGCCGGTATTCCATTCCCGATCATTGCCAGCAGCCTAGAAATACCTTTATTAGCATTACTAAAGCTCTATTCCAAGGTGAATAGGTTTGAAGGGCATGGTGATTGTTGATGCAACGACATCAGTCGGGACTCTCAGCAAGAGATGCTATGGCCAGTTTATTGAACACTTGGGTGAGTGTATCTACGGAGGCATCTGGGTCGGCAGGGATTCTAAAATACCTAATGTGAAGGGTTATCGTCTTGACGTTCTGAACGCTGTTAAAGATTTGAATCCTCCCCTTGTAAGATGGCCCGGTGGAAATTTTGCAAGCGGCTACCACTGGGAGGACGGTGTCGGCCCAGTGGACCAGAGGCCGAGGCGTTTCGACATGGCGTGGAGAGCTGAGGAGCCTAATCTTTTCGGAACAGACGAGTTCATAGAGTGGTGTAGGCTGATAGGTGCGGAGCCCTTCATAGTTGTCAACGCCGGAAACGGTACGCCTGAGGAGGCTGCCCGATGGGTAGAATACTGTAATTTAAACGGGGGTACGCATCATGCCTCGCTTAGACGCAAGTATGGTCACGAGGAGCCTTTCAACATTAGGCTCTGGGGGATAGGGAACGAGCTTCACGGGGAGTGGCAGATAGGATTCTGCAAGGATGGCTGCGAGTGCGCCCGGAGAACCCTTGAGTTCGCAAACGAGATGCGTAAGGTTGACCCGAGCATAGAGCTAATGGCTGTTGGCTGCGAAGACCCTGAATGGAACATCGAAATGGTTAAGGGAGCGGGAAAATGCTTCGACTATCTTTCCATCCATTACTATGCTCCCGGGAGTAAACCGTACAAGGAACTGGCAGCTACTCCAATATATCTTGAGCAGATGCTGACGAATGCTTACAGCTTGGTTGAAGCCACTAGAAGAAAATACGGGATAAAGCGCGAGATAAAAATAGCCTTCGACGAGTGGAACGTCTGGTACCCTGAGGCTAGGGAACCCTTGGTTACACAGGTCACGCGCGTTAGGGACGCTGTCTTCACAGGAGGGGTTCTCAACATGCTTCAGAGACTGTGCAATATTGTTCCAATAAGCAATTTCGCGCAGACTGTTAACGTCCTTCCACTTATAATAGCCGCCTCCGATGGACGCATGGTTTTAACACCGCAATACTTTGTTTTCAAGATGTACAGTGACAATAAGGGCGCTAGTGTTCTTAAAACGCTGGTTGATTCAGAGCACTACATGTCTACTGATGCCGGCGGATACGTGCCCTATGTGGATGCTTCCGCAACAGTTTCGAAAGACAGGGAGACACTATACCTTTATGTTTTAAACAGGAGTGAGGATGACGGTGTTGAGCTCCAAGTGAATTTTAAAGGGTTTACTCCAAAGAGCGGTGTGCAACAGTTTATCGCAGGAGAATCGGTTGAGGACGGGAATACGTTTGACGAGCCGGATAGGGTTAGAATAGAACAGGCGCGGGTTGAAGCAGTCAATGGAAGGATAAACATAGTATTGAAACCCCATTCAGTAAACGTCGTGAGGCTCCAATGCTGACCGGGGGAACGGAGTGCGGACCGTTGAAACGGACTGGCACATACTAAACCATCTCGAGTGGCAGTAACAATCACCGATATATTTAAATACCGGTTCATTAATGTACCGGTTTTTCACGATGAGCCTAACCCATATTCAGGGAAGGATAATAGATGAGGTGGCGAGCCATCCGGACGGAACCTCGTTTAACAGGCTGGCCGACAGGCTTAAAGGGAAGCTTTCAAGAGTAGTGCTTTCCAGAGAGGTTAGGAACCTTTCGCGGAAAGGCGTTTTAAAAATCGCGAGGGATCCGAACCATAGGCAGAGGAAAATAATCATGGTTGAGAAT
>JAFNIX010000010.1 GCA_017601225.1 Candidatus Brockarchaeota archaeon | reverse complement strand
ATATTGAAAGGATTGTGAGCATCAGGAAGACTAAGAAAACTGTTGAGAGAAACCTGCCTAAGCCCATCCAGAGCCTTACCCCAGCCAGAGAGGTTATCAGCCGGACGAGCGGGATTGCGAACAGGAAGGAAGCAACCAGCCCAGCTCCATAGTTCACCGCTACGAGTTTAAACGCGTCTTGAGAAAGGCTTATTGAGGAAGCAGCTTGATAACCTAAGACCATTAAAGCCAAACCCGCAATGCTGGAGAGAGCGAGAAGCAGGAAACCCATAATCAGCCTTTTTCCACCCTTCCTCAAGCCCTCCGCAATATTCTCACGTCTGACGATGAATAGCGATATCGCATAGGTTAACACAAGGAGCACGTTGAGAAGAATGAAGACGGCAACTGTGGTCAGAGCCAGCCTAAAAGTTAGAACACAGTTGACGATCAGCTCCGCGATATCAGAAGCTAGAAAGAGAAACATGCCGGGTATCGTCAAATATGCTATTGTTGCACTGAATAAGCATACTGGCCAAGCCCTAGCGAGGCTCAGGAAACCATTAAGCATGCTACGCCTGCTCATAGCCTCACCCTAGCCTTCTCGTAGGCGGTTATCCCGTTCCTACCCTCGGTCGGGTAAATCGTCGCTTCGAAGCCTGAGCCAACTATCCTGAAGCTAACCCTACCGTTGAAATCGGTCACTCCACTCTGATCGGTCTCGAAACACCTTACTCTGAGTCCAGCAATCGGGCTATTGTCGTGGGCCCAACATGCTTTAACGTCAACATTCCCTCCATTCCTCCCAGCCGAGACCACGATGTGGGTGAAGACAAGCGTTAGCTGAGAGACCCTTATTTTTAGCTCAAGCTCGTCACTCCTGTTCTTAGATGAGAAGCTAACCTTCCTAGAGACGTTCAGCTCCTGGAAAACCTTTGTTACGCCTGAGCCAGTTTCAACACTACCTCTAATCTTCTCAGTAACCCACCCGCTGGAATCGTAATATCTTATTGTCTGGTTGAACTCGATAATTGAGCCGCTGTTCGTCCATATCGCTGAACCTATCGGAGTTCCACCAACCACCTTGGTCTCACGCCTAATCTCAGTAACCAAGTATTTGGCTGAGGTAAATCCTACTTCATCGCCGTCGCTAATGGCCACAGCGATTTTATGGATTCCGGCTTCATTGGAGCCCTCGTCGAAAACGGCGCTAATGGCGTAACCGCCTCCAACGCTAACCGATGGAATGGCTTCGCCAACCCTTATCGCAACGGGGCTCGTGAAGAACCAGCAATCCCTGTTAACTCCTTGGAAAACAGCTTTTTGCGCACCACCTGGCGTCCCACTTCCAGTCTTCTCAATACCGTTCCAAGTTGCTTTCCAGCTCATGTTTCTCACGCCAGTCGCCTCTGGGAGCATGAAGGTGAAGACGTGCGTCGCTTCCCCATCCAGAGTTGCCTCCGCAGAATGGCTTTCAGCCATTACTGTCCCGCCTCCCTCGAGCCTGATATCCATCGCCGCATAGGCTAAGTCGCGCTCTTCAAAGTTCGAGGAAACCTTAACGGCTATGCCTATTGTAAGCTCAACCTCGTGCGTACCCGGGCTGAGGACAGCTGCCTTAGAATAGCAGCGTGCCCACCAGTACTCTTTTCCAAGCTCGTAGACCCTGTTTCCATCAACCTCAAGCCTAAGGTATTTTTCTTCAACAGTCCAACCGTTGGGGACAGGGTTACGGTCGTCGCCGCAAACATAGACCCCTGCTGAGAAGCCTTCGGGTACTGTTACCCTCGCAGTCGTCAACCTCCTATCACTATACTTCCCCTGGCCGGCTCTAGCGTCGACATGCAGGTATCCTGTCCCACCATACCATATTTCCTCATTGATCGAGTAGCTTATCGCCACGGTGTCTGTTTTCAAGCTTGTCCACGAGTACGTTGACGGTGCTGCGGAGGCGAGGTGCCTGTTGAACGGAGAGCTTAAACTCACCAGGAGGAGAAGCGTGAAGAACGCTGAGAACAACAGCGTTGAAAGCAGGCGTCTCCAGCCACGCCCACCCATAAATGGGAAACGCACAGGCCTGAGATAAGGCTTTTCAACCTTAACGAGAGACGAAGCGCTTATTTCCAGAGCCAGTTGAGCTATCCTCAAGCTCATACTACTAACATTAAGCCCTTCACGAGTTGTTTTTTAAGCCTACGGATGTAAACGCTTGAGGGAGAGGGTGGGGTGAAAGTGGTTAATGTCCGAAGGCTTGTTAAACGCTCATCTCCCGGCTAAAATAGCGCGCTAAATCCTCGTTCCAAATCTTGCTGTAAGATATACATAAATGCAGCATGTTACCATTTCCAGCAGCAAACGCTCAAATCATAGCGCGCACTGTCTTACAGAATTTAAGAATAGGAAAGCCGATTCTACTAAAGAGAAGGAGTTGAAAAGACTATTTTTTAAAAAAATAAGCTTAGCGCGCTTGCCGACGCACTCATCAACTAGAAACTTTAAAGCTTTACTCGATGACAGGCAGTATCTCCTCACCGGTTATAATGCTCGCCACATACTTCAAGGCGGCTTTAACATCCTCCTTGCGCGCGCCCACTGAAAGGTCAACGTTGGATGACACGTTATAAAAAATACTGAAGATTTAAAAAATCAACTACTCTCCTATTCCCAGGTTTGAAAGGAGGTCCATTAAATCTGAAGTTGAGAAAACTCTGATTTTATCCTGATTCTTGAATTCTTTCTCATTCGACCATATGGGAGAGTTTAAGGCAAGCGCTAAAGCAAAACAGGGAATATCTTCTTCATGTGGAGCTAGCTTTTTGGCTTCACCACCATATTGTTTTACTTTTTCATCCTCTATTGTTTCAACGAAAATCTTAATTTCATTCAATGTTTTAAAAAAATTCTTCAACAGTGATATTGGCCTTAGCGCAAACCTCCTCTTTATGCTTGAACAATTCATCAAACCTTGACCTGAGGGTATAGAATTCGAACAGGTCGATCCTCGTCATGATTTTCCTAGTGGCAGAATCTTTTTTAAAGAATGAAAACAGGATATTCGTATCAACAACTAATTTCACGAGTATTCACCACTATTGTTCATCGAGTAGGACAGGAAGAGGAAAGTATTCTATTCCACCCATCCTTTCTGTTTCCAAAGCTTTAGAGACGCCTTATTGACTTCTCTGCCGAGCGTTAAACACTCTTCCTCCGTCAAATCGCTCCTTGCAAACCTCTCATCCCATTCCTTCAGCAACAATTCTCTCGCAACCCTGAGCCGCACTACCACATCTATATCCTTCTTTAACTTGACTAGAAGCTCCTCGCTAACCTCCGTCGGAATCCTTATAACGATCTCCGCCATATCCATTATAGGATTCTCGCCAACCGTATTTAAATATTCTTAAAAGCCAGAAGAACGCTTAGAAGCCCCGTGGATAATCGTCTCAAAAACCTTTAGTTAAACGCCAAAGCCTGCCGGGCTTAGTAGGATAGTTGGTGAACAGGAGCTCGCCGGAGGAGGTTAGAGAAATGTCGCCGATCCTGCCGTTAGCACGAGTATAGACAAGGGTTAAGGAAGGCTGAACAGGCTGACAGCACGTATAGATACTTGATGCGGCTAGCGAGAAGACGAGCGCGCGCTTTAAAACAAAGTGTTAAGCAGCACCCCTTATGCCTCACCGGGTTCATAAACCGAGGCACCGCATTTAAAAGAAGTGCTCGTGTAGCGCGCGCGCTTAAGCGAAGGGTTTAAACCAAGCAGGAGGAGAAGCGAGAAGACAGTTGAGGAGAACAGTGTTAAAAGCAGGCCCCTCCAGGCACGCCCCACCATTCTAAATGGGGGAAGCGGAGCCTTAATATAAGGCTTTCCAGCATGATCCTCCGATAAGTATCCACCAGCATACCTGTCATTCCTGGATAAAATGTTTAGCCGCGCTAAAGCCTTAAATAGCAATTAGCTATTAAAACATACGATTATGAGAGTTGAAATAAACGAATACATCGTCATCGATACTGAAATCTGCCACGGGAAGCCTACTTTTAAGGGGACAAGGATAATGGTCTGGCAGGTTTTGGAGATGCTTAAAGCCGGCTACGGGTTTGAAGACATATTGAGAGAGTTCCCGACGCTAACTGTTGAACACATAAGGGCTGCTTTGGATTTCGCCGCCAAGAAGGTCGCCGGCGAGAGTCTTGTCCCAGCTTAAAATCCTCGCCGACGAAAATATCGAATCCAGTTTAATAAAATTTCTAGAATCGAAAGGATTCGACGTAAAGCATGCACCCAGAGGATCGAGAAACTCCGAGCTACTAACTCTTGCCGAAAAAGAAGATAGGGTTATTCTGACACATGATCATGATTTTCTTAGGTTAGAATCCTACAAACCCGTTTCCGGCACACTAGTATTACCCGTATACTCGATAGCTGAGATGGAAGAGATATTGTTGAAATTCCTTGAAAAATTCTCGTTCGAGAAAATTAAGGGTAAGGCTTTCCTGCTAACAAGAGAAGGCTTCTTTGTTTTCAGAGAAGGAGAGGAAAAACATATGAATTTGAGCTAGCCCGCGCTAAAGCCTCCTGATTCTGAAGACTTTTTCGCTTATCACAACCAACCGCACGCTACACGAGCACTTGGCAGAAGCTCGTCTTCGTCCAAATTAATGCACTTCTGCTAAATTCTTCGATTTTCTGGGTTCAAGTAATGATTAGATTGATCTCTGATTATGTCTCCCAAGTTTTTGGTAACTTTAAAACCTAATTGTTGGATTTTCTTCGTGTTGCTCATAAGTACCGGAACTTCAGCGGGTCTGAATCTATTCGGATCGAAGAACACGAGGAGATCACCTTTATCTGTTTTAATCCTTAATCCTCCGTCTTCTATCATATATTCTAATCCACCTTTCAGCATCAGCGCGTCAACCTTGGTCTTCAGAAACTTTACGCCGAAGAACTCCTCATTAACGAATTCAACAGGATCCTTTACCCTCTTCTCGCCCTTCAAGGTCTCAACCTCCCTTACATTGTAGCCTAAGTACTCCAGTGTCAGCAGTATGTATGTTAGAACAGAGTTCGTCCTCATGGAACCCTGCACGTAGACATCGCCAGGTTTCCCATTCTGAGCCAGCAATATGTAGCCATTCACGATGTCCTCCATATGGCTCCAGTCTCTGAATACGTTGACGTTGCCTATGAGTATCCTATTCACCTCTCCCATTTTCAGCGCCACGCATTGCCTGACTACCGTCGAGGTGACGAACTCATGACCCCTGCCCTCTCCCTCATGGTTGAACGCCCTGGAGACAACGGTCTTTAGGCCGTAGACATGATAATAATTTCTCACGAGTAAGTCGCCATGGACCTTACTGATGGCGTAGGGACTCATGGGCCTCAGAGGATTTTCCTCATCTATTGGAAGCTCAGGAATCCTTTGCGGTTCTGGGAATACGACGCCATACTTCGCTAAGACTCGCTTATAATGTTTCTCAGAGGCTATCTGCAATCCATATTCTTCTGAGGAGCCTGTAAAGATTACCCTGCAATCCAACCTGCAATTATAGCCAAAGGTCTTATTACTATCGGAATTTGAGACGAGATTTTAATAATTCCTATGTTATCGTCAGATAGATCAAAGACCGTCCTTAATTTTCGGAAGCCTTAAGACCCATAATAAAAGATCCATAATTCAAGTGAACGTCAAACTTTCGTATTCGCACCAATTTATTAATCCATCTACTGAGAATTATTTCTTGAAGTATTAAACTCTTCTTTGTATGAGGTAAATAAATATATTCAACATTTGCAAGATATTTCAGCGCTTTTTTCTAAAGGATGGTTCTATTTGTTTTGCTTTACACCAGTATATACTTACAACGGTTACTTCGTGATTCCTAGAAAGATATTTATAAATTCGTGTAGCCGATTATGCTGAGAATGAACTAGATCTACTATTGATGTTATAAGAATTCTCATAGCTAAGTTTAGGTGTTGTAGGTTAGAATGGTACTATATTCCATCCAATTGCCGTTAAGTAGTTTTTCTCTTTTCAAAAAATAGTTGAGTGATAAAATTCTTCTTCTAACTCGATGCACCAGTCTGTCAAAGAAGGAATTATATTTGAAGAAACGGCTTGTAATTCCATTTCTCCTCAGCCAAAGGTCGAGCTTCGCGATCTTTGATTCCTTATAGGTAAATCTGAAGTTCGGCAACATGTTTTCATCTTCAAAATCCCCTTTTAAAGAATAGTTTCCAATTAGGCCTCGTTCTTTAGCCAACTTAAGCAGAGGGACACTATCTTCCAGAAAGCCTATAATCCTTGAAACCACCGAATCAATCAGAAGAGCATCCCAGCCGGCAACTATCAAATCTAATCTCCTCGGGTTCCCCATACGCATACTTCCCCCATCTAAACCTACAGTTCCATCAACAATGGTGAAGCATGGTTGAACCCTTTCGTAAAGTTTCAAAAGCTTCTCAGACAGTGAATTGTGGTACTTCTCTCTGTCAACGGGCAATAAGCCAAACAAGTTTTTGCAAGCACACGAAATTACTGCGAATGTGTGCGTGTGGATAACCGGGACATTAATTATCTGGCTCTTGTGTAACAATAGGGGTAGCTCGTCCTCTCCCCGCATCTCCTCATCCAGATTTATAAAAGGAATTTTATGCCTCTCTAAAACCTTCTTCACACCTATAACCTCAATAGTCTTTTTGGCAGGTTGTAGCTTTAAATCACCCTCAACCACAGCAAGGTTATTAAATCCAAGCTTTTTCAAAGCCAGTAGCAACGCATCTAGAAACCATAAGGAGGTGTTGCATCCCGGATAGACTCTGTCATAATTCGCATTTATTTTTATCAAAGTCTTTGTTTTAATATCATAATGCTCTATTAGTCTTGATTCGCACAGAACCATTTCCATATTTAGACGCAGCGATTGCTTAAGAACGTATCTCTAAGCGTATGCTGCATACTGTATTTTCACCCTTTAGAGAACCTCTACTTCTCGAGAAGAACTAAGTCCTCCTTTTCATCAAAGGTAAACTTGAACTTTCTCAATATATCTCTTCCGAGTAATGAGGGGAGTCTTATGATGATTACCCTTTCTTTTTCAGCGAGCCTATTAAATTCGTGTACTCCTACGAGTAGGGCTAGCTTTTCCTCAAGCAGCATACCTTCTTCCGTCTTGAATAACATGGTTGCGTCCTCTATGAGATAAGTGTCTATTAGCCCACCAATTCCTCCAACGCTTCTCCCGGTTCTCTTAAGGTCTTTACTTTTTAATCCGAGGTACCTTACGTCCCTATCCAGTATTATCGTTGAGGAGGCGCCCGTGTCTATGCACAAGTTTAAGAACTTTCGTATGTTCAAGCTCTTGGAGACTAACAGAACCTTAACGAATGGTGCTGGCGGCTCGTATTCATTGTTTAGAAAACCTCGTATTCTCATAGTATTAGCTGCAGTTTCTCCCTGCTCACATACTCCACCGAGATTTCCTCTGAGGGGTATTTTGCTTCAACCCTCTCCACCAGTTTCCCGATATCCTCATCTGAGTCTACGATGGCTTGTTTGTAAATGGCTATAAACCTGCCCTCGTATTTTTCCAAAAGCATTTCCTTGTTTTTTTCAAACCATTGTCTGTTGCGTTCCTGCTCCGTGAACAGGCTTATTATCTCACTCAAGGCTTTCCTTCTTAAAGTTGGGGAGGGTGTTATTTAAGTTTTTTAACGGCAATCTCACGCCGTGGAAAACCTCCTTCACATCTATCGAAAGTATATTCTTTATCAACCATGTTTTTTACAATTGCTTTTATTGCTTAGCATTAGGCTTTTGGCGATGTTGTAGGCTCTAGTTGAGCTTCCACCCATGTAGCGCGCGCTCTATCTTTTCTCCCTTGGCTTTGAGAAGCTCAGCCTTAACCTCCAGATAGCCTTCGATAGCCTCCTTAATGTTCCTCAGCGCCTCCTCCCTGGTTTCACCTTGGCTTGCAACCGGGAGCTCGACGCATTTCACTACAAAACCTCCCTCCTCAGCCGGCTCAAGGATTGCCGTGAAGCTACGGGTAACCATTTCTGCTACTCAAGATAAAGAGATTGCTTAAAAACAGTGTTTTCCGGTTTGTTCAAGAAACCTCTATGGGCTCTTCTCTTGCCCTCATCGCAGCTTTGCTGAGCTCCGCTATGAACTCGCTGGCATCCAGAATTTCCAGTATTACTGGTTTCCCGTCCTCTGTGAAGTGTACGATTATCGGCCCCATCTCCTCAGCGTAGTCAACCTTTTCGTCCGAGAGCTCTACGAGTAGCACGTCTTCGCTCCTACTGTATCTGATTCTCATACCGTTCCCTCCTAGCAGGATAGAATGTTACCACTACAGCATTTTCATCCTTAAGCTCATATATAACTCTTATCAAGTGTTTTTCATCATAAGCTTTTTGCGCAATAAACCTTCCTCTCCTGCATCCTTATGATGTTCTTCGTCCCAACAGCGTTAGTCATCCAAAGGTTCTCGTAATAGTCCTCCCCCTTCCACCTTCCGTATTCCGCAGCGGCATGGTAAACATAGTCGAAGCCCTGTGGTTCGAAAAGCCTTTCAACCTGCCTGAAGACGCTTACGTCGCACCTCACCGATTTAGGGTCCTCGGAATGCCTAAGGTCGCAGAGCCAAACGTCGTGACCACGATTCCTAAGCTCCCTAACCAGGTTCGACCCTATAAAACCAAGACCGCCGGTTACGAGAACCCTAGCCATCTTCCCTCCACGTTTTTAACCTAAAGAAGAATTTATAATGTTTACTATTCTCTCAGCAGCCCTCCCGTCTCCAAACGGGTTCTCCCAGTCCCCGTTTCTACTCATCATGATCCTGGTCTTCTCGAGAATGTTCTCAGGCTCTGTTCCAGCGATAATGTTCGCGCCAACATCCAGGGTTTCAGGCCTCTCAGTATTATACCTGAGGGTGACGCATGGGACTTAATGCATGCTTCCTCCTGCACGCCGCCGGAGTCCGTCAATATTAGCCTAGCTTTACTCTCAAGCTGGAGGAAGCTGAAGTAGTCGAAAGGCTCAACAATCGTCAGAGAATCGCTGTTTAAACCGTGCTCCTGCATTCTCCTCCTTGCCCTCGGGTGGATCGGGTAGACAACCGGCAGGCCGAAATCATCCTGTAACAGTTTCAATCCTTCCAAGATGTTTCTAAACCTCTGAATATTGTCAACGTTCTCCTGCCTGTGAACCGTCGCCAAGAAGTAGTCGTTGCCTTTGACACCGATTGATTCAAGAATACCGCTATTCTTCTCAGCCAGCCTAAGATTCTGGTATACTGCGTCGACAATCGTGTTACCGGTTACGAAAATCTTCTCCTTGGCGATGCCTTCTTTCAAAGGTTTCCCTTGGCCTTCTCGGTGGGTGCGAACAAGTAGTCTGAAACATGGTCTGCTATTACTCTGTTAACCTCCTCAGGCATGCTCCTGTCGAGGCTTCTCAAACCTGCTTCCACATGCCCGATTTTAATCAGGAGCTTAGTTGCTGCAAGGGCTCCGCCAGCACAGTATTAGTGTCTCCCTCAACCAATACTATATCAGGTTTTTCCTCCATCAATGCCTTCTCTATTCCAATGAGCATTCTGCCAGTCTGCTCTCCATGCGTCCCTGAGCCTGCTTCAAGATTATGCTTCGGCTCAGGGAGTCCCAGCTGCTCGAAGAAAACCCTGTCCATATTGTAAGAGTAGTGTTGCCCACTGTGAAGAATGAAGAAATCGATGCTCCTCTTTTCAAGTTCCCTTACTATCGGTGACATCTTTATTATTTCCGGCCTCGTGCCAAGGATTATTGCAATCCTCATTTCAACACTTCAGGCTTGTAAGATAGCATTTCATTCGAGATATTTCTTGCTTTTTGAACTTTTATAAGCGGTTATTAGCACGCGCTCGTATCCAGTATTGTCAGAGGCTTTGCAACCTCTTTTTCTCAGATTCTCTCAATGCGAGAACCTTGTGCTCGTCTACGTTTATGTCTTCTCTGAGTGTTTTTATGTTGAACCTTTTCCTTAGTGATTCTGCGCTCACAATACCGTATTTCTCCTCTAGCAGCTTCTCAACATCCTTTACGACTATCTCTTCCCTAACCCAAGGCGGAACCTTGATGGTTACTGTGCCGGGCTCAGACATATCTACCCTAGTTTTAACTCTTTCTAAGCTTTTAAGGTTTCTGTCTTAAAATTCATCTTCGAGTCAAGCATTTATAGTGTGTGCCGACGGTGCTTATGGTTAGCCAGAACCATATTTTAGACAATAGCCTTATCCGCGTCTCCGCGCTTTAAAACTATCATTTCTCCCGATGTGCATTCAACAGGTGCCTACTCATCGCGCGCGCTAACGGTTCTAGCCCTACTCATAGCATCCAGAAACTCCAAATATCCCATAGGCTCCGTAACCTCAATGTTCCCAGCCTTCGTGAACCATTCGAACCCGTATTCCATAATGCGTTTCCTCGTGTGCGGGTGCATGGGGAAAATTATCCTCTCGCCAGACTCAACTAAAGCGCGCGCTAATTGTTTTAAGCCTTTCAGGATTATCGGTGTTCTCAGCCCTGTGAACCGTAACGAGAATAAAACCTTCATTTCTTACGTTAAACCTATTTCTAACGCTTAAGAAGAGGTCGAGCATAACGTCTCCAGTAAAGTAAACACACCTCTACAAGACCTTCCTTACGCAGGTTTTCAACAGCCCTTAGTGTAGGAACAAAAAGAAGCTCAGAAACACTGTCCACAACAACCCTGTTTATCTCCTCAACCATATACTTCTCGTAACTGCGGACACCGGACTCAACATGCGCGATGAGAATGCCCAGTTTTACAGAGGATAAGGCGCAGCCAAAGTACTATTAGTGTCGCCATAAACCACGACTACGTCAGGCTTCTCTTTCAAGAGGGCTTCCTCCACACGCTTAAGCATTTCACCAGTCTGGTACCCATGAGGGCCTGAACCAACATTGAGATTATAATCGGGTTCAGGAATATTCAACTCTTTAAAGAAAACCCTGCTGAGCTCATAATCATAATGCTGACCAGTGTGAACAATCAGTTGATCGCAAGTATTCCTCAGCGCAGAGTAAACCACAGACAGCTTAATGAAATTAGGCCTAGCACCAACGACATGAAGGGTTAAGCCCCTATTCATAAATAATCAGGCTAACACCATCATTCAAGGCCTCAACAACATCAGGCTTAATATCAGCAGCCATGACAGGAAAGCCAGCATCAGCAAATAATACTGCAGTAGGCAAACCAATGTATCCAGAGCCTAACACGATCAAGGGTAAACTTCTATCTTTAATCCTGGAGCAATATGATTTCCATCTCAACTCTCTAAAACTTACAATATTTCATGACTATCCAGTAGCCTTTTCCTATAACACCAAGCAAATCGTTCATTAACAGCCAAATCCTGAAAGGCAGCCATTTAAAGAGTTTTGAACATGAAATTAAACCCAGGTTCGGCAATTTTTTCTTTACTAATCGATAGTTTTTTGGAAGCAAAGAGGAAACTTTATTTTCGTCAAAGCTCTGAAGATGACCCCAGAGAGGTGTCAGTTTACCGCAATGTATGCAGCGAGTATACGTTATCTGTTCCCTATATGGGACACTAATCAAGAGAATCCCTTTAGTGGACAATACTCCGTCAATTTCTTTAATACCCTTTTCAATGATATGATTCGGCAAGTGCTCCAAGACTTCACAGCAAGCGACAGCATCAAACCATCCTCCTCTGAAGGGAAGGTTTGTTATCGAGGCTTGAACAAAATCAACATTTTTCACTTTAACCTTTGCGATCTTCAAGGAGTCTCTATCAAGATCTATGCCCACAACATAGGTTGAAAAATCAGAAATGAAGGAAGTGATAAAGCCTTCAGCACACCCTACGTCCAACACGGCTTTAGGATTTCCCAGCATGCTTTTAATGGCTTCAGCCCTCCTTACTTGTCTATGTAGCGAAGAGTCTTGTAATTTCCAAATGTTTTGATCCATATTAGTGTAAGCTATATATTATCCAAACAGCGATTATTAATGAGAATGATGTATCAGACTATCCGAAGAAAATGGAAATCGGCCTAATATCATTGTTGCCACTGCATCAGCCAAATAAGAATTCGGGTTCTTTCCATGGTTAAGAATCCCATTAGTTCTTTTAAACTGTTCAATAACTGCTCGACTAGATGGAAAACTCGTCTTAACATAGCGGTCAAAAAATGGAAAACTCTTATCAAAACCCAATGGATTAAATGTTGAAGGCTTATACATAATTGAATAGGTTTTTACAAAATATTCGCCAAGTTTACTTTTTAGTAATCCCTCAATTACTTCCGATCTTCTCTCTCTTTTTTCAAAGCGCACGCCAAAGGCTTGTTAAACGCTTATCTCCCGGCTAAAATAGTGCGCGCTACTAGCTTTATCGCTTTTTAACGTTATCCATCTATCGTGCTAAATTAAGTTTGCCACAGAACGAAAAGCGTAGTTCGCGAGCATTAGGATTATGGCTGAGAAGCATGCAGCAGGGCTTATCCTTCCCTTAGCCAGCCTTAATGCTTCGAAGAAGCCTATGGTGGAAGCGGCTTGAAGCGGGAGGAAGTATATTATTCTAGTCTGAGGCCCATGGTTACACGGGAAGAAGACCGGTGTGGAAACCAGGAGGGCTGCCAGAATAAACGTGAGGAAATGGTTGTCATATTTTAGGAGTGAGACGGCACCGACCACGGATAAAGCGTAGATCAGCCAGTTGCTCGAGAAGCCTCCGACGTATATGTTCAACGTCCTGTTAACGTTCGTCTCGTAGAGGAAAAGGTTTGCAAACGAGAAGCCTCCCCATTTCAAAGCGTCTGAAACAAGCTTAACAAGGGAAGGCGGGTTGAACAATACTAGCGCCAACACCTCTGGAACCAGCTGGAAAAGCAGGAAAACAGCCATGATTAGAAACTGCCTCCTACCCAGCCTCCTGCAAACCCCGAGCCTGCCCAGGAAGAATAATGCTACCGGCAGAGTGAAGGCCGCCAGGGAGAATAGGAGCCAGCTCCAAGGGTGCGAGAGCAAGGCTAAAGCTGAAAACAGCACCGCGGGAACAACCATTCTGAAACACCCGTCCCCCACAGCCCTTGTCAGGAAGGCTATTGAGAGAAGCTGGAAGGAGGCGGAGACCCACATGCCCAAGTATCCCGCGAAAAGGCCGACGACAGTCGTAACAGAGAAGGTGGCGAAGTAGACTGAGGCTGTTGAAAGCATCCTGTCACCGGTGACGAGCCTGAAGGCGAGGAACGTGGAGGCGACGTGGAGAACACCTGCGAGGAAAAGAGAGAGCTTAACGGTGTCAACGCTGCTAAACCCTGTTAAAAACTTTAGAAGGAACAGGGAGAGCATCACGAAAGGTCTTCGATGCCACTCTGTGAACAAGTATTCCACCCCGGTGAAAGTAAGCCCGTAGGATTCGAACCTCTCCAAGCGTGGCACGTAGGTGTAGAGAATGTCAACGCTGACAGGCTTACCCTCAGGGTTCACAGAGGGGAAATAGTTGTAATAGTTGAGGAAGAGGAGGACGATTATGGAGAGAGGTAGGGCGAGCCTCCAGTCCAACAGGGTTTTCAACAGCCTGCTTTTCTCAACGCCTTGGGTGAGCCTGTGAAGACCATCCTCCTGAACATCCTGTACCAGAAGCCCTATTCTACCCCTGCCGGTCTTAACGAGCCTAATCCTTCTCAGAAACGTGAAGACGAGGCTTAGAAGCCATCCTAGAATAAGCATCGTAACAAGCCAGAAGGCTAACGTATTGTTGAGAAAGTAGAATACGGCTCTGTCTACCTTAGACGGGACCCAGCTTGCATCCATGTAGAAGGGTGTTGTGAGGAAAGGGTAGGAGAGCCACCTTGCTAGGGAGGCGAGGCTCAGGATAATCGTGAGGAGAACCGTCGTGTTAGCGAAACCCCATAGCGACAAGTATCTCTTAACATGCGTCAAGGTTGAGAAAAGAATTAGGATGAACACTATCCTGGCCTCGCCCAGGAGAAAAAAGATGAGGCTAAGCATGGTTAGCAGAACAGGAGCATAAATCCGAAAACCATCACTACGGGAAGAAGCGTGAACGGCGGGGAGCTGAAGGAGGAGAAGCGTGGCGAGTAGAATAAGCGTTGCAAAGAAGTCGGCTTCCCTTGAGAAGACAGTGGCATCAATCACCGTGTTCACAGTAACCCTGTGCAAGGTTTCCAAATAGGTGAATCCAAGCTGGTTAACCGCCTGGAGGAAGCAGAAAAACAGGGCCAAGTTAGCAGCAACATAGAACACGGAGGAGTAGACACCTGCAGGTTTGGAACGGGTTTTAAACATTTCCTACACTCCTCCCGCTAAGCTTGAGGATTACGACCTGCCCTTTCCAGCCAAGCCGCCGTGAAGCGTGTACACTAGTCAAACTGGGAAAGCGTTAAAACACATGATTTAAAATTTTTCATAAAAAATTTATTAAAGACTGAAAAACATGTTCTCCTTAAAAACCACTCCTCCTAAGCGATTTTCAAAGAAGATGATGCTTGAAGCACCATCCTCACGTATCCTGAGGCAAGCCTAACGAAGGGCTTCAAAACCCCTATGCTGCCGAACATCCGCTCAAGACTCCTTAGATCATCCTCGTCAACAGCCCTGAGCAGAGGAGTGAGACTCATGTAGGAGAAAACGTAGACGGATGAGCTCAGCAGTAAACTCGGCAAAGTCGGCAAGCCTGTGAACCGTGCGATGAGAACCGTTGGAACAGCTGAAAGCAGCGTGGAAACATATATCCTGGCTATACGCGGAGGATTAAGCTTTACGCTGAGCCTCCTCCTGGCTAAAACAAGCCCGTAGACGGTTGACGAAACCCTAGAAGCAATAAGCGCGGCGATAAGCCCCATGACCCCCTGGAGACTAGTCAACAATAATGATAGAGGCATGAAAACCACGAGGCTTAGAAGGTCTGTTCTGAACGTGAGCCATGTTTCACCAACCCCGTTGAAGAAGCTCCCCAGAATCCCGTAGCCTAAGCCAACCAGGAGAAACATGAGGGAGTAGGCAGCCAAGTACCCGGATGCTAGACTGTAGCCAGCCCCGTAGACAACCGTCACAAGCTGCCCAGATACGCACACCGCTAAGACAGAAACGGGGAGGAGTATGAGCGAGGAATACTTAACTGAAAGGTTTAGAAAGGTTTCAAGCTCGCCCCGAGCCCCAGTTGAGTAAAGCCTTGTGAAAACCGGGAAAAGCATCGTGGTAACAGGGGTTATTAGCACGGTGAACATTGTTGAAAGGTTGACCGCAGCTTGGAAACCCCCTATCTCAGCGTTGGAAGCATAGTAGGCGAGGAGAACAGTCTGATAGTTACCCAAGAGAATGGCGAGAAGGGATGAAAGGTAGAGGGGGAACCCGTAGCTGAGCATCAGCCTTAAAAGACCAGTGGAACCCGGGTTACCTTCCTCCTCATCATTATCCGCAGGAGAGTTTTTCAGACGCCTGTAATATCTTGAGAAGAGCACCGTTAAACCCGCTAGGGCTGAGAAAACGTATCCGAGAGTGTGTGCAAGCAGGGCTCCGAAAACTCCGAGGCCGAGGAGAAGCAGAACTGGGCTGAAAAACGCTTTGAAAACAGCCATCAGAAGCTTAACCATCGAGGCCCACCTTGGGGAGCCCAAGCCAACGAAGAGACTATAGGCTAGAGTGAAGAAGGTTTGGAAGAGGATTAGGATGCTGAAGACCCTAACGTAGAAGCTTAAGCCAGGCCTGTTAAGCAGAATCGTGGCTAGGAAATCCGAGGCGGCGAAGCAGGTTAGCGATGCAGTTAAACCCGTGGCAAGCCTGAAGACAATACTGGTCTTCAAGAAAGAAGCCACGTGACCATGCTTTTCCTCAGCCGAATACTTCGAGGTGAACATTACCGCCGCGGAGTCAAGACCTAAACCGATGAGAGAGGCTAGGAGCGAGGGGGCGACGAGGCTCAGCGAGTACAAGCCATAATTCTCGGAGCCGAGAAGCCTAGCGACAAGGATGGAGGCGACAGCCAGAACAGTGGTGGAGGAGAACTCTCCGAGGAAGAGGGTGAAGCCACCCCTAGCGGAGTACTCAGCAGCCTCAGCCAGAGTGTCAGACAAACTTCGCTCTCCACTACTTAACATTAATATAACTAGACTATAAACAAGCGGACGGTGGTTCCAGAAATGTATAGAGTTAGGATTATTGTGAAGGAGGTTCGTGGCGAATGCACTATTGGATACAGGATTGGTGATGAGATCATTGTTAAAAAATACTATATTCCTGAGGGTCAGGAGTGTAAAATATGTCTACATGCTTTAACTGGCATGGCAACGCTTTTAATGCCTTTCGCGAAAGGGGTTTCCGCTAGGGAGCTAGGTATAGGCAATATAGATGATATAGGTTATGTTCAGTGTCCAGACCCTGCGAAGCCGTACACGGAAGGAGGAACAGTTGTTTTCGAGCTTAAAAGGGAGAAGCTGGAGAGCTAGGTGTACAAGTCTGAAGAAACTATATCCACAATCCGCTCTGAGGCCTTGCCGTCGCCGAATGGTGAACTATGGGGAAGGTTTACTCTATTGCTCAGCAGGTTTTCAAGCTCCGGCAGCACCACTGTAGGATCCACTCCAACAACCCTAGCGAAACCTGCTGAAACAGCCTCAGGCCTCTCAGTGGAGCTCCTTAAGACCAAAACATGCTTCCTTATAGCAGGATGCGTTGCCTCCTCCTGGATGCCTCCCGAATCAGTCATCAGTAGTCTAGCGTTCTTCATAAGTGCTAGAAACTCGAAGTAGCCGCAGGGCGGCATTAACCGAATCTTCTCCAAGCTTTCCAGCTGGGACATTAATCCTTGCTCTTGGAGCCTTCTCCTAGTTCTGGGGTGCAGTGGTAGAACAACTGGCAGGGGGCTTCTCCTCAGGATTTCCAAGAAGTTTCTCAGGGTATTCGGATCATCAACGTTCTCAGCCCTGTGGAATGTCGCAAGAATGTAGTCGGTAAACTTGACTTGCCCCATCACCTTATCTTCAAGCTCCCTCACCCTTCCCAAGTATAGGTTCAACGCGTCGATAACCGTGTTACCTGTAACGTGAATGCTGCCCCAGACTTTCTCCTCCACCAAGTTACGTTTAGCGACATCAGTAGGTGCGAACAGGTGGTCGGATACATGGTCAACCATTCTCCTGTTATGCTCCTCAGGCATTCTCCAGTCGTAGCTTCTGAGCCCGGCTTCCACATGGCCTATTTTAACGCCCATTTTAATCCCTGCTATGGTGGCTGAGAGAATAGTGTTCGTATCTCCCTCAACCAGCAATATGCTCGGCTTAAGACCCGCTAGACTATTCTCAAGCTTGATAATCATCTCTCCAATCTGGGACGCTGGACTACTGTTGGACAGTTTGAAAGAAACATGAGGACTCGGTAGCTCAAGCTCCTCTATAAATATCCTGCTCATCTCATAATCGTGATGCTGACCAGTGTGAACAAAAACATACTCTAACCCTTTCTCCTCAAGCCTCCTGATTACAGGAGCCATTTTAATAATCTCTGGGCGGGTGCCCACAACCACTAGAATGCTCAAAGCTTAAACATCCTCCCGAAACCTATCCCATAATATTTGAAACCTGACTCGCAAGCCCTGTAAGGATCTATTACCCGCCTCCCGTCAATAATGATCCTGTTCCTCATCTTTTTCGATAGCATATCCAAATCTATCGTCTTGAACTCAGGATGATCCGTAACTATGACGATGGCGTCAGCATTCCCAACAGCATTTTCCAAGCTGTCAACCCTTTTAGCCCCGAAGGACTCCGGCGTGTACGGATCGTAGACAACGACATCCAACCCTATTTCAAGCAGCTCCTTGACAACACGTCTAGAGGGACTTTCCCGAGTGTCGTCAACACCACCCTTATATGCTGCACCTAAGACAGCAACCCTAGCTCCCCTCAATTCGACACCGTTTTCGCTGAGAGCTTTCTCAACCAGTCCAACCATATGGCTCGGCATATACTCGTTTATCCTTCTGGCAAGCTTAATGAGCTCAGTGCCCCAGAATTCGCCGAAAAGCGATGCAAGCATGTACGGGTCCTTCGTTAAACACGGACCGCCAACACCCGCACCGGGCATATGTATATTCACCCTTGGATGTGTATTTGCAAGCCTAATCGCCTCGTAAGCATCTACGCCAATATTTTGGGCTATTAACGCGAGGAGGTTGGCGTAAGCTATGTTTATATCGCGAAAGGCGTTTTCAATAAGCTTGACAAATTCTGCTGTTGTGGCGTCTGTAGGGTAGAGATTAGGATTAACTTTGCTATATACCTCAATGGCTCTTCGTGTGGATTCTGGGTCTGCTCCTCCCACGACACGGGGGGAATTTAAAAGTTCTTCAATAGCCCTTCCAGGCGCTATACGCTCAGGGACATGGGCAAGGTAAATGTCAACTCCAATCTTTAAACCAGATGCCTCAAGAAACGGTTTTACAAAACCAAAGGTAGTTCCCGGCGGGATCGTAGACTCTATAACGATTAATTGACCCTTATGCAATTCAGCCCTGACGTCCTCAAGAGCAATAGTAAGATATCTTAAATCGACCAACCCATCCCTGATTGGGGTAGGAACAGCTAAAATAACTACATCAGAACACTGAACACCAGATGAAATGTCTCCGGAGAAATTCAACATACCATTCTTGGCAACTTCGGCAAATAACCTGCTAAGGCCAAGTTCTTTAGAAGGCAATTTTCCTTTATTTAAAGCTATAATTTTTTCAACGTTAATATCCACACCCACAACCTTTAAACCCCTAGAAGCAAAAACAATAGCTACTGGAAGACCTACATAACCCAAACCAATAACGCAAAGTTTCATAGGATTCTCAATCCCATTATTAAAGGATATAAACACGTGTTAACGGACAACGACTTCTATTTAAATAGAGCAATCTGGATTGCTGATGGATCAGGGCATACTTAATGTATTTTGCAGCATGCGTATCCAAACCTAGTATAGCGCACTAGTATAGTGACTCTTAAAAACCTTTTTGAACCTTTGTATCCGTTTTCAAGATAGCGATACTCTTTGTATTTCCATATAAAGTTTTAACAGCTTTTTAGCTATGTTCTCGCTTCTGAATCGCTCAGCATCTTTTTTTGCATTTCTACCCAATTGAATCCGTAACCCTCTATCTTGAATTAGAATAAGAAGTTTCTCTGCTATAATATTAGGTTTATTCGGGTTCACTAAGAATCCATTAAATGAATTTTTTATAAGGTATTTCAGACCGCCGACATTAGAAGTAATGACAGGTGTGCCTGTGGCTAAAGCTTCTAGAATCGCCATTGGCAAAGTTTCTTGGAAAGAGATCAAAGCCGTTAGAGATGCCTGAGAAAAAAGCTTCAGCATCTTATTGTAAGGAACACTTCCGAGAAAAACCGCATTTAAATCATTCTTCTTTGTAAAATCCCTAAGCTTCAAATAATAGTCCATATCACCTGATCCAGCAAAGACAATCCTGTAATCTTTAAGCTCGGCCTTAATAAGCGAAACTGCTTTAAGAAAGCCCAGTTGGTTCTTTAACAACTTCAGGGTTGCGGGATAAAGAATCATGTTACATTCTTTTTTGTCAACTTCAAAGAATTCACTCGATACCGGATTTTCTATCACAACAACCTTTTCCGTGTTAAATCCTTTTAAAGTAAGTTCATCAATAACATATGGAGAAATTGCCACGAACTTTGAAAGCCGATTATAATAGAGTCTTAGTCTTATAGTATTTAATAAGGCAGTATATTCAGCTAAAAATTTGTTTTTAGCAAATTTTTTTTCTTTCCAAAATATTCCATGAAGAGTAAAAACCGTAGGTATTTTTGAAACCAAATAAGGTAACAAAGAGTAAATATCATGAGAGTGCACTATATCAAACGTTTCTTTAGGTTTGTTCAAAGTAAATTGTATTTCTCCTGTAAATGTTAAGGAAGGATAAATTTTTAAGCCAACCATATCTATATTTCCCGAAATTTTTTTCCTTACATTATCGTTTAAAGATAAGAAAGTCACCATAATGTTATTATTTATCAGCTCTTTTTGAATTTCTATAAATCCTTTTAAAGTATTGTGAAGAACCACTGAAGGACCTAGATAAGGATTTGAAATGCGAGAACCAATAATAAGAATTTTCATTTTAATTTGGGTAGTAAATCATAAAAACATCCGTGCATGTATACATGATATTGACGTTATTCACCAGACGTTTAAAAATGTCTTTATTAACAATGTAACCAGGTACTTCTTCATAAATAGTTATACTTTTTCTAAGAAAGCAATAGTCTGTCCAATAATCTTTTAGTTCATCCCATTTGTCCGGGGAAATGAAATGTTCTCTATTTGATACGGATGGTTGTATTTCGTAGTAGTTTAGTCTAGCAAAGTAACCAACCTTGGATACCCCTTGCCTTAAACCGCATGCAGCACTCAGACTTTTACCATAATTTAACGAAAAAAGTCCCGCAGCAACCCACTCTGATGGATAAAGGCGGACATCTTCACCACTTTTTATTGGATAATGCCAACTCTGAAAATCTTCAGGACTCATAATAATACCAAAATTAACAATTAAAAATAACATAATTAGAAAGAATATTTGTTTCAGCTTTCCTGAAAAATATTTGGACGCTAAGCCAATAAATGGAGAAGCACTCATCAAACCAAAGAAGTAAACAGATCTAGAAAATAGATCAACGCCAAATTTTTGATCAAAAATGTATGGTAGAGCAGTGATTGAACCCACAAATCCTATACAAATAAATATAGCATAGATCAAAGTTATTTTTGAACTTCTATATTTCTGTAAAAGGAAAATAAAAGAAACTGCAGATAAGAATATCCAAGAAACTGCTCCAGACCACCTTAAAATTCTAACATAAAATGGCACATTAATCTTGCTCGGTGCAAAGTTGTAGGCCAATCCTACGGATGGATTTCCAGCTTCTAAAGTTTCTACAAATGCTCTTAGTATATGTTCAATTGACCTGATATAGAAAAAACTATACCAAAGTAAGTATATAAGAAAAATAATTGCATATGTGGCAAAAAAGCTGAAGAAACGGTTAAGAAGAGCACGTGCGTGCTTTTTAACCGAAAATGAAGACACCATAAATACAATAAAAATTAAACTGTAAACAACAAACGCCAGAACAGCCATATATGCGTGTGCAAATGCAATTCCGAAAGCTAGTATAATCCAGAAGATTAGGTGTGAATACATATTCCTATTTGCCAAAACAAATTCCATTATAGAGTATAGCATTATCGCAAAATAAATAATACTATATATCGAATAGTGGCCCCATATTAGAAAGAAGATCAGCCAAGGCGAGAATAATAAGGACAACCAACTAAACTTAGAGACCTTGGCATCGAAATGTATGTTTAATATCTTATAAGGGAGATATGCGACCAACGGAAGGACTAAACCGCTAATAATGCAACCGATATGTCTTAAAATTGAATTTAATGGGATGCCAATAACATCTGAAAAAATTACGGCATATATAGGACTAATAGGTTGTTTTGCTACGGATAATGCACTTCCTGAGTAGTAATCAGCAGGAGGGATATGGGAAAACTTAGAAATTCCATTTGCTACCTGATAAACTATGTAATTATCAAGATACAAAGTAATTATTGACATGGGTGTTACAGATAAAAATGCTTCCTTAATCAAGAAGTAAATACAAGCTATTAAGAGTACGATAGTTAACAATCTATTTGAATAAAAAGTAATCACTACAATTAATAATGAAATCAACAGAGCTATAATATAAAAAGTAAAAACTGGCAACTTTTGAGGTAGAAGTGCGTATTCATATATGAAAAAAACCATAGTGCACAAAACTAAAAGAGATGCGCTTAAAAGAAAAACTCTGCTTGGCATCTAATATTCACGTATCTAAATTCCTTTCGAACCCAAAGCGTATTCATAAACATTCTTTAACTTATTAGTCAATTTTTTCATAGTAAAATTTCTTTCAACTATTCTTCTTCCATTAAGACCAATTTCTGTTGCTTTTTCTGGCTTTTTTATTAATTGAAGTATGGCTTCCGATAGTGATAATGGATCTTTTGGTGGAACCAGATAACCATTTATTCCATTTATTACTGCTTCAGAAATTCCTCCAACATTTGTTGTCACAATAGGTTTCCGAGCAGCCATACATTCTAGTATATAGAAAGGAAAGTTCTCCGAAAGTGATGAAGAAACGCAGATATCGGTTTTGTTAGAGAGTAAATAGTATATGTAAGGCCAGTTAATGCGGCCCGTAAATAAAACATCATTTAGTATTCCTAATTTATAGGCAATCTTCTGAAGATATTTCTTTCTAGGTCCATCTCCAACTATCAAGAATTTCGCCCTATGTTTTTTTAAGACCCTCGCAGCAGCCATTAAGAAATATTCATGACCTTTTATTGGAATTAAATTTGCTGCATATGTTACAACCGTTCCTACAGAAACATCAAGACTAAGCTCTGCTTTCTTTGCAGCTTCATCAAAAACATCTAACTCAATAGCGTTATACATCGTTACTGCTTTCTGGGGAATTAAACCATGCTTTATGAATTGCTTTTTAGTATAATTTGACACAGGAAGTACTATGCTGGAAGCTATGTTTAATATGGAAATCATTGAAATCCATTTTGGTATTTTTAAAGCACCTCGCGGAACTGAATGAACACTTGTTATAATGGCAGGCTTATTTATAACAGTTGATGAATGAACTGCAAAATATGCAGAAAATGCGTGAGTTGAACTATTAGCATGTATAATGTCTATATCGTATTTTTTTAAAATTCGCGAAATGTCTTTTCCGCAATTGAAGAGAGAAGCAAAGTCTGCATGATCGATATATTTGCTAACGAAATGCTTGATCCCGTTTTTCTTTAGCTCCATTGATAATCCGCTGACCTGCTCATTAGGTCCAGAAAGGACAATTATATCGTTTCCCATCTGTTTAAGTGCAATAGAGAGTCGAGTAAGGTGATAAGTAAGACCGACACCGGAGGAAGAAGCCATCATAAGTATTTTCATCAGTCACACCGTTTTAGTTATGATAATCCTAGAAGTGGACAAGTTAAAATAAATGCGATGAAAAAAATTACCAGCAAAAATCTACTAAAGTCTACGCTCAACAATTCACACTCTATTTTCAATAATTTCTTTATACATCTGTTCGTACTTTCTAATTATTTTCTCCCAGCCTAAATTTTCGAAAACATATTTTCGTCCATTTCTGCCAAGAGCACTAGCAAGCTCTTCATCATCCAATATTTTAAGCATTACAGAAGATAATGAAACAACATCATTATACCTAACCGAAAATCCAAAATTTCCATTTTTAAGAATCTCAGACATAGGTGTCCCTTCACATATAACTACCGGTATCGAAGCAGCAGCCGCCTCAAGGGTAACTATTCCAAATGGCTCATAAGGTCCTAAGTAAGCACATAAACTGGAATCAACAAGAGCATTGATTTTCTCTTCTTTAGATAATAAACCTGTGAAAATTATGGAATCATCTATTTTTAAGGATTTCGCTAAGGCTTTCGCCTCGTTTAAGTATCCGTCGTCTGGCCCAGCTATTATAAGGATAGCATCTTTATAGCCTATTTTCTTCACTAGATACGCATAGGCTTTTATCAGGAAATCTATTCCCTTAATCCTATGGATTCTGCCCAAGTATAGTATGATCTTCTTGTCCTGGGGTATGTTGTACTCGCTTTTGAAAAAGCCTTTTGGCGGAAGGGTAGCGTACTCAGACAGGTCAATACCATTAGGGATTGTAACGATCTTTTTTTCCAATATTCCTATAAGCTTGTATTGCTTGGCCTCCCAACTACTCAGAGCCACGACTCTAGAAGCATCACGTAATAACGGATAGCCAAAAAGTAAATCATAAAACCACTTTAATTTATCCCAAGGCTTAAATCTAGGTAGAGAACCATGGGCTTGCAAAACATAAGGAATAGCAAAATTTTTGACATAATAACGAATAATCATGGCTTGAAAGTTTCGATGTTCGTGAATATGAATAATATCAAAATATTTAATATTATTTAGTTTAGAAATAATTTGAGGAGTTACAAACCATTTAAAGTTTCTCGTTATAAATGTGGCAAAGCTTCGAAAGCGATAAACATCTATTCCATCAATCTGCTCTACAAAGGAAGTTTTTAACCTGTTAGAACTATCTTTCATATCGGAAGTAAACACAGTTACCTGATGTCCTCTTTTTGCTAACATTCGACTTATATTATATACGACTACAGTTGAACCAGAAGCAACATTAGGATGAAACTTTTGGCATAGCTGTAATATCCTCATTTTTTCCAAGCCATATCATTAACTTTGAAAGCAATTTCATGTGCAATATATATATCTTTGAGAGGAATTGGTGAAATACCAGTCTTTATTCCCTCAATAAGTCTAACTAGTTCATTATAATGTCCTTTATCTTGCATTCTGGCGGACATTCTCTTTTTTTTCTTTTCATGTATGACTAATTCCTTAAAGTCATTGACTTCAATAACTAGCCCAGATCTTTGTACATGTATCACTTCTTTAGGATATGCTGGACTTCCAATTGAAGTGTATATTAAGTTCCCTACAGAACCATTTTTGTATTTTATCGATACAACCATATTATCACTGGATTTTATTGTTTTCACATGTGAATCAATCGGCATGATACTAATTTCGACCGGATCACTATCTATAATATAATTCATTAGGTCAAAGAAATGAACACATTCTCCTACTATTCTTCCACCACCTTCTTCAGGATCATAAATCCAGTATTCAGCAGGCAGAGATCCAGCATTAACTATATAATTTATCATCATAGGCCCAGCCGTTTTTGACAGCGTTTCTTTTAGTCTATAGGTGAATGGAGAGAACCTACGATTAAACCCGACGAAAAGTATACCTTTGGAGTTTTCTGCTACCTGTATTACATTTTTTAATTCATCTATGTTGATTGCTAACGGTTTTTCTACATATACGTGTTTGCCTAAATTTAACGCCTCCATTGCAATTTTTGCATGCAGATTATGTCGTGTCGTAACTATCACAAGATCCGTATTTGAATCATTAATGATATTTCGGTAATCTGTCGTAATATACCCAATTTTGTACTTTTCTGCAAGATATTTTAACTTAGGGCCAGTAAGGGCACAGATAGAACTTATTTTTAATCCAGGTATTTTAAGCAGATTGGGTAGTAATACGAGTCTTGTGAAATTCCCTGCACCTATAATCCCAACGTTAATAGAACCACCTAATTCATTTATGTATGGGAGTTTCACTATCCTCTCAAGCGGTCTCTGTTCCTGCCATTCAGCATATTTTAGGATAATTCCTATAGCATTTCCGCTATTTGCACTCTCATATGCTTTACTGGCCTGTTCAACAGAAAATACATGCGTTATAAGCGACTTCACATCAATTTTTCTTGAAGACAATAATTCCAAGAAGGTCTCCATATTTCGTTGCTCAGTCCACCTCACGTATGAAATTGGATAGTCGATTCCTTTTTCTTCGTAGAGAGGATCATATCTTCCTGGACCATAAGATGTTGAAATCAGAATATCGGCTTCTTTTTCATAGAATGATTCACGTGAAATAGCAATACTTACATCACCGACAACAATAACTTTTCCCTTTTTCCGTATCATCTTAAGAGCGTCATTAATAGGCTTACTACTTGCTGATGTTGCGGCTATGATTACTGCATCCAAACCGACTCCATCCGAAAATAATTCGGCCATTTTTATAGTGTCTACATCGTCAGCCTTATATGACGCGTCTGCTCCTACTTTTCTAGCCAACTCAACCTTATCTTTATTTAAATCGAAACCAATAACCTTGCAGCCTGCAGCTTTAAGAATCTGAGTTGTTAAAAGCCCTATAAGCCCAAGACCAATAACTCCAATCCTTTCACCTATCTTGGCATCGGCCCTTCTAATTCCTTGAAGTGCTATTGCTCCAATAGTAGTGAAAGCAGCTTCCTCAAAACTTACATTTTCAGGAACCTTTACACAGAGATTCTTAGGAACACGTATGAATTCTGCATGAACCGCATATCCTGTTCCACCACAAGCCACTCTATCCCCTACTTTTACATGTTCGACATTTTTTCCAACTTCAACAACTACTCCAGCACTGGAGTAGCCAAGCATATATGGTTCATTTATCCGCTCCCTAATTATATGATACGATTTTATTATACCATATGATTTCATAATACTCTTAAGTTTTTCAATTAATTCTGGATTTTTTTTCACTATATCGAGTCCAATTTTAACAATATTTTTAGACCTCAAGCTAATTGAACGAATTTCGGTACCAATACTAATACAGGAAGCAACATTAGCAACTAGCACTTCATTATCTCCAATTATGGGTACCGGCACTTCTTCAATTTTGATGTTCCTTCTGACGTATATAACCTGTTTCATCTCACTTTCCCTTGATTTATCCCAACTATTATATCATTAATGATAATAAGTAGGATAGTGCTAACATCATCCATGCCTGCCCCCACCTCATGTAGGGAATTTTGCATTTTATAAAGGGCCATTTGTGAGTATAGAAGTAGCCTTCCGGATCCTGCATATTTTTTATCGTCCAATTAGCTACTTTAATGGCAAAATATAAGTATTCTTTTTTTCCATGCGCTTTGTAAAGCTTTGAAAAGGTTATTATTCCTTGAGCCTGATTATGAATGTCCACAGGATATTTTATTGGATACCTGTAATAGGAAAATTCTTTCGAATTAAAAAGTTTTTCCCAGTAAAAGGTGATGCCTTTACTCAAGCTTTTACTCACATTTGATTTTAAAATCCCAGAAAGATAGGGTAGGAAAGCATTTAATCCGTCTATTATGAAACCCTGATGGTAATCTAACTGCCAATAATACCTCTTGGTTTCTGCGTAATACGAATATGGCCACGCGCCATCATATCTTTGAGTAGAAACCAGAAACTCGACAACCTTCTTGCCTATTTCCATATATTCCGTGAACTTATGGTTTTCTGTCAATCTCATAACCTCAACTAAAGCTTCCAATGCAAGGGCAGAGACATTAAATACGATTTTTCCTTGTTCTTCGAGAGTATATCTAAAATAGACTCTATTTCCTTCTTCAACCAACATATTATCATACAAGAATTCTAATCTTTTCAAGGCCAAGTTCAAATATACTTTGTCTCGAAAAACCTCATAGGCTATAGAAAAAGTTTTAATTGATTCAGTTATACATATTATGTCTGTAATATTTGGACCAAGTTTATGTTTATGCCCAACAAAATCAAAGTAATAAGCATTACAAACTGTTTCTGTATTTGCCTTAAGCATATCTAAAAGAGTTAAGACTCTAAGCTTATGCTGAAGACATCCTAAAACTTTATATAAATATAAGTATGCTCTTGCAAATAAAGCGAGACTCTTGTTAGAAATGCCTTCTTCTACCCTGAAAAATGGTCTTAAATTTACCGGGAAATATAGGTTAAACTGCAAAAAAATCATTCCTAGCAACTCGTTTCTAGCAAAGATTTTTGGAACTCTTTTTCCACTAAGGGCATCGTAGGGATCCCAGCCACAATAATTTTTTCGACTAACATAGTTCTCAAGCATTCTCAAAGACGAGAGTAGAAGTATAGTTTCACTTTTCATTCTGCAACCTCCTCTATTGTAAAAGTTTCACCTCAACAAATAGAACCCTCATAGCATACACCCTTATGATCATTCTATTACTTTTTTAACGAAACTGATAACGTATCTTCTAACTTCTCTCGCCTTTTCTAAATCTGGCATGGCCCGTTTATTCCAACTATTCTTAACATAACCCACAATTTCCTCAGGGTTTCTGGAGTGAAATATTTTCTGCTTTTCCACCAGATCCTTATCCACGGAAAGCAACGTCTCCTTGGGAAAAAACGACACTGCAGGAACACCCAGCACAGCAGCTTCTCTTGCCATTGTTCCAGAACCCGTAAGAGTAGCTTTAGAATAATACACTAGGTTCAACCCATCAAGTGCTTTATGAGGCGTAAAAACATTTTTGAACCCCTCAGCAAGTACTCTTTCCTCCCTATTTCGGGGCAAATAAACAACATTTATGCTTTCTCTTTCAAAACCTTTCAAGATTTCCGGTACAATAGAATACTTTTCTAAAACATAGAGTGATGACAATGATTCAGGTCTAACAACAATATAATCTTTAAAAGGTAACAATCCCAGAAAATTCGGATTAGGCTGAAAATCTGCAATATATATATGCTCTTTATAACCTGGATATGGAATCACTTCTCCAAAATACTTCTTGAACGGTTCTTGCGCCACTTCGGGTATAAGCACGTAATCTGCCATCTTCTGAAGAAAATTCTTAATCTTTTGGAAAAAAGGCTTTTCCCCAATAAACATCAAGTCATTATCATGCATCAGAATAGTTTTCATCTTCTTCATTTTTGCCGATGGAGGAATAGTGCTTCCAAAACTCAGGAAAACCTTAGCATCAGGTGCTTTGTAGATAAGCTGAAAAGTCCTGAAAACAAAAGATAAGGATTTAAGCAAGGGATTATATCTATCTTTACCCAAAATTTCTCCCTTAAAGCCAAACAGATCCATAAGCTCAACAGTTTCACCTCTTTTAAATCCTGTAATATATATTGAATATTGCTTGAACTCCTTTAGAAATGACTTAAGCATATGTACTTGTGGCGTGTTTATGACATCAATCCACAAATCATACCTAGTTTTATTACCAAGCACTAATAAACACCTCCGTAACTTTTTCTGTTAGATTCAGCAATCATATGTTCTACTGCGTGAGCCGAGCATCCTGACTATTCTCTTCTCCATTCTCCTCATCATTAGAGCTATTGTTGATAGTACTAATCCCTGCCCGCCTAGTATTATTAGCGCTGTGCCTAAAAGGGCCCAGCCTGAGTGCCATACTCCCTGGAAAACCATCCTGTAGAAGACCCAGAGGTATATTATTCCCCCGGGTATTAACGCCAGCGCGGTGATCATCGCGAAAAGGAAGGCGGGGTTGTATATTCTCGCCAGGCTGATTATGGTTGAGAGTATTCTCGCCCCGTGTCTGAGCGAGGAGAGCTTCTGCCTTCCTATTCTACTCCTGTAGTTAACCGGAACCTCCGTGATCTCTCCGTTTGAAGCGATCTGCGTGGCTATTTCAACCTCTATGTCGAAGCTTGTAGACTCAATGTCTAGGCTTTTCGCCTTTTCCGTTTTCAAAAGGTATATTCCTGAGCATATGTCCCTCAGCCTCGCTCCGGTGAGGAGGTTGAAAGCCCTGGTTATAGCCCAGTTTCCAAGCCTGTTTAAAAACGGTATGTGCTCCCTGTTCATTCTCACCCCTATTATCTCGTCGTAGTCGTTCGCATGTTCTAGGAACTTCCACACGTCCCTAGGGTCGTAAGTGTGGTCCGCATCCATGATTAACAGGTATGGTGTTTCAACATGCTCAATCCCTGTCTTAACCGCTCCAGCCTTCCCCCTGCCATGCTGGTATATTACTCTAGCCCCCTTCTCGCAAGCTATCTTAACAGTGTTATCCTTCGAGTAGCCGTCTACGACGAGGATGTTGGTGTAGCCCTCGCTCTTAAGCTCGTCTATAACCATTCCTATGGCTTCTTCTTCGTTTAAAGCCGGGAGAACTATCGTTACCTCCTTCTTGTCAGCCTGCATTCTCCCTGAATCTTCTAAGCCTCATAGACAGGAGTATTGGCACGGCGATCAGCATCGTCGATGACACTAGGCCCTCGCTAGTGTACAGTGGCGCGTCGAGCGTCTGGAACACTGTGAAGTCCGTCGGCTTGGTTTGAACGCTTGCTGTCACCCTTGGGGTTATTGTGCTTGAGATGACTACGCTGCCCTCAGCCTTAACCCTAATCGACTCTCCTAAGACAGGGTATAGTATGGGCGTGTATGTCTGGAAAACGTCCAGGAGAATGTGGCTTACTATGGCGAGGTAGCATGCGGCCGCTAAAGCCAGATACTTACGCTTCTTTATGTAGACCCCTGTCAAGACAGGGATGGAGACGAGTGTCGCCACCACTAGGGAGTGCGTCATAGACCTGTGGATGCGTAGCAGCACATCCATGTCTGGAACCAGCGCCAAGGAGGCTACGAGCAGGGTTTGCTTCAGGCTGAATTTTGTCTTCGCCAGCGAGAAGGGTATTGCGAAGTGCAGCAGTATCTCAGGCAACTACGCACAATCCTTTTTGCCCATATTGTCGAACATTTTTTCAAGAGGCGTTTGGGGTTTTATCGCTCGACTTAGCATAATTTTAAACCCTGGTGGAAACCTCTACTCCTCTTCTCCTGAGCTGCGCCACTATTCTAAGCTGCTTCTCGTAGTCTTTATAAGCCTGCTCCAGCGTCTTGCTGTCGAGCCATGTTTCACCGGGTACGCGTAGCATCATTCTTTTAGAATGCTTCTCAAGCTTTTCACAGGCCTCCATGAGCCACGTCAGGTCTCCGGTTAGGCTTGTCACAGCTATCGTGTCAGCCTCCTCAACCCCTTCCCCAGGCTTCTCGTAGAAAAATGCTTCAGACTCCCAGCCTCCAACCGTCACTAGGCTTAGAAACTCCTCAACCCTCCTCCTAGACTGGGGTTCGAGAACATCGTAGAGGAGAGTGTAGTCGACTTCAACGGTTGAAAGCGCAACCATTATCGCCGTGTAAAGCATCGTCCTCGCGTCCCTGTGCCTTCTTACGAGCATCCTGTTCTCCCCGTCGACAGTTATTATCGTGCACGGTACCCCCAGCGAGGCCAGTGCCGTAGCAGCGTTTAGAAACTCGGTCGCAACCCTGTCCCTTGAAACAGGCCCAGGGGTCTTCAAATCGTATATTATCTGCGTTGCCCCGCCTGTCTCTTGATGGTACTGTTTCACCATTAGCCTCTGAAGCCTCGCCGTCGCCTTCCAGTCCAGGAACCTGATGTCGTCACCCGGCACGTATTCCCTTGTCTCAGCATACTCCGTCCCCCTGCCGAGTGTTTGAACAGGATGCTCGAAGACCGTTGCCCCCATTGCTGAAGCCAGCTCAATAGCCTTGACGAGCGCGGGAATAATCCGGGGCATTACCCTAATGCTAGTCTTGAAAGGCGTTTCAACCGTGCATTCGAACGCTTCCAGCGGGGATTTCAGCATTAGCCTCAGCGTCTTCGAAGAGTATACGCCTGCCAGCTGCGGCTTGGCCTCCAGCCGGATGGGCTTGTTCGTCGCGGCCTCCGGCTCAGCCGGCTTCACGAAGCTCAGGGGGTGTTCAATCCTGAAGCCTATTCCACCCGGGTTTTCAACAGTGATCTCGATGCTTTCAACTCTTCCCGCAACCGTTTCAACTCTAGCCTCCTCCGGGAATACTCTGGATTTTTCAACCAGCCTCCTAGCCTTAAGCAGGATGGAGGCGAGCGTCGTCAAGAGTATTACTAGGAGTAGTGCTGCGGCCGCGAGCATAACCGGGTCTCTGAAAACCATGGATAACGCTGCCAGAACCAGCGTGACGCTTGAAAGCCCCCTCCCCCTTTTCGTGAGCCTGAGGCTGGTAGGCAAGCCTTTATCTCTTGGGCACGGGTGTTGACGCTAAGGCTTCGGCTATAAGCTGGTCCTCGTCCACTTCCTCCAGAGGCTCCTTTTTAAGGAGGAGGCGGTGTCTAAGGACGTGGGGCGCCACAGCCTTAACGTCGTCGGGGATAACGTATTCTCTACCCTTAACCAGTGCGTGCGACCTGCTCGCCTTCAACAGCCATATGCTGGCCCTTACGCTCGGCCCCTCTGAGAGGGAATGGTTGTTCCTAAGGCTTGAAACGAGGTCGACAATATACTTTTTAACAGCGTCTGAAACATAGATGTTCCTGGCTCTCTCAACCATGCTTAAAACTTCAGTCTTGGTTGCAACCTGGCCGACTTGGCCTGTCTCAATAAAGTTTATCTTTTCAAGGATCTGCTTCTCCTCCTCCGGAGTCGGGTTTGAAACCCTTATTTTAAACGCGAACCTGTCTGTCTGAACCTCAGTCAAAGGATACGTGCCCGGTGAGCCGTATGGCATCTGCGTAGCTATAATCATGAAGGGCTTTTCAACCGGGAAAGTGTTCCCCTCTATCGTGACCTGCAGCTCCTGCATGACCTCTATGAAGGCTGCCTGAGTCTTCGGCGGAGCCCTGTTAAGCTCGTCAACAAGAATAATGTTTGAGAATATCGGCCCCTTCTTAAGCTGGAACGCGGAGTCCCTCATGCTGTAAACCATTGTCCCCAGGATGTCCGCCGGCAGAGTGTCGGGCGTCATCTGTATCCTTGCGAATTTAGCCCCTATGGCCTGCGCGAAAGTCTTAGCCATAAGCGTCTTAGCTGTTCCAGGCGGGCCTTCAAGGAGGACGTGGCCCTCTGAGAAGAGCGCGGTTAGAAGCATTTCGATAACCTCCTGCTTGCCTACAATATACTTCTGAAGCTCCGTGAGAATCTTCCCAGTTAAATACTTACTGTAGGACATTCCGCCTAGCCTCCTCCAAAGCCTTCAGGAGCTCAGGGTTCCAGTCGGGGTGTTTCTCTAAAACCTGTTGAAGCTCGCCCACCTCACCCCTCGGCCTAGTGCTGCTCGCCCAGACGTATGCTGCGGCGGCAAGCATGATTGCAGCCGCGTACCTTGCCTCAGGCGTGGAAACCGTTTGGAGAAGCATGCTGCTTACTTTTTTCAAAGAGTCCCTAGGCTGGGTCTGCCAGAGGCTCGTGTCAACCACCATAACCCCATCCCCGACAATGTTCTTGAGAAGCTTCATGTTCCCCCCTTTCTCAACCATGCTGTTGAGAAACATGCTTGAATCCGTGAAGACGATTATCCTCCCCCTGCTGAATGCTGCTTCAGCAGCAACGGGGAACGGGCCGGAGGGCTCCCCGCTAGTATACTCTCCGTCCCCGTTTAAATCGAGAAAGGAGAAGGGGGAGGAGTACGCTATGACCATTGTGTTTAAGCCCGGTTCCAGGGTTGAAGGCGTGTTCATAACGATCTCGCCGGCGCTGCTCATCCAGCTTTTTAAACCAGTGGTCTTGGGGAGCCTCCAGCTGCCTTCGTAGAACACGGGGTCAAGCATCGGACGGTTTCCAATCTTAATATCGATATTTAAGCTTTCAAGAAGCCTGTTTGAAACACCGGTTTCATCCATTAAAACCACGGTGCCCCCGTTCTCCAGGAACGCTTTAACCAGGGAGACGTGGGAATCAGTAATGTTCTCCTCAGGCCCTATTATGAAGAGTATGGTTAAGCCCGGGTCGAGAACCGTTTCGCCAGCATTCTTGAAAGTCGCGTTGACAATCCCCGCCAGCCTTGTGAACCCGTTCCAGTAAGGGTTGTCCGGCGCGTAGTCCCTTGAAGAAGGTATTGCAACCGGCAGCAGGACTAACGCTAGGGTTGAGGCAGCTATGCTTAGCAGCACGGGTTTAACGTAGCGACGCAACCTGCGTAACCTTAAGCTTCTCTAAGGCCTGCCTAGCTGCCTGAAGCTCCTCGCCGCTCACGCTGGGGGAGTAGAGTGCTTTCTCAGCGGTTAACGTTATCCTCTCGAAGCTTTCAAGAGCCTCCCCCAGGCTCGGCGCAACACTGTTCAAGTATTCCCTCATAGTCATAGAGGGCTTAACGTCAACACCGGTCACGCTTGAAACAATGGCCACAGCCTGCCAGTAGAGATCCATGAGCCACTCAAGCCCCTTGGCTATGAAATACTCTGCTACATGCTGCTCAGCAGCCTCAGCAACCGTTTCCGCCAGCTCTCTTCCAGACTTTTTCCTCCTGCCACCTGCGAGCCTAAGCATGAGGATTGACGCTGAGCCTGCTGAAGCCAACACTGCCAGAGGGTTGACAACCAGCAGCCTGCCCTCCGCCTCAGCCCCGCTGAACCAAGGGGCCCCGGGCTCAACCTGGACGCGGTAGGGACAGTAGCCTGTGAGAAGCGTCAGCGGGATTCTAACCCTTGTTTCGAAACCCTGCTGGAAGGCTTCTTCAGCGAGAACCGTGTCCCCAATTATTATTCTGACTTTCCAGCCCTGCTCCCCGTCCTGCGGGTGGGCGACAAACCCTTTGAAAACCGCCTCCAGGCCGGCGAAAACCGTTTGAGGAGCCTCGAGCGTAAGGTTGAGCCTCAGCCTTTCAACGTTCACGTAGACTGTTTTCGAAGCGGGGGCTAAGACTCCTGAAGCGGGTGTTTCAACCCTTAGAGCATACCTCCCGTCCTGTAGGTTCTCGGGAACATGGAGAACAGTCTTGAAAAAGCCTTCGGGGCTCAGAGGGATGCTTGACACGCTGGTCAGCCAGGACGCTTTAACAGTTTCATAAGGAGGTTTAACACCGGTTTCAACCGTGCCTTCAAGCGTGAAGCTTCTCCCCGGAAGCGGTTTACCGGACACCTTGACGTTTAAAACGGGCGTTACGTAGAGCAGGCTTATTTCAACAGTGTTTGAGCACGCCGGCTTGAAAACCTTCTCATCCCCGCCGCCCGGCGAATACTTCGCGCTAACCGTTAGAGTAGGCTTGTAAACATATGGGATGCTCACGCTCCTCTTGAAAAACCCGTCTTCAAGGGTTACTGTCTGCGCAACAGTCTTCCCGTCTAAAAATATGGTGACAATCCTGCCGGGCAGCCCTGTCCCCAGGCTGCTAAGCCTGCCTTCGACGGTGACTGTTGAGCCTACCCAGACGCTCCCGGGCTGCGCCCCAATCTCTAGGAGTGTTTCACTCAGATTCCTCTGCTCCTCAATCCTGCTCAGCAGCTCCAGTAGTCTCAGAAGCATCCTGTTTAAGAGCTCCCCGATTGCGTCGAGCCTCCTTGCAAACTCGTAGCTAGGGAGCCTGAAGGCTCTCGTAAGCTCCCCCACGGCCTGCTGGAGGCTGTTGAAAGTCACGTTGGCTGAGGCGAGGCCGTAGGATGCGCTGGTTAAAACAGGCTTAGCCTCCTCCTCCCTCCCGGAGTCTATAAGGGTTTCAGCCTGGTCGAGGTTTTTCTCAACGCTCGTCAACGTCTCGGTTAGGCTCTGCATGAGCTGGCTGAACCTGTTGAAAACGTATCTCAGGGTTGAGGGCACCGAGACTGTTTCAAGGATTCTAAGCCGAACCATGGTTCCAGTGAAGTTTCCCCTCGTAAGATCGTCGAAGACGGGTGTCAGAAGCATTGTGAAGAACAGCGGGTAGGGTGGTTGCTCAGCCTCCCTGCTCGGGTCAACGTGCCTCTTGAAAACAGGCTTGCCGGGGAGCATAGCCTGAAGTAGGACCGCTAGGATTATTGCGGTGAGCACCCCGAATACTAGGAGGCTCCTGTTAACCTTCAAAGCGGGAACAGTATCTCGAGGATTCTTAACGCGACGACGTATGAGAAGCCTATGAGCAGCGCTGCTCCTAGAAAGTCTCTCCCCCGCCTCCTGGGCCTGAACAATGCTGCTAGGGTGAAGTATTCGAGCGTGTAGACGCTGAAATAGACGTCCAGCCTGTTTTCGCCCAGCGCGGCGAGCGTTGAGGCTGAGGCTGTGAAAAGTATTGTTATCGTTGCGAGGTAGAGGGCGTGTCTGTCCATTCCAGGACCCTGAGGTAGAGCAGGATCCGTTTCCCCTGGTTCTCCTCGCTGAATATTTGAACAGGCTTCATTAATGCTGCCGCCGCGGCCTGCGCAGCCATTGAAGACGGTAGTGAGCCCAGGACTGTTCTAAACCTGGAGTACTCCACGTCAAGCCTAGGCCTGTTTATCTCGACGATGATCATGGAGTTTGCTTCAACAGTCTTAACGCTTTCAGCAGCCTCAGAAGCCTCTGTGAGAATAGCCTCAACGCTGCTGCTCAACCCTCCCGCACCCTCTTGAGCAAGACTGTTGACGAGCACTGAGCCAGGCGGAACTATCAGGATTCCGAGGTCCCCCCCTCTTCTGACAAGCAGGCTTCCGGCGGTTCCAGCTATTTCTTCAAAAGTTATGCTCTGGCCAGGTGAAAGCGGCACGTAAGCGTATACTCTTTCCGACGATGGCAGGTAGAAGGCTTTCATGAAGGCCCCGGTCGCCTCAAGAATTGCCTCAACGTTTTCGCACGACGATTTTACGAATGCTTGCACAGTCTCCCTTGGAACAGGGTGCGCCGGCGTAAGTATGAATGTTAAGCCGAGTATCACTGTTCCTATGCCCAGCGCGGTTAGGGGCGTGTTCTCAAGCAGAAGGTGTGAGCCGAGTGTTAAAAGTGCTCCGAAGACTGTTAAGCCCGCTCCAAGAAGGGTCAGGTTTTCAGCCACCCGTTGCAGCCAGCCTCAGGAGAGCATGCTTCCTGTACGATGCTAAAATCTCCAGCGACAGCGTCATCACGGCGAGCGTGAAAACAACCGGGTCGAGCCTTATCCCCCAGGGCGTGTAGTTTAAAACCAGCCCAGCCAATGGCACTAGGGCCAAGCTAAGCCCTATGGATAGGGCTAGCCTCTCTAAAGGCGTTAAGTCGCTCTCCCTCGGGTAGAGCGCGTCAACCAGCGAGTAGCCTGGGAGGAAGAGGACGAAGAGCGAGCCCAGAACTATTCTTGGAAGCGTGGCCTGGAGAACGTATATAGCTAAAACCGTAAGGCCTATGAGGATCACGACTATTGTTAAACCTAGGCTGTGGATGGAAAGCAAGTAGGCTGCGAAGCTTCCGGGTGGATCAGGGTCTTCAAGCCTAACAGCCTTACTCCTAACCCAGCTGAACACTTCCCTTGCGACGCGCCACTTCTCCTGGCCGAGCCCCCTGCCGAGCGCAACCACGTCTCTAACCCTCAGGTTTCTACCCTGCGAGAAAGAGCCTTTAACCTTCTTAGCAAGGGTTGTAGAGCCCAGGCCCGCCTTGTCAACGGGAACTAGGCCCCAGTCCCCGTAGGCTTTCAGAAAAACAAGCCAAACCCTGTTTCTGAAGGCTATTAGAAGGACTAGGGCCACCCCGGCGATTAGGCCGGGTGCGACGATTGTGTTGATGAGCTGCATGCGCCTAGTCTCCAAGCCCTGTTGAACAGTCTCTGGCTCAAGAGTTAAAACCTGTTGCACGAGGCTTTCAGCCTGCTCGTACTCACCCTTCTCAGCGTGCTCTATAGCGAGGTTCAGCTTTGAAACCATTGCCGTAACGTTGCCGCCTGATTCCTCAGCCCTCCTAATCGCGAAATAAGCCTCCGTAAGCCTTTCTTCAACCTTCCTGCTGATTGCCGCAGGCTGCGGCGCCTGAGACGAGCCGAGCACGGGGCTGGTGACGTTTAGCCAGAGCTGGTTCCACCTTCCATGGTATTCGAACACTCTACTGGTCTCGTTGAAAACCCAGAGCTCCAGGACAAGCCTAGCGTTAGTCAGGGGCTCAGGCATAGCCAGGTTAAGCGGAATAATGGTTGAAGAATTATGGGTTAAAACAGTCCTTAGATCCATCATGGGCTCGACTGTGAGCGGCATTGTTTCGTTGACGACTGTAGACCTGTTTCCGATTTTCACTAGAACCCTGTAGTAGCGTGTTTTACCCTCATGGTTACCAATATAGGCGTGGAGCAGGAAGGGTGTGCCGGCGACAACCTGCCTCGGATAGTCACCTATTTTTCCACCGGGTCCGAGTAGACCCAGCTCCGAGAATGGTTCAACAACCCGTCCAGCGTTAACCATCTGGGTTACTCCGAAAACTATTGACACTACGAGTATCGCTGCCAAGATGGCGAGAACCTCCTCGTCTAGAACCCAGCTCATGGATGGGGCAGCGGGTAACGCGAGCCGAATCCCTCTGTGGTTCTCCCCATGCTCACCCGTACCCGGTGTTTAATAGAGCAAGCTGGCGGACCCCGAGCCAGAAAACGTACTCAGGGTCTTTAAGCCAGTTTTTAACATCTGGGGCCCATTTGAAAACCCCGTTCCCACGGTAAAGCGTGAGGAGGCTGGAGGCTTTCTCCCTCCCCGTCTGGAGGATTCTAACCAGAGGGGTTTCTAAGAGCTTTGAAACAATCTTTCTAACAGCTTTAACCAGGGAATGGTTCACTAGCCTCCCTCTAAGCTTCGCGAGAAGCAGGGTCGCGTTGAAAAAGGCCTTCTCAACCCCGGTCAGCCTCCTCCAGTTCCCACTCCTGTAAGCCTTAAGCTTTATCCTGAGAAGAACAGCATACTGGAGTGGTTCCCCCGGATCGCTTTGACCGCAGGTTCCCTCCTCCATGAGTATACATTTCTCGAATCGGCGGGAGTTTAATATAAGTTTTACGATGAAAAAATTTGAATTATTTTCAAAGCGCGTGCCCACAACCCTCTCCAAGCAGCCCAGTCTCTTCGAAAACAATGCTTAAAAAGGAAAATACGTGTGTAACACTCCACACACGATGAGCCGGCGGGACTCTTACCCAAAGGGGTCAAAAATGATCTTGGAGCTTAGCTTAACCAGACTGATCCTCCTCATCCTCCTAGTCGTCCCAATTATTATTCTCGCCCACGTTTGGATGGAGCTCACATCCCTCCAGTATGGGCCTAGAAACCTGACTATAGACTTCGCGGTGAACAAGGCAACCTATAGGCTTGGCGAAGAAGCATCCATAACTATCAGGGTTAGCTCAAGCATCCTCGGAGGACTGGTAAAGATACCCGCGGGAGGCGTTGATGTTGCGATTGAGCTTAGAAACCCTGGTGGAGACGTGGTTTACGTCGACCAGGGCACGACCAGTACGGATGGAACTCTAGAGTTCAAGTTTAGAATACCTGAGGCGGTAGCCGGGGAATATGTTTTCTACCTTGCCTGTGAAGGCGGGAGCAACTCGGGAAGGCTGAGTGTTCAGCCCTGAGCCACTGTTCCTCAACCAGCGTTCAGGCTGTTGGCACACGGATGCAAATAGAAAAGCTTATATTCAGTTGCTTAGTCACTCATATATTTGTAAAATGTTGAGGGGATTGAGCCCGGTTATGAGGCAGAAAACCTGTCTGCCGATTATGACAACCCTTATGGTCACGCTTCTACTCTTACCATACGTCCTGGTTTTAGGCCAGTCTAAACCCCTGGAGATAACAAGCATCAGAACCCTAGATATGACGGGGAATCCTCAGACTTCTTTCCCCAGGGGATCCACGGTGGTGGTTGAGGTAACGCTCCACTCCCTTGTTTCCCCATATCAGCCTTCAACCCAATACATGCTTATCGTCGAGATTTTTAACCCGCAGGGCTACGTTGTTTTCATCGGTTTCATAACGGACGTTATTGATCCGGGTGCGACCAAGACTGCTGGAAGCGGCTACCGGATACCGACTGGAGCATCCACTGGAACATACACCGTGAAGGTTTTCGTGTGGAACGGCTGGCCGTCTCAAATGGGTGGGGACTGGAAATCGTTGGCAGAGCCCGGTGAAACAACTTTCACAGTAACTTAGAATGGTGATGGAGTTGAACGTTAAGAGTTTAGCGACATGCCTGTTTTTCACGCTTCTGCTCATACCTCTTCTAAACACTTACGCCGACCCATTGGAGGTTTCAACAGATAAGCCGGAGTACAGGAGAGGGGATACTGTAAACATGCTCATATCCGCATCCCCGAGCTGCGAGTTCGGGGTTCAAGTCGTTAACCCGGTTGTGGGTGTAGAATTTTTAGGCCAGGTTGAGACGGATGGTGAGGGGAGGGCTTCAGTATTCTTCAAGATCCCGCTGGATGCTCTCTACGGGACCTATACTGTCACTGTCGCGGGGTGTGGAGACTCTGGAGAATGCACTTTCACGGTTGTAGAGGTGATCCCAGTCCCAGAGTTCCCAGCGAGCCCTGGGGTTGTCGTGAGCACGGGTCTTTTAGCAGCGTTACTCCTCCCCCGCAGGAAAACAGGCGGCAAGCGGGGTGAGTGAGAGTTGAACGCCAAGGGTTTCTCCGCATGCCTTCTTCTCACGCTCCTCCTGCTCACCCCTTTTCTCAACACTTATGCTAACCCATTGACTGTTTCAACAGACCAGTCGGAGTATAACAGGGGGAATACTGTTAACATATCAATATCTGGGGCTTGCGCGAACTCCGATCTTGGTGTTCAAGTCATGAACCCGGATAGAGGGGTAGAGTTTGTGATGGAGGTGAAGACGGACAGCGATGGGAAGGCTTCAACATCCTTCAAGGTTCCGACGGACGCTAAATACGGAACCTACACCGTCTACGTTTCAGGGTGTGGAGACACGGGCAGCACCACGTTTAAGGTTGTCGAGGTTTACGTGCCTCCTCCACCGCCTCCACCGCTCCGCCTCCTCCCCCACCGCCTAAGGGAACCTCATCCCTGGCTATAAGCGTCGACAAGGAGGCGATCATGCTGGGCGAGGAGGTTACGATAAAGGGTATTCTCAGCCCCGGCTTGGATGTTACGGTTAAGCTCAGGTTCACTTGCCCCAATGGTTCAGAGGTTTCGAGGAGCGTTTCAGCACCCTACGGGGCCTTCACCCATGTTTTCAAGCCTGACTCCCCGGGCTACTGGAGCATTAGGGCTACGTGGGAGGGGAACGACCAGTATGAGGGCTGCGTTAGCAACACTGTCGGCATAGTTGCCAGGACGACTGTCTCCCTCCAGGTGATCGCAGCCCCCTCCATCACGGGCGTGGGCGGAACAATAATTGTCTACGCCGGCACATCTCCACGCCTAGCACACAGGTTTCTAACGATCTCATACTTTTCGAACAGGACGATGGCTTGGAGAATGGTTGGAACATTTGAAACGAGCGCGGAAGGCTTCGTCGCATGCGTCTTCACCCCTGGCGAGACAGGGGAGTACGTGTTTAGAGCGGAATGGGTTGGGGACCCGGCTTACACGCCTGCCTCGGCAAACTCATCAAGGGTTCTGGTTACGGCTGAGCCCATGGGTGCTGAGGACGTCGTTAAAATGCTTAGCCAGCTGAGGGAGCTGCAGAGGCTGCTCGACGAGAAGCAGGATGAGCTTGAATCCTGCAAGGGCACTATAACAGGCTTGCAGAAGAGCATTGCGGAGCTTCAAGCAGGCTTGAGCACTGCCCAGTCTAGGATTTCAAGCCTTGAGAAGCAGCTGTCTGAGACAGAGTCAAGGGTTTCAGAAGCGGAGTCGAGAGCCCAGTTCACCACGATTCTAGGCCTTATAGCAGGGGTGTTGATTGGCCTGATACTGGGATACTTGATCTTCAGGAGGCGTCCTGGAACAAGCTTTCCGCTTCCACCAGAGTAACCCTGGAAAAACGTTTAAACCTTTTTCTCAAGTTCTTCATCATTAAACAAGCTATACAATAGTAAGACTTATATTTTTGAACACCAGCCCTTTACGCTGATGAACAAGGATCAGGGTATTGGGGCAGTGTTGCTGCTGGCCTCGATAATCGGAGTAATACTGTATTCCTGGCTCGTGTTCTTCTCAGGCTGGTGGGAGGTCATCATTAAGCTCACTGCCTTCGTCGCAGTGGGCTTCGTGCTCTTCATACTCGGCTGGATAGGGTACACGCTTGCCACAACCCCGCCGCCTAAGCCGATTGAAGAGATTGAGAAGGAGATAGAGAAAGAGGTTAAGGAGACCAAGGAGGAGGCTAAGGAGGAGACTCCGCCGCCACCACCCACGTAAGCAAGAGGAGGACTAGTGTCGGAGAGAGGCTCGGGCGCGGAACAGGGTGCTGCAGCAGGCATCAGCCTGAAACACGTTACTTTTGTTTCCCTCTCCATCGCTTTTCTATTCCTGCTAGCAGTTTTCATCCTTGAGTTTTTCAAGCCTAGGCTAAGCGTCACCGTCATGCTTCTGCCTAACAATACTGTAGCAATATCGGGCAGGCTTACCTATGGGTTTGACCCTGTGCCCAACCAGTATGTTTCGATAGAGGTTGTTGACCAGAACGGTGAAACAGTCTGGAAGGATTTTGCGAGGACGCTTGCCGACGGTTCTTTCAAAAGCGTCTTCACCCTGAAGCAGGGTGCTGGTGGAGTGTTCACCGTCCATGTTGACAGCATTATTGCGACCGGGGAGGCAAGTTTCCATGCGGGTGGTTGAGGCTTAAGCGCGCGTGAGGTTGAAACCAGCGATATATTGTTATTGGTTGCGGAATCTAAGCTGGCTGGAGAAAAATAGTAAGGCGAAGTAAGCAACAAGTCTCCCCCTTAAATCCGTCTCTTCAACAGTCAAAACCTTATTCGGCCGTGCTCATCCGATGAAGAACACGTTCTCCAAGTCTTTGAAATGCTCGTCTCCAGTAACTATCTCAGCCTTCTTAACCAGTCCTGCTGCATAGACTATTGAGTCGGCTAGACCCCAGCCCTTAACCTTTCTTTTCATAGCCGCATCTATTTTCGCAGCCTCTACGGCAAGCTTCTCATCCAGGGGAAGAATGATGCTTCTCTCTTTCATAAAGACTCTTTGCTTTTCAGCCATCTCCTCCCCCGCTACTCTGACTGTTTTCGCGTAGACCTCGGCCAGGCAGATCGCTGGAGTGATCTTTTCATCTAAGCTTTCTATTATTGTTTTCGCCTTCTCACCCGCCTTCGTGCCCATGAAGTACTCTATCCAAGCGTAGGAGTCAATGAGGTATCTCATAGTCTCTCCCTGTGGTCTCTCAAGTCAGCTACGTCGACACGCTTCATGGTTCCGAACATGCTTTCCTTTTTAGCGAAATACTCGACGAGTATCTCGTTTATCAGGCTTGAAATCTTTCTGGCTCCGGCTTTCTCCTTGAGAGCCTGGTATACGTCTTCCCTTAAGAGTACTGTGGTCTTTTTAACCATATACGTCACCGTAAACATCTACGTAACCGTATTTTATAAGATTTACTATACGCGCCCAAGCGTTGCAGGATCCCCTGATTAGGCTGTTGAACGCTAATGCTTCCTAAAACCTGGGCATACATGTCCAGTAAGCGGCGAACCGCATTTAAAAGCCGTCTTAAGGGGAAAGTTTTCCCCTGTTTTTAGCCTGACGTAAAGGAGTAAACATCCCGTTAAATACCTTATTGAGGCTTTGGTGAATAAAGACTTCAGAGAAACTCCAGCGCGCTATGGAATATCGCGTGTGCTTCAGGATGGTTGATGGAGAGAATTTTTAGGCTGAGAAACGTGCTAGCCTCTCTCCACGATCCTACCCCTGTTTTCCCTAGTTTTCCCCTGTTCTCCTTCTTCCTCCTCCTTCTCAGGCTTAGGCTTCTCCGTCATCATCGTGTAGCCAATCCAGGCTGTTAACCCTAGCATTAGCGCCACCATTATGAACACGGTTAGCTGCAGGACTGGAACAGGATAGTAGTAAACCATTATCGCGTATGCGATTATGCCCTCCAGAGCCATTGTGAATATTACTGCCCCGATGATTTGGCGTCTATTCACTGTCCACCTCCCCCTCCGCCGGGGCTTCGAAGCGCTGCACGTGTTGATGCGGCTCCCTTAGACGGGTTTTTAAAGCCCGTTTTAAGCACTTCTCCCGGTTTTTATCCGGGTTTGGCGGCGAATGTTCCACGTGCATCGCTTCACCCGTTTTCACCGCGAACAGGGTGAATATAAGGCTATTATTATCAAGTATTTAACTTTTTATAATAATGATTACAATAAGGCTTGAAAAACTGTTCTGAAAGGTTTAGAACGGTTTTAAACCGTTCATCTAGACCCGCCGAGCCTTTTTTAAAAAGCATGCTGAAAAACTCGCGGGGTAGACTTCGATTCCCCCTAGGGCTTGCATCTCAAGGCCTAGAAGCCGAGTTCAACAGTCATCCTCTTGGCAACATAGTAGGGAAGTATTTGGATGCTCGGGTTTTCAACACTCGTCCCATGGTTTTCAACAGCGATCGCAAGCGTGTTCTCACCCTTAAGGAATGGTTCAGGCATGTAGAAGTCTGTCTGAGGCCCCTTCTCCATGTACCTGCCTATGAGCTCGCCGTTCAAGAATATTTTACACTTCAGCCCCATGTTTCTCAGCCTGAGCATAAGCGGTGAAACAGTGTCCTCCTCAAGCCTGCTGGTGAACCTTCTCCTAAGCCACACTACGCCACTTTTTTTCAAGGCCTCGCTAAGGCTGCTCACGCTCCACTTCGAGTCTTCGAAACCGGGTTTAAACCAGCCCTCCCTCTCCCCGACTAGTCCCTGCGAAACCCTCCAGCCGTCTTCAATAGAAGCGTCATAAGTTTTCAAACAAGGGTCTCTCCAAGCCCTCGCATCCGGAAAGTTCTCCAGGATGATTATGAACTCGTTAACCCCGGGCTTAACCAGGCGAGTAACGTCTACGCCCACGTTTCCCTCATCCGCGTAAATGGTTTCAACATGCTTCCCGTTGACCAGTATTATTAGCCTGCCCCATGAGGGGAGGCCGCTTGGAACAACTAGACAGGTCTTCCTAAGCCTGTCCGGGAGCTCAGCCACGTATTTCAAAAGGATTAGGCCCCTCTGGCCTGAAAGCTCCTCGCCGCTGGCGAGCTGCCTCCATTCCCCGGTGAAAACCTCCCCTGGGAGGACATCCAGGGGCCTGTTTAGAAGCCTAGCGTAGTCAACGCAGGCGGGCAGTCCAGGCTTCAAAAGGCTTTCAACGGGTATATGCTTGAACAACGGGTTTCCCAGGGCAAGCTCCTCCTCTCTCCCCACGTAGACAGGCTGGTTAAGCCCGTTTGCGAGGGGGATCAGGCTGTCGTTCCTATGCCCGGTTGACTCAACAAGTAGGAGGAGCTCGTTAACCCCTGTTTTTAGAACACTCCTGTCAGCCTCAATCCTGAGCGTGTGCTTACCGTGGCCGACTAGCCTGCCGTTCAGGAAAACTGTTACATAGTCGTTAACCCTGGGTATGTAGAGCACAACCTTCTCCTCCCCCGGCTTAACAGTGAAACTGTTCAAATACCAGATGTGCCCGTTTCCAGTCATGCCCAGTGCCTCAGGCGGGGTTATTCTACCCATGTTAACCCATTTACCGCGCCTAGCCTCCTCAACGGTTTCAACCATGGTTCTCCAGCCCTCGTTTAGACTAATGGTTTCCTCCTTGAAAGCCTCCTCGGGCAGCGTGAAAGAGTAGACCCATTTCTCCCCGTCGTAACTGCCGGAGACACGCCTACCGTTCACCTCAACCATCCTGGGCCTCCAGGGGACGATTATTGAAACCCGTCTATCATCATTCTTCTTGAGCTCTATGCTCATCCTTAGGGAGCCGCCGGTTGAAGAGTATTCTCTGAGAAGGTTGAAGCCTGAGACGACTGCGATCCTCTTACCCCAGTGCTCTGCGAACCATGTTCTCGCAGCCCGCTGCCTTGTTAACGCGACGAGAAGCAGCCTGGGTGGCGTTGCCCCGACTGTGCTCATGAAATCCTCATCCGAGATTTTGAAGCTCACAGTCTCCCTTGCGCCGCCGGGATGCACGAGAGTTGCCTCATGCTGCTCACCCGGCTCACCGTAGAGGATGAGTATCGTCCTCCCGTTGAGATCGTAAGAGTAGAAGACCTGGCATGTTGAAAACTCGAGTACCCAGCCGTTAGGCAGATTAACGTTAACGGGGAGGACTAACGCTCTCCTAGCGTCCAGCCGGATCCTTTTAGTCCCAAGGCTTTTCAAGCGCAGCTCCGCCTCAACAGGCTGATTGTTCATGTTGGAGACAAGGATGAATGCTTCCCCGTTTCTTCTCCTCGAGGAAACCCTTATCCCCGGCGTGTCGCATTCAACCATATTCCTGTCCACGGCTGAGGATGCGAAGAACTCGTTGAAACACTCTAACAGGCCTCCCATGAGCCTTATCACCCAGTATCTTTCTCCCAGCTCACCCCATTCCCGGACGGCAGCCTGGTAGTCGTAGGTTGACGCGATGTTTTTCCCAGTCCAGTATCCGAAGTTTGTTCCGCCGTGAAACATGTAGAAGCTCACTAGGCTGAAGCCTTCGAAAACCATTGTTTTAAGAAGCATGTCCGTCCACTCGGCGGGAATATCGCCCCTGTCCGTGGGGAGCTTTCCGCCGAAGGATGTGAACCATCCTCCTTCAAACTCCATTATCATCCTGGGCTTACCCGGCTGCTCCGCAGCTATGCTAGCGGCCTCGTTCAGGGGCCAGTCCAGCGCCCAAGGATCCGGGTAAATATCTATCGAGTCTATTACCTGCGTGCCCCTCAGGAACCTGTCGACGTTGTGGACAATCGGGACGTCTACGCCCCTCTCCCTTGCAGCCTCGTAGAGCCTCAGCAGGTAGGGCACGTTCCCCCAGAAATACTCGTTTTCAATCTGGAAGAGTATTACGCTTCCACCCCTGGTGGCGAGGTGCCTCCTTATCTCTGGAATAATATGGTCGTAGTATCTTAAAGCATGTTTCATGAAGCCCTCGTCAAGGCTTCTCGGCACTATGCCCCTGCCTATCAGCCAGCCCGGGAGGCCTCCGAAATCCCATTCAGAGCATATGTATGGCCCTGGTCTAGCTATCGTGAGCAGCCCATGCTTCTCGCAGAGCCTTAGGAACTCGTCTACGTCGCGCCAGCCTGAGAAGTCGAAGCAGCCCTCCTCCCTCTCATGCCAGTTCCAAGCGAAGTATATTGTCGCAGAGTTTAGGAACGCTCTCTTCATCTTTACGATTCTGTCCTCCCATAGGCCTCTGGGGACTCTGAAGTAGTGTATCTCGCCGCTGTAGATGAAAACCGGCTTACCGTTGATCCTCAGCGAATTCTGGTCGAAATCCACGATGCTCATTTCAACACCTCTTTTCTGAAACGCGTTTAAAGAACAGTGTGGAGCTGAGCTCCCCGTTTCTCCTTAAACATGCCTCGTCGGAAATGCTTACTGTTTTACACTTCAACGGACACCACGAACCTATGCTTGCAACATGAAGATTTAAGCTTAATTTCAAGGTTTAACGCGGCTGGTGGCGGGTCAGGGCGGCACTAGGACAACCTTTATTGCTCCTTCTAGGCCCTTCTCACTATACTCGAAGGCTTTCCTGAACTCTGAAAGCGGGAACACGTGTGTAACAATCCGGTCAACCCTAACCTTCCCCGTCCTAATGTACTCTATGGCTAGAGGGTAGCAGTATGGCCCAAGGTGGGAACCATAAATGTCGAGCTCCTTCCTGTCCCCTATTATGGACCAGTCCACGGTGGCGGGCTCCCTGAAAACCCCGAATACAACCATCCTGCCGAGTTTCCTAAGCATCTCCAGCCCCTGGGGCACCGCCTCAGGATAGCCTGTTGCCTCAATGTAGACGTCGCAGCCGTATCCCCCGGTTAACGCTTTAACCGTCTTAACAGCGTTCTCCCTGGCAACGTTGATAACCATGTCTGCGCCAAGCCTCTCAGCAAGGTCGAGCCTCCTATCCCTAGTGTCCAGCGCTATGAGCTTGCCAGGGTTCTTCATCCTCGCCACTTGAAGCATGCACAGCCCCAAGGGGCCCATTCCAGCAATGGCGACGACGTCTCCAAGCTCGATCCTAGCCCTCTGGACAGCGTGAATAGCGCAGCTCAAAGGCTCAATCATTACAGCATGCTCATCCGGAATCTCGTTCGGAACCCTGTGCACTATAGAGCCGTAAGGGTACTTCATGTACTCTGCGAAGCCGCCGTCGTCAACGCCTCCCTGGAAGCCGAACACATAGTTCCTCTCACACATCCAGTATTGCCCGCTCCTGCAGAAACGGCATGTTCGGCATGGGAATATTTGCTCAGCAATAGCCTTGTCCCCCACTCTGATTCCTAGCTCCTCGGTGCCTACGCCGAGCTCAACCACGGTGCCTATGAACTCGTGCCCAGGGATAACCGGTGGCTTAACATAAGGCTTCTCCCCTCCCCAGAGCGAGGGGGCGCCATGGTAACACTTCACGTCGCTCGCGCAGACGCCGCACGCACCGACCTCGACGAGAACATCCCCGGGGCCAGCCTCAGGAGTGTCAACGTATTGAAGCCTGTAGTCCCCTGGCCCATGGCAGACAACCGCCTGCATCCTCCTGGGAGCCATGTGTATGAACCTTTGTAAACCAATATATTCTTTACCTCCCGGGAATAACCGTTCTAGGACACGTTTGACAGCCTTTCCCCGACGGAAACCCTTGCACTAATGGAAGCGCTTAAATCCTTCCCTTGAAGATGAAAGGAGTGACTATTCATGTACGAGTATGCTGAGGCTGCGAAGCCTTTTCTAATCGGCCACGGTAGGAACGCTGTTCTTCTGATACACGGCTTCACAGGCCTGCCCCACGAGATGAGGGAGTACGGTGAGTATCTTGCGAGCAGTGGCTTCAGGGTTTACGCTCCGCTTCTCCCGGGGCACGGCTCATGCAAGGAGGAGATGATTAAGACTGGGAGGGCTGACTGGGTGAGGGGTGCGGAGGAGGGGTTGAGGCTCCTCCAGGAGGAGGGTGCTGAGAACGTTTTCATCTCAGGCCTCTCGATGGGCGGTACTTTAACGCTCTACCTCGGCGAGAAGCATCCTGAGGTAAGGGGGCTCCTGCCGGTGTGTGGACCGGTTTACCTTAGTGACTGGAGGCTTCGCTTCCTGCTCCCCATAGTTAGAAGGTTTACGAACTATTACTCGGAGAACCTTAGCGATATTCTGGATAAGAGTGCTCGGGAAAACCCTGTTTGGAGGGAGCATAGGAGGCGTTACGACAAGATTCCGCTCCCATGCGTGGCTGAGCTGCTCCAGCTTATAAGGGAGACGAGGGAGGGGTTGAGCATGGTTAAGCAGCCTATTCTCATCGCCCAGGCTAGGAGGGACAGGGTTGTCCCCCCGGGTAACGCTGACTACATTTATAGAAGCGTCTCCTCAACAGTTAAAAGGGTTCTCTGGCTTGAGAACTCTGGCCACGTGGTCACGATGGACTTCGACAAGCATGTTCTCTTCAAAGAGGCGGCTGAGTTCTTCAACTCTCTAACAGGGTAGAATGTTTTGAAAAGGGGGGTCGCCGGGGGAACGCTGAGGCTCAGCCCTCCTACGAGACCTTGGAGACGTGCAGCACGTGCCCACCGTATTCTTTGCCCGCGGCCTCCAGGATTTTCTCGTCAGCCGTATACAGAACCGTGTCAAGGTGTACGGCTAGGGCCACGTAGGCAGCATCGTAGATCGTTAGATTAGTCTTAAAAGCTATCTCAACCGTTTCCTCAGCAAGCTCCCTGTTCAACGGGTGTAGCTCCACCCTGTAGTTTAAAAGCGAGTTTGAAGCAGTTTTAAGCTCCTCCTCGCTGAACAGGCTGCTCGACTTTAAAGCGTTAAGCACCTCGAAGAAAAGCAGCTGCGGCGCCGCTATGTCTAGCTGCCCGCTTACATGCATATCTCTAAGCTTCAACGCTTTATCCGACTCCTTCTCCTGGATGAACCATTTCACCACAACGCTCGCGTCGCTAACCACTTTAACCATAACGGTGCTCCCTCCAACGCCTTATGAACTCCGTGCTGTCCCATCCTTCAGGCGCCTTTTTGCGAACCTTCTCGTTCAAAAGGAGTGCTAGTGCAAGGTTCCTCCCCTCTTCTTCTTCCAGAACCCTTAGTATGGCCTGTCTCAACACTTCGCTCCAGTTTACATGGCTTAGCTTCTCCATTCGCTTCTTCATCTCATCGCTGACCCTTACGCTTATTACCGCCATCAATGGAAAAATGTAATACAGTATTATAAGTTTTACTGTCTTACATCAACCTTTTCCTAAGCCTTTTTCCTCCCTTTAACATTAATCTTCAAGCTTCTACTGGGCTCAGGCACGCCGACAACTATCTCCCTCCTGCCTTTTCCTTTAAGCTTCAGCCGGATTTTCACCTCGCGCGTCTCACCCGGCGAGAGGTCGACGCTCCTCCTAGCAAGCTCCTCGCCGCCGCTAACAACTTTAACCGGGACAATGTCTGAGATGGGGCCCTTGTTCCTTAGCCTAGCCGTCAGCGTGAAGGCTTCCCCGGGGGCAACCGTCTCCTTATCGGTCTTAAGGCTGATGCACCTCACTTCCGCCATAATCCTCCTCTCAATCCTTAGGGATGATTGAAGCCTAATGTCCTCCGATGATGCTCCAACCATTATTTTAAACTCCCCGGGTTCAACGATCCTCCTCATGTTCTCGTCTAGGAAGGCGAGGTCGTCCACGGTCAGGTTGAAGACTATTCTTCTAGTCTCACCCGGTTTTAAAAACACTCTCTGGAATCCTTTAAGCTCCTTAACCGGTCTGGCGACGCTCGCCACAGGGTCCTGAACATACAGCTGGGCTACCTCATCACCCTCCTTCTCACCCGTGTTGGTGACGTCGAAGCCTATTTCAAACGGTCCTTCTTCGCCGCGCGCCTCAATACTAAGATTGCTGTACTCGAACCTCGTGTAGCTTAACCCGTGTCCAAACGGGAACAGGGGTTTACCAGGCATGTCGACGTAGTCATACCCCCGGCCGGTAGGCTTATAGTTATAGTATAGTGGAAGCTGCCCGACGTACATCGGCCAGGTGAAGGGGAGCCTGCCCGCAGGATTATAGTCTCCGAAGAGAACCTCGGCGATAGCGTTCCCACCCTCCTGGCCGGGGTACCATGCTTGAACCAGCGCATGCACCTTCTTTATCCATTCGCCCGTGACTGCGCTTCCAGTCATCAGGACGACTATCGTCGGGGTTCCTGTTTCAACAATCTTCTCGATCACGAGCTCCTGGAGCCTGGGAAGGTTGAGGAAAGCCCTATCCTTCCCCTCCCCCTCGATTATCTCCGCGAAGAACACCGCTACGTCCGATTTCTTCGCTAGCCTAACGGCCTCCCTGACCTCGGGCGTCGACTCGTCAACATGGTCCCAGAGCAGGAATACTGCAGCGTCTCCAACGTGCTCGTAATACTCTATCTTAACCTCGTACTGCCTGCCCTTCTCAAGCCTAACGGTAACAAGGTCTAGCGTAACACCCCTGTCACGCCAAGAGTCTATGAGAAGCCTGCCGTCGAGCCAGAGCCTAGCCCCGTCGTCGCTGGCAAGGCCGATTTCGAAAACACCTGTCTTGGGAGCGACGAGCCTCCCTGTCCACCGGACTGAAAAATTGTCCTCCGGGACCCCTGGTCCGGGTGAGCCTGTTCCCCAGTTGAAGCTAACCTGCTCGTCAACCCTTGTTAAAACCGGCTCGCCTTTCAGCTCACGGTTATTGAAGTATTCTGCCTTCAACCCGTGTTCCTCCGCCCCGGGCCCAGGTGTCAGGCAGCCCGGAGGTATGGGAACGTATTTCCCAATCCCCGGGGAGCATTTAGCATGGAGTATTTTCGTCCCGGGCCCGGCTTTCCTCCTTATGCCTTCAAGCGGGGTTACAGCGTATCTCGGTACTGTGCTGTAGCCGCCGAGCTTAACGCTGTCTGAAGCAGGCCCTAGGACAGCTATAGTCCCTATCTTCTCCCTGTTCAAAGGCAGCGTGTTATCCTCGTTTTTAAGAAGGACTATCGACTCCCTCGCTGCTTGAAGAGCCAGCTGAACATGCTGCTCGCAGTTGCACAGCTTCTCAGCCTCCTCAGGGTCTGTGAAAGGCCTGTCGAAAAGCCCTATGAGGAACTTCGCCCTTAAGACTCTTCTAACAGCCTCGTCTAAAACATCCATCGGTATCATGCGTTTCTCAACCGCTTTGACGAGAGGTTCTCCGTAAACATATGTTTCAGGCAGCTCCACCTCAAGCCCGGCTTCTAAGGCCAGCTTCGCAGCCTCCTCCAGCGTCCCGGCGACACGGTGGTTGAAGAATATTCCCGCTACTGAACCATAGTCTGAGACGACGAACCCCTGGAAGCCCCACTCGTCCCTGAGAACCTGCGTGAGGAGCCACTTGTTGCTTGAACACGGAACCCCGTCTAGGGAATTGTACGCAGCCATAAGGGATAGTGCGCCGGCCTTCACGCACGCCTTGAAACCCGGGAAGTAGACTTCTCTGAGAATCCTCTCGGAGAAATGGATCTCGTTGCTGTCCCTGCCGCCGTCGCCTACGAAGTTGGCTGCGAAATGCTTCGGCGTCGCTACAACCCCCTCTTCAAGCATCGCCCTGCAGAATAGTGAGCCCATCTCCGAGGTCAGGTACGGGTCTTCGCCGTAGCTCTCCTCAGTCCTCCCAGCCCTGACGTCTCTCGCAATGTTGACCACTGGGGAGAGACACTGGTGGATGCCCCTGCTCCTGGTTTCCCTCGCGATCGCCTTCGAAACCCGGTAGACCAGCTCCCTGTCCCAGGTTGCCGCTAGGCCTATTGCCTGCGGGAAGCTTGTTGAAAACTTAGCTACGCAGCCGTGTAGACACTCGTCGTGAATAATCACCGGTATTCCTAAACGTGTTTTCTCAATAGCTTTAACCTGGTACTGGTTCGCCTTTTCAGCGCCCTCCTTAGCCGGGAGCCCTCTGGTGACGTGCGTCAGGTTGCCAACGCCCTCATCAGGCAGATCCCTGCTGGACCTTAATTGGGCAAGCTTCTCCTGGAGCGTCATCCTCCTTAGAAGGTCTTCAACCCTTTTCTCAACAGGTTGAGAAGGGTCTTCAAAAGGGTCTTTAACACCGTTCTTGTTGAAGTCAATCCAGTCTTCACGGTAAATCTCGCTGTTGCTAACGTCCGGCGGAACATAATAGTTCCTCTTCTGCGCGGACATTTGGCTTAAACACGGTTTTGAAGCTTTTAAGGTTTTAAAACGTTCAACATCGGTTGAAAGGCTTCACCTTAGCTTGCCTCCGAGCCTTTTCAAAAGATTCTCAGTCTTAACACGGATCTCCCTCGGATCCTCATCCCTCGGGAAGAAAACCCTCAGCGTGACGCTTTTGAAACCCCTCGGAATCTGCTCCCCCATGTATGTTTCAAGAACCTCTATCTTGAAGGCTTCAGGCATGAACCTCTCCAGGATCTCCTTGCAGAACTCGTGTTCAAAATCTACGGGGAGAATTACTGAGAAGTCTAGGCTTGTCTCTCCGAATAGGCTTCTCCTAGCCTCCATCGTAGCCTTCTCGTCTAGAAGCATCGCGTTGAAAAGGCTCAGGCTGACGGTCTTCTTCCTGCTCTCCTCTATTTCAATCGTGTTTGCCGAGATGCTTCTGAGAACACCGACGTGTATTCTTCCGGTCTGAACGTTCTCCAGGCAGACCTTCCTCCCGACTAGTTTTTCAAGAATATTCTTCTCCCTCTGCATTGTTGAAACCATCCTGTCGGATACTGAGAGAAGAGTCGTGGAAGACTCGGTGGAGGCGAAGTGCCTGCAGGACGAGGCCACGTGTTCAACAATCCCCCTGACGTTCCTAGCCTTAGTCTCAACGTAAAGGTTGACGGCTTGAGTTATGAAGGCTTCCTGAACGTCGAGCACATGCGGGTTGTGAACCTGGAGCTGCGCGTAGAGCTCAGGGTTCTGGCAGATAACCCTGTAGACAATAGGCAGGAAAGCGTTGAAAACAGGGCTTGAAAACCTTCTGGACTGCTTCAAATCAATATTCATCTCCCTGACTACTCCTGCGAAAACCATGCTTGCGAAATGCGTTAAGCCTTGAACAATGCTCATCATCCTGTCGTGGTGCTCGACACTCGTCTCAACAACCTCGAAGCCTTTCTGCTCGAGAAAACCCTTCACGAGGCTGAGCCATCTCCCGGTTCTCACAGGTATCAGTATAATAATCTGGCCCTTGACATCCCTGATCCTTGGGCCGAACATCGGGTGCACGCTTATCAGCTCAACACCCGGGGGGGCATGCTTCAGCATTGCTGAAACAGCCTCCGTCTTCACTGAGGCGATGTCCATGAGGAGAGCACCGTCCCTCATGCACGGCGCTACTTCAGCAATAACCTGCGGAGTGTTCTCAACAGGCACGGAGACGATTACGATGTCTGATTCCGCAGCGGCCCTCTTATTGTCCTTCTCATATTTGACCCCTGTTGCTCTGGCAAGCCTGGAACCCTCGATCTCATCCGGGTCGGCTACAGTAATCTGGAAGCCGCCTGTTTCAAGCAGGAGGTTCACTATCCATTTCCCCATTGAGCCGCAGCCGCCTACTATTGTTATCCTCATCCGTATTTCTAAGTATGCTCCAGTATTTTTGTCTTAACCCCGGCTTCCGCCCCGCTTAGAAAAATGAGGCTGCTGAAGCCTTTAAAGCATGTAGAGAAGTATGGTGTGAACATGCTGCCTGCCGGAGGGGATGGTTAGGGTTTTCAACGGCTCAAGCTTCTCAAGAGGATGATCGTGGACAATTATCCTGGTCCCACTCCTACACTCGTCGAGGATTTTCAGAGATAGTCTTCTAACTATGGGTGGGAAAGGATAGACGTATACCAGGCTGAACCTGGATAAATCCACTTGAAAAAGGTCTGCGTGAACAATGTCAACCATATGGCTTAAACCCGCATCCCTAACTCTTCTCCTCGCTTTTTCAACAAGGCCAGCATCGAGCTCCAGGCCCACGCTGAAAACCCTGAATCTTCCAGCCGCCCTTATGAGGACGGTGCCGTCGCCGCAGCCAAGGTCCACGAGAACATCTTTCAAACACGGCTCCGCTAGCTGAAGCGCAGCGTCCACGACTTGAACAGGGCTCTGCGAATACGGGTATTCGGAAAGCATTCTCGCAGCAATGCTCACCCTATCCTCGTCGTTAAGCCTCAAGCCGTCTTCAAACGGTGTTGAAAGCATCCCGTAGCCCATTTGCCATGGAAAGGTTTAAAGTTAACTTTACACGGGTGCGGACTGGATGAGGATAATAGTGTTTGAAGACTATGCGGCTCACAGTTTCGAGCCGCTGACCCTGACCCGGGGCGTGTTCGACCTCAGGCTGGGGCTTTTCTCTCTCGCCGACCGTGTTAAGCACTACATGCAGGTTGAGCAGGTTGACTTCCTGGCTAGGAACCATATTGCTGAACACATTAGGGCGAGGAGAAAGGCTAAGGCTAACGAGCCTGAGGCTATTGACGACGAGACTGTTTTCATAAACGGTCTGCTGGTCTTCAACAGCGAGCTGCGAAGCATTGTGCAGAAACTCAGGCTTGAAACACTTGTCACTAAGCAGGGGAGGATTGTTCTAGCAAGGTTCAGCGAGGCAAGGGCCAGGGAGGTGGCGCCGCTGCTCGCCAACGCCCCCGGGGTTGAAGCCTTGAAGAAAGTCAGGGAGAAGGCTCTGGAGGAGGTGGAGTACGAGGGTGACGCGCTGCTGTCAAGCCCCTGGGAGATCGTTGAGAGAAATTTTCTCCAGATAATCGACGACTATGAGACTATGCCCAGGCTCAGGCTCAGGATACCGCCTGAAGCAACCCTGATAGGAAGGAGGAGGAACGTCTATGTCGGCAGGGACACTGCGATAGACCCGTACGTGACGCTGGATTCCGTGAAGGGCCCGATATACATCGGGGAGGGGTGTGAGATACATGCCGGCAGCTTCATAGAGGGCCCCGCATACATTGGGCCCGGGACAGTCATACATCCTTCCTCCATCATCAGGGGCGGCTCGAACATTGGGCCGGACTGCAACATCGGCGGAGAAGTTGAGGCGACGATAATACACGGGCATGTTGATAAGCAGCACGCAGGCTTCCTGGGGTACGGGTATGTAGGCGAATGGGTTGAGCTCGGACCCTTGTTCGCAAACTCTGGAGGCAGGTTTGGAAACGGGGCGCAGGGCTTCGGCGGAATGATTGCTGACCATGTTAAGGCCTCGGCTGGAACCCTTGTTTACGCTGGGAGAAGCATCGGTGTTGCTTCAAGGGTAAGTGGCCATGTCTGGGAGAACGTGCCCTCCTTCGTGTCCTACGCGAAAACCGGTGGGCAGCCGGTTTGCGAGATCGACGTTGAGGAAGTGTTGAAGACGGCGAGGAGGATGGCGGCTCTACGCGAAGAAGAGTTCACGCCGGCTGACGAACAGCTGCTTAGAAGAGTCTTCGAGCTGACTAGGTTTGAGCGTGAAGCCTACAGGCCCTGCGGAACCGGTTGAAGCCTCTACTCTTGCCCGCCAGCAGCCCGGGTGAGCCTAGCCATGTCAGCGTCGTCAAGCCTCCAGCCTGCTGCGCCAGCGTTTTCAACAACCCTTTCAGGCCTGGACGCCCGGGGTATTGGGAAGACAACCCTGCTCCTGTTGACGAGCCAGTTTAAAGCTATTTGAGCAGGTGTCTTACCGCCGTGTTTCAGCGAAACCTCTTGGAAAGCCTTGGCCAGTATGCCTTCAACCCTGGCTAGGGAGCCGTGCGCCAGCGGACGGTACGCGAGTATCGCAACATTATTCTGCTCGCAGTAGGGGAGAAGATCCTTCTCAATCCTCCTGACCGTCAGGCTGTATTCAACCTGGTTGGAGGCCAGCTCATGCTTTGGAAGCGCCTCCTGAGCCTTTTTAAACTGTTCAAGGGAGAAGTTGCTCACGCCTATGTGCCTAACCTTCCCCTCGTCCACCAGCCTGCTCATCGCGCGCATAGTCTCCTCAACAGGTATGGAGGGGTTCGGCCAGTGAACCTGGTATAGGTCAATATAGGAGCACCCCAGCCTCCGTAAACTGTTTTCAGCAGCCTTCAAAACCTTTTCGTAACGAAGATGTGTGAGCCATACCTTGGTGGCTATGAAAAGCTCGTCTCTTTTAAAACCCTTTATGGCTTCCGCGACAATACCCTCGGTCTCGTAGATTTCAGCAGTGTCTATAAGGTTGATTCCGAGCTCGATGCCTTTTCTCAAAGCAGCAATCTTTAAAGCCTTACGCCTGTGTAGCCGTAGGAGCCTCGCTAGAATAATGTAAGACGGGTCGTAATAGGTTCCCATCCCTATTACTGAAACCTTAAAACCGGTTTTCCCAAACTCCCGGTACTCCAACCCCTTAAACCCTTATCCACGAAAATTTTAAACATTTCGGTTTTGGAGAGTCAGACCTTTAAAGCTGACAAAAATCGGGAAAGACTTATTTTTCAGCAATAATGTTTAAACACCGTGAGGATCTCGTTAACAAGCAGGAGCGCCCTAGTAATAGTTGATGTTCAAAACGATTTCCTACCTGGGGGAGCCCTAGCTGTCCCAGGGGGAGACTCAGTCTTAGAGCCTTTGAACAAGTATATCGGGCTTTTCACTCAGCGGGGTCTTCCTGTTTTCGCTACGAGAGACTGGCATCCTAGGCAGCATGTGAGCTTCAGGGAGAGAGGAGGCCCTTGGCCGCCGCACTGTGTTCAAAACACTTGGGGCGCAGAGATATCGAGCATGCTTAACCTGCCGTCGAGCGCAAGGATTGTGGACAAGGCTTTCTCCCCGGAGAGGGATGCCTACTCTGGTTTCCAAGAGACTGTTCTGAGCCTGGAGCTTCATAAGCTTGGCGTGAAGAGGCTTTTCATAGGCGGGCTTGCAACCGATTACTGTGTTAAGGCCACTGTGCTAGATGCTTTAGACATCGGTTTTGAAACCGTTCTCCTCCTGGACGCTGTGAAAGGGGTTGACGTGAACCCGGGTGACAGTGAGAAGGCTGTTCGCGAAATGATTTTGAAAGGGGCCATAGGCGTTACGCTGGACGATGTTCTTCCTTAAAGGGTCTAGCCCTGTTTCACCGACAACAGTCTCTTAACCAGCTGTCTGCCTAAATCCATTATTCTCTCGCTCACCTGAACCGGGTAGGCTTCTGGGCTCCTAATCCTCTTATACTCCTCCGGAAGCTTCTCAAGCTCCATCCTAGCCTTCTCCCTAATCTCCTCCAGCTTAGGAAGCCTGTAGACGAGCCTGCCGTTTTTGAATATTTGAACAAGCTTTCCCTCCCCCTCCAGGTTCTCGTCGCAGAGCCCAACCATGTCCCTAACGTACCTCCCGTTCTCCTCAACCCTGTAAACCTGCTTCGCCCCTGGCAGGGTTGCCTTCTCACCCTCGGCGATCTTCATCCTCGGAACGAGCATACCGTTCTCCTCGCTTTCAACAAGCTTGTAAACCATATCCGTCTTAGGAGCGTCGTCAGAAGTCACAAGGGAGGAGCCTACTCCGAAAACATCTATCTGAGCACCCTTGTTCAAGTAGTCTTCAATCACGTATTCGTCTAGCCCGCTGCTCACAAAAATCTTCGTTGAGTTGAACCCGGCTTCATCAAGAATCCTCCTGGCCTCTTTGCTCAGACTCAACATGTCTCCGGAGTCCATCCTGATGCCTTTAAGCTCCTTCTTGCCGGTCAATTCTTCAACCGCCTCAATAGCGTTTCTAACGCCGCGCAAAGTATCGTAGGTGTCAACCAGGAGGACGGTGTCTGTCCCCCAGGTTTTCAACCAGGCTTTGAAAGCCTCCTTCTCGCTGGGGAAGGCTTCAACATACGAGTGGGCCATGGTTCCGTAAACCGGGATCCCGTATTTCTTCCCGGCTAGAACGTTAGATGTTCCAACGCAGCCCCCGATGTAGCTTGCCCTGGCAGCCTTAATCCCAGCGTCAACACCGTGAGCCCTCCTGGAGCCGAAGTCAACAACCTGTCTCCCCTTCGCTGCGCCAACGATCCTGGCGGCTTTCGTCGCGATCAGTGTTTGAAAATTAACAGTGTTTATCATGAAGGTTTCTAAGAACTGGGCCTCGATTATCGGCGCGGTGACCCTTATTATCGGCTCGTTCTGGAAGACAAGCTCCCCCTCGGGAAGGGCCCACATGTCCCCGGTGAACCTTATTCTCGAGAGGAATTTGAGAAAATCTTTTTCAAACCCTTTTTCCTCGAGAAACTCCAAGTCGTCCTTCTCAAACCTGAAGTTTAAAAGATAGTTGCAGACATCCTCCAGCCCCGCGGCCACAAGGTAGCCCCGGTTTGGCGGGAGCCTTCTGACGAAAAGCTCGAAGGTTGCTTTAACGTTCCCGGTTTTAAAATATGCTTGAGCCATAGTCACCTCGTACAGGTCGGTGAACAGCGCCAGGCTTTTCTCCATCACTCAGAATAATGTAAGAAAGCTCTAGATAAATATTAATTCTGAACAAAACATGATGAGCAGGGTGTTTTCAGCAGGAATATTTTTCAAACACTTTTAATCGTCTTCCAATTCTCTCCTGCACCCGTCCGGCCTAAAGACTAGCGCGTGCATGAATGCTTAAATGTTCTGCACGCAGCCATGTTTCAGGATGGAAACTGAGAGGCACGGGGTAACTCTTCCCGCCGGGGATGGCGGGAGAGCAGCCAAAGGGGGGAACCTGCTTAGGCTCATCGGGCTGCTGAGGCCACATGTCAAGCTGCTCACAGTATACATTGTTCTTTCAATCTTCTCCGCTGCCATAGGTCTGGTTCCGCCGTACGTGAGCAAGATAATAACGGATCAGGTTTTAATCCCGATGCGAAACCCTGAGATGCTGATGTGGCTTGTAGCCCTGTTAATCGGGCTTTACGTTTTAAACATCGCTGTCTCAGCCACCGCAGGCTACTTGGCTGAGGTTCTCCACAACAGGGTTGTCCTAAACCTTCAGAAACGGATTTACTCGCACATGATGAATCTGAGCCTAGACTTCTTCGACCAGAGTCAAACCGGGGACCTTGTCGCCAAGATCTTCGCATACACGAGGCAGATCCAGTCTTTCCTCATAGACGGCTTGCAGTCAATCATGGTTAACATTCTCATGCTGATCGGCACCCTGATAATAATTTTCACCATGAACCCTAGGCTTGCCTTAGCCGCTCTCACGCCGATACCGATAATAATCGTTGGAACATGGGCCTATCGGAAGAAGGTTCGCTTCGCATTCCTAAGGGTTTGGAAGGTTACTTCAAACTTCATGTCCTATGTTACCTCGGTGCTCTCCTCAATAGTCCTCGTGAAAATACTTGGGATTGAAAACATTGAGACAAACAGGTTTCACAAGTATGCGGGAGACATTTACGATGCGCAGATAAACCTGGCGAAGGTTAACGTACAGTATTTTCCGATTATGAATTTCTCCCTAACCCTGGCGTCGACACTGATAATGCTCTTCGGCGGCCTCATGGTTTTAAACGGTGAGGCGACTGTTGGAACTATAGTCGCCTTCCTAGGCTACGTGGCACAGGTCTATACTCCTATTCAGAGCCTAAGCCGGATGACGACGCTGTACGTGCAGGCTGAAACCGCTTACGAGAAGATCCTTGAGGTTTTAAGCATGGAGCCTTCCGTGAAGGAGGCTGAGAACCCTGTCGACAGGAAGATAAGCGGAAACATAAGGGTTGAAAACGTTTATTTCGCCTACTCTGAGAAACCCGTGTTAAAGGGTGTTTCCCTCACTGCTGAAAGCGGGGAGGTTGTGGGCATAGTTGGGCCGAACGGCTCAGGCAAGACGACGCTAGTCAGGCTTCTCACAAGGCTTTACGACCCGGATGAGGGCAGAATCCTTTACGACAATATTGACCTGAGAGAGATGAAGCTAAGCGCGTTAAGAAGCCAGGTGGTGATGGTTTCCCAGGAGCCGCTGCTCCTCCCCGGCTCCATCGCGTTAAACATTGTGCACGGCTTCAAGCAGGCTTCGCCGATAGATGTGCTGGTCGCCTCGAAAATAAGCCGGGCCCACGAGTTCGTGATGAGGCTCCCCCTAGCCTACGATACTGATATCGGTGAAGCAGGGAGAAGGCTCTCCGGGGGGCAGAAGCAAATGGTGTGCATAGCCAGGGCGCTCGTGCGAAGGCCCCGCGTGCTTTTCCTAGACGAGTCCACTTCAAACATTGCGGTGGACCTTGAGGAGGAAATCGTAAAAGGTGTTTTAAGCCACCTGCCTGATTCAACAATAATACTGATTTCCCACCGTCCAACCCTGACTAAGTATGTGAACAGGGTGATAGAGGTTTACGAGGGCAGGATTGTGAACGAGTATAATGGTCTCCTGCGGGAAAGACCCGGCTCAAGCGACGCTGAGCATGCGGCTTTAATAGACCCGGCTGGCGTTAAGATAAGCTGCGAAAACGGTTCGCTTAAGGTTTCAGCCAAGGAGGGCTATGTTCTACCAAACGTCAGCGCAAGGCTGCCCTTCCCGGTTTCCTATCCTTACATGGTTATACTTTACGATGAGAAGGGGGATGAGCTCGGCATCGTTGAGGATTACAGGAAGCTGGATGCGGAGAGTAGGAATGCGGTTGCCAGCTATATTGCGAGGAAGTATAATGTTTCAAGGATTAAAAGGATTGTTGAAATACTGCCCGTGGGCGGGGGAAGGAGAAGCGCTAACGTCATCATCGTCTTCGAGGATGAGAATGGGAGTGTTCGGAGGGAAACGGTTTTGCCAAACACCATTATCGTCCAGGGGAATAGGCTGTCCATCCTAACGTTTCACGGAATCTACGTGGCTGATTTAACAAGGCTCGACAGGAGCACTCGTCTCGGCTTATTGTCGCTCGCCATGGATGCGGAAGCATTATGGAGCACGTTGAGCCCTGAGTTTTAAAACACCGGAAACGGAACGCTAGCGAATACTGCCCACCCGCGTGCAGCCCTTATTTTTAGCAGACCGCTTCATACTTGTTTGAAAACGCGCAGCGCATTCATGTAGTTCTGGATAGCGTCGGACTCGTCTTTAACACCCCTGAGAATCCCAACCCCGGTGCTCATTAAATGTATTTCAACACCCTCGTCGGTTTGGAGAACAATGCTCAACCGGTGTCTAGCCTTCATCTTTAAGGATCCCTGGCAAGGCAGAGAAGCTTGTTGAAGGTTAAGCTTCAAAACATTGTTCGGAGAAACAATATAGTACGATAGGCCTCGCGCGGAGCAAACCTGTTCAACGTTGAAGCCTTCCCCAGCTCCAGCCTTGGCTGAAGGGTTTCCCCCGCAGGTTTCACACGTTTCTGAACGCTTTACTTCAATAGTTTCTAAAAGCATGTTCCTCAAGTCGAAGAATAGAAGCCTACTCGTAAGAATTGGTTTAGCCCCCGTAATTATTCTCACAGCCTCAGAAACCTGTATGCTCGCCACTATTGAGACGAGTGAAGGATGCACGCCGACTGTTGCACAGGTTGCCGAAGGCTCCTGGCTGGGAAGGAAGCAGTCTAAACAGGGCGTCTCTCCAGGGATTATCGTCGAAGCGTTTCCGAACATTTCCATGGCCGACCCGAAGACGTATGGGACGCGGAGCCTGACGCAAGCCCTGTTTACAATCCTCCTTACGCGTAGGCTGTCCAACCCGTCTACAACCACGTCGACACCTTTAACAATGCTCTCAACAGTGTAGTCGTTCACTGAAACAGGCAGGGCTTCAACCTCAACGTCAGGATTTATTTCCCTAATCCTGTTTTCAGCAGCCTCAACCTTAGGCATGCCGATTGTCTTAACGCTGTAAACCCCCTGCCTGTGAAGATTAGCCCTCTCAACCACGTCGCGGTCAACTATCCTCAGTAGGCCGATGCCCATTCCTGCGAGCTGGGTGACTATGGTTGAGCCAAGCCCGCCCACACCAATAACGCAGACCCTTCCACCCCTAATCTTTCTCTGCCCCTCGTAACCTATGTCTTTAAGAACTATCTGCCTCGAGTATGCGTCGAGCTCCTCACCGGACAACTCGCGGCCCATCATGACGGGTAAGATTATAACTGTAACTGGTTAAAAATCTCTGTTAAGTGTTAAAACGGAATTGTTGAAGACTTAAATACCTGCTTTAGGTATATTCAGTATACAGAGGCTTGAAGTATAAGACGAAGACGAGCATCTACATAGACAAGGAAGTGTGGGAAAAATTCAAGCTAACGGCCTCGAAAAAAGGGATGGAAGCCTCTAAGATGCTTGAAGAAATCATGAGGGACGAGATGGCTGAGGATTTTCTGGAGCAAGCCTTGAGGGATTTGAAAGACTATGAAGGCAGGGAGATAGATTTTGAACCAGTTGAGCCTGAAGGCGGGCCCGTTAGCGAATTGATCAGGGTTATGAGGGATGAGAGAAACAGTAGCGTATCTTGATTCAAGCAGCATTGTGAAAAGGTATGTGAAGGAGCCTGGAAGCCTGCTTGTTAAAAACATGTTTCTTAAAGCATATTCGGGAGAACTGACGCTGGCGTTCAGCAGCTGGAACATCGGCGAGGTTCTTGGGGCCTTAGACATGTCGAGGATGCGCAACAGGCTTAGCGAAGAGAAGCACAAGGTTTCAAGGAGACGGTTCCTAGTGGAAACCAGGAGGCTTCTGAAGCTCGGCAGGCTGCTTCTTATACCTGTCAGGATGAGGATTCTCTGCGAGGCCTGGAGGCTTGTTGAAAAACACCACATCTACCAGGCTGATGCCCTGCAAATAGTTTCAGCTAAGATGGTGAACGCATTTCAATTCTTAACGGGTGATGAGAAGCTTCACCTTGTTGCTGAAAAAGAAAGCCTTAACAGCGTTCACGTGGCCTATGATCAGCCCAGTTAATTTTAACGCGTCTATTTTCTGACCCACCAATTTATTTACGTATGTGAACCAGCATTTTCCACGTTACACTGTCTAGTTGAACCACGTCAACCATATGGCCCCTTTCTTCCAATATTGAGGGGATATCCTTGACCGATGGGGGATTATCGACCAATACTTCTAAAACGTCTCCAGGAGACAGACTGCTAATTGCTCTAACTATTAGCAGCTGCGGATAGGGGCAAACCAGCCCACGAGCATCTATCCTATATAACCTCTCCTCGACTTTCTCTATCCGCAACTTATCCTTACTGAGCATGCTGATCTGCCTCCGGTTTTTGAAGAAGCCTTTTCAACTCTTCTTTCGAATGTTTTTTACAGAAACTGTTCAAATCTTCACTAGCATTTCTATTTTTCAAATAGCTAGCTATGAAAGATGCCACCCTAAATCTCACTTCTTCTGCCGGAACACTTTCTTCAATGCGTGTTCCAAACGATGCTTTTTCACCAGTACTCCCACCCACATATATCTCATAAACTTGCTTAAAAGCCCCGTCCACCTTCATTTGCCTACCGAGCAATCCTATGTCTGCCACTAGGCTCGCACCACAGTCATTGGGACAACCGCTGACATTTATATGTAAATCCATGCTGTTTAACATCTCCAAACCGAAGTTTTTCTCCAAGTGCTCCACTATATTCTCAAGCATTTTCTTTGCACACATATCGGCTGCCTTCCCACAGAAGTCTGACGCACAACCCACGCTGAGCCATCTAGTCTTAGAACGATCCATTGGAATTCCCATTCCAATTAAAGCTTTCAAAACCTCATTCTTATTTTCTTCCCTAATGTTTGGAATTATTATGTTCTGAGTTGGAGTGAGCCTGAGCTCCCCGCTTCCAAACTTATCAGCCAAGTCTGCTATCTGATTCATCAGGAAGCTTGTTAACCTTCCTCCTAAGAGAGGAATATTAACATAATAGTAGCCTTCAGCCTTCTGAGGCTGCACGCCCTCGTGATCAGTTCTCCTCATGAACACTGGGCCATCATACATCTTGAACTCTTTACCCGTCTTGCTTTCAAGGATTGAGATGAATTTCTCAACCCCCCAATTTTCAATAAGCCACTTGAACCTGGCCTTTGCCTTGCTCTCCCTATTGCTGTAATCCCTGTGGATCTTAACCACTGCGACTGCGATATTGAACACTTCTTCCGGCCTAATGAAGATTCTCGTCGGCCTCGCTAATCTTGGTCCTGGCAAAGATGTACCTACGCTACCTCCCACCAAGACTGTGAAACCGATTTCATCCCTATTCTTCACAGCAACGAAAGCCAGATCGTTTATCACCGCCCTAGTACAGTCAGCACCACAACCGGATACTGATATCTTGAATTTTCTCGGAAGATCTAGAAAATCAGGATTGCCGGTGAAGAATCTGGTTATTTCTTTAGCAATGGGATGGGGGTTGAATATTTCGTTCTTTTCAATCCCAGAGGCCGGGCAGCATACCACATTCCTTACATCGCCATATCTTGCACCCTTAAAACCCTGACCACACATATCAGTCGTAAAACCCATCTCATCCATGAAACCGAAGATATCTAAAGAATCTTCGGCCCTGATCCAATGCAATTGTATGTCCTGCCTATCCGTTATCTCCGCAATTCCCCTCCCGTATTTTGAGGATAGGGTGGCAATTTGACGGAACTGGTTAGACGTTAAAACTCCGCCGGGGACTTTAATTCTGAGAAAATGTTGCGAGCCAGTAATGTCAGAAGGATTACTGTCCCGGCCTAGCGAGTAGCGTCCAACGAATTTTTCAAAATCCTCTGTTAAAGAAATGGACAATTTGTTACAATCCTCCTGGCAGATGGAACACGACAATGTTCCGCTTCACAAATGCTCTCACATGCACTGACCCCTAATCCGTTAACCACTATTTCGTCATACAAGTAGTATACTTCTTCCTTACTCCTAACGTTCGTTATTATCATTACACCGCTCTTTAGTATGCTGATCCTTTCTCCGGATCTGCTTGTAAACGTGATCCCGAGATCCGCTTTAACTTCTACGTTAAAGTCTTTCAGGCCGCTAAGAAGATGGAATAGCTTATCCATATTGAGGTTTAGATTTCTTCTGGGAACTGCCAGAAAAGTCCTTCCCCCTTCCCTTCCGCACACTTCAAAAACACTCTCACCTTCGTTTTCAAATTTGACGGGATTAGATCCGCATACAGGGCAATTTTCCACCCTTGACAAATTTATACTCTCGAAGGACATCTCGCTAATATCACAATATAGTAGTTTGCCGGCTAGCAACGGTTTCTTCCCGAGAATTATTCTCAATGCCTCAGAAACCTCGATACTCGCCACAATATTGAGAATCGACGGGTGAACACCTACCGTGGCACAGGTAGGTAATGTAGTGTCATCAATACCTCCCTGAAAGCATTCTAAACAAGGCGTCTCTCCAGGAATGATCGTTGACACGTTTCCAAAATTCATTATTGCACCCCCGTAAACATATGGTACCTTTAGTTTTTGACATGCACGGTTGACAGCATAACGGGGGCCCATACGATCGAAGCCGTCGATAATAACATCCATACCCTCTATTATTTCATCAGCGTTGCGATAGCTTAGTGATAAGGGTATGGGCTCGACATCTATGTTGGGATTCAGCTCTTTTAATCTTCTCGCAGCGACCTCGACCTTCGGATATCCAAGATATTTAATACTGTAAATGTATTGCCTTTGTAGGTTCGATGTTTCAACAACATCGTGATCGACTAGACGTACATGCCCCACTCCCATGGCGGCTAGTTGCAGAGCCGCAGGGGAACCAAGCCCCCCCAGACCAACTATGCAAACTTTTGCATTCTTAAGTCTAATCTGGCCTTCGTAACCGATATCCGAAAAAACTATTTGGCGAGAATAGAATTCAAGCTCATCGTTTGAAAGAAAGAGGTTTTTCGGCATGTTTGAAAGCGAGTGAAGTGAAGTTCCGACAGAATTCTCAAATTGTTCGGGAACGGGATTAACCATTCTTTCAACATCCCTTAAGAGCAGTATTCAACCACCACCCACAGCCGGAACCATTAAAACTTTATCGCTGTCGTTCAGCTTGGTTTCTAATCCGTTCAGAAAACGCACATCCTTACCATTTACATATATATTTATGAACCTTCTAGGCCTATTATTTTCATCATAGATCCTGTTTCTGAAAGCCTCTCCATACCTCTCTACTAAAGCATTTAGAACTTCGCCTAATGTCGAAGCATCGACGAAAGTTGTCTTTTCCCCCGTGATCTTAGACAGGTTTCCAAATAAAGCTACATTCACTTTACCCATCTGTATCAACCTCCTAACCACTTATCGCATCTTTAAGATGATCAGAATCAGGCTGTATTTCTATCACGCTGGAGGCATAGGATGAAAATACTTCTAGTGATTTGAAGCCGCTGCCCGTTATGAAGCATACAACTTCTTCATCCCTAGATATCTCTCCTTGCTCAACCAGTTTTTTAAGGACCGCGATTGAGACTCCTCCAGCCGGTTCGGCGAAGATCCCCTCCGTTTTTGCTAACAGTTTCATCCCTTCAACTATTTCCTCGTCCGTAGCATATTCGGCAAAACCTTTAGATTCCCTTATTGCTCTTAAAGCATATATGCCGTCACCCGGGTCTCCTATGGCTAGGCTCTTAGCAACAGTCTTGGGTTTTTCAACTGGGAAAACTTCCTCGGTTTTCGACTTAAAAGCCTTAGCGATGGGGGAGCATCCCTCTGGCTGCGCACCTATTAGTTTCGTCCCCGTCCCGTCTATTAGGCCTATTTCGTCAAACTGTTTTAGAGCCCTCCAAACAGCGCACAATAATGCTCCGCTGCCCATTGGAACTACAATGTTTTCAGGAAGCCTCCACCCTATCTGCTCGCAAACCTCGAAAGCTATTGTTTTAGAGCCTTCTACATAGTAGGGACGAATGTTTATGTTCACCAGGGCCCACTCGTATTCGTCAGAAGCCTGGGCTGCAAGCCTGTTGGCATCATCGTAAGTACCCTTGACCGATATTATCTTGGCTCCGTAGGCTGCTGCCTGAAGAACCTTACCTTTCTCCGTGCCGGACGGTATGAAAACATAGCATGGAAGACCCGCTTTAGCAGCGTGAGCGGCAGTAGCCGCCGCCAAGTTGCCTGTCGAAGCGCATCCGACAGCCCTGAAGCCGAGCTCCAAAGCCTTTGAAACAGCCACGGAGGCAGGCCTATCCTTGAAAGACCCGGTTGGATTCACAGTGTCGTTTTTAACATAAAGTTTCTTAAGGTTAAGGGCTTCAGCTAAACGCTTGCATTCTTTGAGAGGGGTGAAACCAGCACCTATGTCTACAATTTTTTCATAATCGTTAATGGGCAAGAGTTCTCGGTAGCGCCATAAAGTCTTCTCTCTATTTTTAATAAGGTCTTTATTGAGGGTAATGGAATCAAAGTCATAGATAACTTCAAGCGGAGCAAAACAATGTTCGCAAGCGTATATTTTCGTCGGCGGATATTCTCTACCGCATTCTCTACATTTAAGAGACTTTACGTATCCTTTTTCGAACCCGACTGACTTTGTGTGTGAAATCATTTTAACACCTTGGGAGCGTGAAAATATAACTGGGTTATAAAAACCTTTCTTAAGAATGTGAACTTAATTACTGAGAGTAATAAAGATTCTTCTGGAGGGTATTAGGGACAGGTTTTAGGTTTAGATATAATCGTTTTATTCTTTATTGAAGAAAATCTTTATAACTGGGTTATAAAAAGGCTTGCACGAAAGGTGATGAACGAGTTGGATGCATCTGAACCGAAAGCAGAAAGAAAATGGTCGTCACTTTATAGAAGTGAAGACTGGTGGGCTGTTTGGCTGGGCTTCGCTTTATTAGGTCTATCCGTTGTAAATTTGCTTTCATGGATTCCAAGGATAGGGAAATGGGACATAGATGTTTTATCTTCAATTGGAGTTTCCAGCATACCGTATTTAGCGGTTCTAGCTTTGTTCCTACTACTCATTAGCAGCATACCCATTATAGCGGCGAAGAATGGCTTGAAAGGATACGTACTGGGCTTCCCATTAATCTTCGCGTTATCTTTTACGGCGATGCTTATAGCCAGCCAGAGCTATGTTAATTATTTGGGTCTCGAGTACGTTCTCTGGGCCCTGTTGCTTGGAATATTTGTAAGCAACGTAACAGGCTTACCTGAGCGATTCAAGGCTTCCATTAAAACTGAGCTATTCATAAAGATTGGTTTAGTCTTACTGGGTGCGGAGATACTTTTCAATACGTTGCTTTCCGCTGGGGCCTTTGGGCTTTTCGAGATAACCGTGGGGCTTTTCATAGTTTGGTACTTCTGCTATTACCTTGCGGTTAAGCTCGGCTTAAGCAAGTCCTTTGCTTGTGTTATGGCCAGCGCAACCTCTATTTGCGGTGTTTCCGCCGCGATAGCTGCCGGAGGAGCGGTTAAAGGGGATCCGAAGGAAGTGAGTTATACTATTTCGCTCGTACTCCTCTTTTCCATACCTCTGCTAGTCCTGATGCCATCAGTATCAAAGATCATTGGAATACCTGATGCGGTTGCTGGCGCGTGGATAGGAGGAACAATAGATACAACGCCAGCAGTTGTGGCTGCCGGTGCCCTATATAGCGATAAGGCTATGAAGATAGCATCAATAATCAAAATGTCTCAGAATGCCTTAATAGGGATAACGGCTTTTGCCTTAGCAGTTTACTGGACTCTTAGGGTTGAGAAAAACCAGGATGAAAAACCAAAGCCAATAGAGATATGGTACAGATTCCCCAAGTTCGTAGTAGGCTTTATAGTGGCTTCAGCCATCTCGTCATTCTTACTCGCTCCAATTCTCGGAAGTATCGCAACTAATCTCATAATTAATCAGACAAAGAACATACGATCATGGTTTTTCGCAATGGCTTTTGTATGCATAGGGTTAAACACTAACTTCAAGGACCTTCTCAAGATCGGGCATGGTAGACCTCTGTTAGTATTCACAGCAGCAACTTTGCTAGACGTAGCAGTGTCTTTGCTATCCTCATATGTCTTCTTTGGTGGAGTGATATTCCCCCCACCCCCCATTTAATAAGGAGGCAGCACGTTTGAAAAAGTTCAGTACCAGGGACATTGCCTTGGTTGCGGCATTCTCAGCCATCTGGATAGCTTCGGAGACATACCTTGGGCCGACGATCAGCCTGATAACTGGGGTGCACGGAGTTATTCAGCGTTTCCTCGGCTGGATGTTAATGGTAATCATGGCTAAGATTGCTGGCAGATTCGGCAACGTGACGATCATGGCTACGGTATCATCTCTGGCCACGAGGATTTTCCGGTCTATGCAAGTATACGCATTGTTCGTGGGCTTAGGCTATGCCGTAGGAGGATTGACTTTCGACCTTCTGTATTTCCTGCCAGGAAGCCAAAAGAATATTGGTAAAAAATATACTGTTTTTGTTTCACTGGTCTCAGGCACTGTAGCATCAATACCCTACATGCTCTTCCGTTTTTTCATCCTAGGTTTCTACGGTTTCTTAATATGGTTCCCCATTTATGCCCCAGACATGGCGAAAAGCATTGGGCTGAGCGTCCTAGGGGCTTTGACCGGGCTGTCTATTTTACCGTTGATTGAGGCGGGAACCATCCATCTGCGGAGGAAATGAAAGAGATTGTTCGAAATTTTTGGGAAAGGTTTATAAATCGTTTATATAACCGCGTTATATTAACATGGAGAATCGGATTGGGCAGGAGTTTAAGGTTAGTCTGCGCATGTTTGAAAGATTCGTAGAAAACCTGGTGCAGTCCAGAGGATTAAAACCCTATCCGATTGAAGAGATTAAGGGATTTAATGATGAAAAGGATCTACACTTGTTCATAAAGCGGGAGCACGATAACATGAATGGTTCCGACCCGGTCAGGTCGGTAAAGAGGAAGCCGGCGAGCGTAATGGGATTATATGTTGAAGAGACTGATCCTTATTCAAGATTTTGGATCTCCGCTTCCTCAGGCAACTTCGTCCAGGAACTGGGTATTTTAGCAAACGAGATGGGTAAAGATCTTTTCGCTGTTGTTCCTCCTAGAACACCAAGCCAGAAGCTGGAGAGCTTAACGAATTTAGGAATAAACGTTGTCAGAGTTTCAGAAGAGGAGTACGACCTGTGTCCCAGGGAATTCACAGTCTTCTGGGTTAGGGCGGTCGTAAACAAGTGCAACAGGATTGTAAACATAGACCAGTATAATAGCGTTCTGAACCCTCTCGCCCACCTCTTGATGACTGCTAAAGAGATAGATGAGGAGCTCAAGGATTTAACACATATATTCATCCCGCTGGGTAGCACTGGGACATTTGCAGGCATATGTGAGTATTTCTCAAGGTTCCATCCAAAGGTCAAGATAATTGGTGTTCAACCCACCAGGGAGCATAATATACCTGGTGTTCATTACGTGATGGGAGATTGCAAGTGGAGTCCAGAAATATTCGGGCTGGTTGACAAAAGAATGTTGAATGTTTTAACAGTAGACGATAGATCCGCATACATGGCGCTTATGGAATTGGAAGTCAAACATGGTATTCATGGAGGACCTTCAACCGGAATGGTATTCTCTGCATTAAAGCAGGAGTTGAATAACATTGAGGATGGCAGTAATGTGCTTATACTGTCAGCCGACAGTTCTTGGGAATATGGAGAGTGGAATAAAAACATTTTGAAAAGACTTAGGGATGAATCGAGATTCTCCGAGAAAGAGAGTTTATTATTGGAAACATACATGGAAATTCTAGAAAAGAGGGAAAATAGTTTAAGAAGAATGATGAAAGTTAAAAACATCTATAAGCCTTCTAAAAAGGGGCAGCTTTACAGCCTAGAGGAATTTGAGGATCTTTTACCTAGTCTCCTCAGATAAAAACAGAGGAATATCGCTGTAAAATTCAGAACTCAGCCTTCCCGTATCTGGCGACTGTAAACATAAAATACTGATGGCAGCATTATAATTAGATAGACAGCATGTACAATGATCCTAGCCCATTCAGCAGTCACGGTATAGCCGAACATCACTGCAAATACAGACCCTATCAAACCTTTATGATGTAAAGGGTTATCGCTCGATATGTTTAAGTTGAACGCAGGCTCGCCGAGCCAATCAGTGTTAACTCCAACTTCTCTCATATACTCAAGTATTTCATGAGTACCGTAACCAGCCAGTCCGCCAGCCAGAAGGATGAGTAACAAGCTTGTGTAGTAAAAGAATCTTCGAATGTTTATTTTCATGCCAGCTATGAAGACTAAGTAAGCAAGGAATACTGAAGCCATTATACCTAAAACGGCACCACTAAAAGTGCTTAAGGGATCAACTAATAGGAAGGGTGTCAGGAAGAGCACGGTTTCGAGACCTTCTCGAAAAACGATTATGAAGGAGAATAATACGAGTGCCAAGGTTGTGCCTCGCGTCATGATGGTCTTGACTCTCGTTTCGATTTCAGCCTTAAGCCTTCTTCCTTTTGTCGCCATCCAATATACCATGGAAGTCAAGACTATGACAGCAAGCAATGCAGCAATCCCCTCGAACAACGCTTTAGATGGTCCTGCGAGAGCCCCGTATGTAAACCAAACAAGAACACCGCAAATCAGGCTTGCGAATATCGCAAGATAGACCCCGTAGTAAACATAGTTTGAGAGAAGCGTTCTCCTCGTTCTCTTCAAGTATGCTGAGATTATCACCACTACTAGCGCAGCCTCCAATCCTTCTCGAAAAGCTAATAGAAACTGTCCAATCATCCTAGACTGCCCTTCTACTACAGTGTGTAACCTCCATCGCTACTATATTCTGCTCAGTTACGATAGCGATCTTCTCATCCAAATGAAACATTTTTATTCCTCCTAGACAAAGAGCACTATGCCACCTTTCTTAGAGGCTTCAAGCGCCTTTCTAAGAAACGAAACAGCCTCCTCAATCTGAACCCCTGGATAAAGCGTCTTCTCGCTAATCCCCATATCCTCAAGCATCTTCCTCGAAGGCGCGCAGGCACTCACATAAGCCCCAAGCGATATGGCATCCTCAAGATATTTCTCAACAGGCGGCATTCCGGGCATTGAAATTTTACCTGAAGAATCCCTCCTTACGACGTCAAGCCCCTTCATAGTGCAATATAGATGTGGTTTAGCGCCGAGAGCACTTGCAGCCAATATTAGTGTTAATGCAGGGTAGACACGCTCTGGTTCATTTGAAACCAATACTATATGTAACTCCTGAGGACCACTCATGGCTTGATATAAGCCGGTTATAAAATTTAAACATTTCCCGAAAAATAACGGAACAGCCATCTGCAGCGGAACGCTTTTTCCCGACGATATCCTTAAATGAAAAGGATCCTCATAATTAGGAAGATTTTTATATAACTGCATTATAAAATAAGGCGTTGTCATGAACGATCCGCTGGAAAAACTAGAAGAAGAGCACAGGGTGATCGAAAAGGTTATTGGAGCTCTGAAACACATGGTTGAGGCGATGAAGAGAGACGTTAATCCTCCTGTCGAAGACCTTAGGAAATCGGTGGATTTCTTGAGAACGTTTGCAGATAAATGTCACCACAGTAAAGAGGAAGAAGTCTTGTTTCGTGTTCTGGAGGAACGCGGAGTCCCTAGATCTGGAGGACCAATAGGAGTCATGCTTCAGGAACACGAGCAGGGACGAAGCTTGATTAAAGAAATGTTGCGAGCAGTTGAAGCCATAGAGAAGGGGGATGAACATGGCTACATAGTTTTTTCTGAAAAAGCATCGTCCTACATCGAATTGCTCGAGGACCACATTTCAAAAGAGGATAATGTGCTTTATCCCATCGGAAGAAACATACTCGGCAAGAAAGAAATGGAGAATCTGTCAGAGGGTTTTGAGAAGATCGAGGTAGAGAAAGTAGGCACCGGAGTTCACGAGAAATATTATAGAATTGCGGAGGAGTTAGGTGTAAAGTATAAGTGAGAATCGACCTTCAATCATCGAAATAAAAGATATTTTTAAAGTGCAGCTATAGGTATATTTACTTCTGGCTCTATGTCTGAGATATGTGTCAAATGTTCATTCAATCTCACCATATGCTTCGTGGTCTTGGGGGGCAGAAGTTCTCCGCAACATCCAGCCCTAATCACTAAATCCTTTGAAAGCTCTCTGTCTCCACTCCAAGAGAACACCATTATCTGCGGAGACGAGTAGTCCATAAGGAGACAGGGCGCCTTACTGCAACCGATAAGCTCTAAAGCCTTTACTCGATGATGCCCGTCAAGTATTATACGGGTGCCTCGTTCAACCGCAATTGCCTTCTTTAGAGCACCATCTGCTTTAATGCTTTTTACTAGTTCTTCCAATATTTTTAAGTCTACGCCTTCATGAGGCCTTAGCAAGAATAAGGGAATTAGTTTAAGCTCGAGGGCTTTTCCGCCGAGAACTATTTGTCTAAAATCATACTGCTTATTATTGGATTGTTTAGTCCTGAGAGTATGGATCACAGGATTTCTAATATTTTCCATGGATTTTGCCAATATCAAGTCTTTTTAACAGCAACGAGTTGCCGATGACCGAAACATCGCTTAAAGTCATTGCCACGGCAGCAAGCATTGGAGATAAGATTAGAGTGTGGAGTAACGGGTATAAAACTCCAGCGGCTATCGGGATTGCAATCACGTTGTAGATGAAGGCAAATAACAAGTTCTGTTTAATCTTACTCATGGTTTTCCTACTCAATTCGATAAAACAAACAATATCTCTTATGTCTTCTTTTACCAGTATGACTTTTCCTGATTCCTTGGCTATGTCTGTGCCAGAGCTCATAGCTATGCCGACATTGGCTTGTGTTAAAGCTGGCGCATCGTTGATGCCGTCCCCTACCATAGCTACAATCTTACCCTCCTTCTGAAGCCTTTTTATCTCCTTTGCCTTACCCCATGGCAAAATTTGTGCCAAAGCTCTATCGACGTTCAGCTGCTTCGCTACCGCATTAGCAACCCTTTCATTATCTCCAGTCATCATTATAATCTCCTTTCCCATTCTATGTAGCCATTCCACAACCTCTCTCACGTGCTCCCTCAACACGTCAGTTACAGCAATTATGCCTACAGCTCTTCCATTGAAAGCCAAGATCATTGAAGTTTTGCCTTGTTCTTCCAGCTTTCTAAGTTCCTCCTCTAAATGCTGTATCTCAATCCTCTCTTTGAGCATGAACTCTCTATTACCAAGCATTATATTTTTTCCATCATACTTAGCCTTTAAGCCATAACCAATTATCTCTTCAAAAGTTTCAACATCCGGTATTTCAATCCCTTTTCCCTCTGCTCTCCTTACTACGGCTTTACCTATAGGATGCTCCGAATATTTCTCCAGAGCAGCAGCTAACTTTAATATCTCCTTACCATCATACTCAGAAAGCGTCACTATATCGGTAAGCTCAGGTTCTCCTTTGGTTAAAGTGGCAGTCTTATCGAAAACAATGGTTGTAACTTTTCCACCGATCTCTAGAGCCTCACCTCCTTTTATTAAAATTCCATGTTCAGCTCCCATTCCAATGGCAACCATAATTGCTGTGGGTACAGCTATTCCCAGAGCACAGGGGCAGGCGACAACAAGCATTGTGACGAAAACAGTTAAAGCAAACAATAATGTTGAATTAAGCCAAAAATGCCAAACAATAAATGCTATAAATGCTGAGAACAAGACTAAGGGAACGAAATAGGAGACTACCCTGTCAGCAATTCTCTGAACAGGTGCTTTAGAAGACTGTGTTTCCTCAACTATTTTAATTATCTGAGCTAGCAGAGTGTCCTTCCCAACCCTCGTCGCCTTAATTTTCAAAACCCCGGATTTGTTTATTGTTGCCCCTATCACCATGTCTCCTTCTTTTTTATCCACGGGCATGCTTTCCCCGGTAACCATGCTTTCATCTACAGCAGAATGTCCGCCTATAACTGTACCGTCTACCGGTATCCTTTCTCCTGGTCGCACGATCACTATATCTCCAACCCTTACGTGACCTATAGGAACCTCGGCTTCTCCACCTTCCCTTATAACCCTGGCGGTTTGCGGTTGCAGTCCCACTAGCCTCTGAATGGCTGCACCAGTTTTACCGTAAGATATTCGTTCTAAGAGTTCACCTAGGCTTATGGTTGTTATCACGGATGCGGAAGCCTCATAGAATGTTGGACCACTGATAAAGAAGGATGCGGCAACACTATAAAAGTAAGCGGCCGAAGTGCTTAAAACAACCAGTGTATCAACGGTTGCATTCCTGTTTTTAAGGGCTGAGTAAGCTCTTTTATAAAAAGGGTAGCCAGCTATAAATTGAACGGGTGTTGTTAAAACGAACAGTAAAAAGTTCTTTCCAATGAACTCTAGAAAAAGCTCTATAATTAGTATCGGAACTGTTAGAGAAAAGCTGAGAACAAGCAAACGCATTTCCCCTTTAATTTTTCTATCTTCGGTTGCATCTCCCTGTTTAAATTCTTCTGCCATATAACCAGCATTCTCAATTACTTTCAGAATTTCACGTATATCCACCGTCTTGGGATCATATTCTAAAATCGCCTTACCGGTTACAAAGTTCACGCTCGCATTTAAAACACCCCTAGTGTTGGTTAAAGCTTTTTCAATTGTAACAGCACAGTCGGCGCATTCCATTCCATCGACTTTCAAGAAGATCTTTTTCATCCAGCGTCTTTTCCATGTTAAAATATAACCGTGTTATATAAACTTTTTCCGTTAAACTGTAAAGACAGAAAACTCTATTCACCTAATAATATCC
>JAFNIX010000055.1 GCA_017601225.1 Candidatus Brockarchaeota archaeon | reverse complement strand
GATGGGACGATAAGGTTATGACAGCGATCTGCGTCTTGTCCCCCAGCTCTGCAACTACCACCAGCAGGAAGGAGGCTAATAGCGGCGTTAAATCCATTAGCCCGGGAATAAATCCCCACTATATAAGTCTAAAGGTTTTCAAACCATACTGTAAAGAAATGTTCGAGAAGCAGCTTCTCATGGTCTTACTCCAGTCTTTTTATTATATGCCAGCCGAACCTCGTCTTCACCGGCTGGGATACCTCGCCTTTTTTCAATGCGAAGGCGGCTGTTTCAAACTCGCGCACCATCTGCCCTCTTCCAAAGAATCCCAGGTCTCCGCCTTTTTTCCTAGAAGGACACAGCGATTTCTCAGCGGCCAGCTTAGAGAAGCTAGCTCCCTTCTTCAACTGTTCAAGAACCTCCTTAGCCTCCTGCTCTGTCTTAACCAGAATATGTGCACAATGTATTTTATCCGCCATACTCTCACTACACGCCTTATTCTTATAAGTATTGCCTTCTAAAGTTGAAAAATACCTTTAAGCCTTTTCAGAATAATGCCACGCATCAACAGTGCAAAAATAATTTTTACCACGTTAGCTGAGAATGATAAAGCGTGCACTAATCACGTTCAAAAACTGGTTGGAGTGCACCATTTATGTCGCTTATTTTACTGGTAAAACATAAAGGTTCCCGGTGTCATACAAAGGATGTAATAGCCATCTTCGAAAAGACCGGCTTCAGCAGAGAAGCGTGCCACATATTTTAAGAAACCTTTGAAATAAAACTTTTTATTCTCCTTCTCTATTTTTTAACATCTAATATCCGCGGCGTTCGTCTAGTCTGGATAGGACATCAGCCTGCCATCAATATTGGCAGATCGCTGGTAACCCGGGTTCAAATCCCGGACGCCGCATCCCTCTTTATTTTTCGGCGTTAAATTTGAGGTGCTCGATAGTTTATTTCGTGTATAGTAATGCTTATTAATATGTTACTACAAGCAATAGTAGCTTAAAAATGGGGTTGCTGGAAGGCTCTTCAACTCATCGGGATGCCGGCAGGTCTAACATAGCCTTAGCAGTATCATTCGTGCTGATAGGCGTTTTTATAGGGGGATTGATAAGCTATGCTTTCAACAGTCTGTTCATCGTAAGCAGGATAGATGAGCTTCAAAACAAGCTTTCAAACCTTGAAAAAAATGTATCCGCATTGCAGCTGACGCAGAATTCTTCAGGCAGCATAACCTATGTTTTAGGGGGGAACTTCTCCCTATCGCAGCTTTATGAAAACGTTAGGGATTCGATCGTTCTGATAACGGGTACTGTTGTTACCTATGATATTTTCTACCGTCCATATTACAGTAGTTCCCAGGGCTCAGGCTTCGTCTACAAATACAAGGATCAGTTTGTTATTGTGACGAATTACCATGTCGTTTATAATGCGCGGGACATAACTGTAAGATTTAGAAGTGGAAACACTTATCCTGCTGTTGTCAAGGGTGCAGATGCTTATGCTGACCTAGCGGTTCTATCTGTGAACGCTTCCCTCGATGAATTCAAACCCCTTAAAATCGTAAGCTCGTCGACGCTCAGAGTAGGAGACCCTGTGGTGGCCATAGGAAATCCATATGGCTTGGCGGGCTCAATGAGCTCCGGCATAGTGAGTGCTCTCGGCAGAACCATCTCTGCAGACATTACAGGGGGCTATTCGATAGCGAACTGCATTCAGACAACCGCCCCCATAAACCCGGGCAACTCGGGAGGACCTCTTCTGAATCTAAGAGGCGAAGTTGTTGGAATAACCACTGCTATAGTTAGAGACTCGCAGGGTCTTGGCTTCGCCATCCCCTCCAACACGATACTGCGTGAAATAGAATCCTTGGTTACTAAGGGAACTTATGACCAGCATCCTTGGCTTGGAATAACGGGTATGGATATGACGTATGACTTAGCGTCAGCAATGGGTGTGAACGTGACGTACGGGTGGCTAATCGTAGGAGTTACTGCAAACGGGCCTGCTGCTAAAGCAGGTTTACAGGGTGGAAACAGGCAGATTATAATTAAGGGAAGCAGGGTCACGGTGGGTGGAGACATTGTGATAGGGGTAAACGGTACAAGGATTACTAATGGAGATGATCTCTTATCCTTCTTAGAGGAATACACACTCCCGAATCAAACAATTGTATTGACGATAGTTAGAAACAATCGAATAATGGATATTCCTGTTACGCTTGGAGCAAGACCTCCACTTTCATGACTTAAATACTCGAGATTCAAAAAGCCGAATCAAAATGTTTCTTATCATTGGATTTATTAAGTGGTTCTAGAGCATGTTTTTCTTTACACGTGGTTTTTCAATTCTTCAGAGCCACGCTTAGTTGCTAAAGAAAATCGATTTCTTTAAGCTACTGGGACTGGCGTGCGCCTATTCTTCATGGGGCAACGGGTTTTCTCCGCTTTTCTTTCTGCAGGGCGTCGTTTCCTGCGTCAAAAGAAAATGCAAGGTAGAAAGCTATCGTTAACATAAACTTGAGGACTTCTAATGGCATCAATGCGGTAAGGAACGTTGGGCTCGAGATAAAGCCCAACATAGCCATCCCTATGTATGCTCTCCATTCAAGAATCCTAGAATTACGATAATAAAAGATGAGGCGTGACGCGAACAGGTTGGAGACAATTTTTGAAGGCATCGAGATGTCTTCCTCTTAATTTTGTAGGCTTGTTTAAACCCTTAGAGAATGAATGTTCAAACGAGGTTCGACAGCATG